>CALAHN010000120.1 GCA_937891825.1 uncultured Alphaproteobacteria bacterium
GCCGGCAGCCAGTCGGCCGCCGCGACGGCCATGCCGAGGTTGAAGTCGGCGTCGGAGTCCCGGAATTTTTCGGGGAGCATGGCGCCGGTCAGGACGATGGTCTTGCCCGGCACGTCCGCCAGGGCGGCCGCCGTCCGGCGCATGGTGTCGGTGCCGTGGGTGATGACGATGCGGGTCTCGGGGGCGTCCAGGACGGCCTGGCGGATCGCCGCGCGGTCGGCGTCGGTGATGTCCAGGCTGTCTTTTTGCAGGACCGTCGCCGTCCGCCAGGGCGGCGGGCGTTTGGCGCGGGCGAGCACGGCGGCGAAGCCGGGCGCGCCGATCTTGAAGGCATAGCCGTGGTCGGCCTCGCCTTGCGGATAGTCCTTGTCGATGGTGCCGCCGGTCTGCAGGAAGAGAAGCGCGTTCGCCATCTCCGTCAGCCCCGGAGCGCGGCTGTCCCGGCCGGATCGACCTTGCCCGACGGATCGAGCGCCACCTTGTAGATCGCCCGCGCGGCCTCGGCCGTGACGAAGCCCGCGTGCACGTCCGCCGCGACCTTTTCCGGCGCCCGCGTCGCCGCATCGCCGATGCCGCCGCCGCCGGGCATCTCGATGATCAGGCGTTCGCCCGCCGGAATGGTCTGGAAGCCCTTGTTGCGCATCTCCGTCCCGGACGCGAGGCGCAAGCGGCCGTTCGCGCCATTGGCGCCGCCGGAGCGGCCGCGCGGCGGGTAATGCACCCGCTCGAACGTCGCGAAAATGCCGAAGGGCGCGCCCTCGCGGTTTTCTATCTCCATGATCTGGCCAAGGCCGCCGCGCTGACGGCCGGGGCCGCCGCTATCCTGCCGCAACTCCTTCCGCCAGACGACCATCGGCGTGATCGCCTCCGTCGCTTCGACCGGCACATTGCGCACGCCGCTCGGATAGGGCGTCGCGGAGAGGCCGTCCTGCGCGGCGCGCGCGCCGGCGCCGCCGGAATGGAAAGAGTTCACCATGAACGGCGTCGCCTGGCCGGAGCCGCGCACGGTCATGCCATGGCCGGAGCCCAGCTTGATCGTCCACAAATTCGACGTGCCTTCCGCCGGCACGACGCCGGGCATCGCCTGCTCGATGCAGCCGAAGACCACGTCGGGGAGCATGTGGCCGATGGTCGAGCGCGCGACGACGGCGGCCGGATGCAGGGCGTTGACGATCGTGTTCTCCGGCGCTGTCACCAGAATGGCGTCGAGCGTGCCGGCATTGTTCGGAATCGACGGCGCCACGACGCATTTCACGCCGAAGGCGGTATAGGCCTCCGTGTAGCACATGGGGCAGTTGATGCCGCGGTCGGAGACGCCGGACGAACCGTCGAAATCGACCGTGACCACATCGTCGGCGATGGTGAGCGTCGCGACCAGATCGATCGGCTCCTCGTAGCCGTCGATCCGCATGGCGGCGGTCCAAGTTCCCTTAGGCAGCTTGGCGATGGCGGCGGTCATGCCGTCGCGGCTGGTCTTGATGATGAAGGCGCCGAGATCGTCCAGACTTTCGAGCGCATATTCCTTCATCATGGCGAGCAGGCGGCGCGCCCCGGTCTCGTTGCAGGCGGCGAGGGCGTAGATGTCGCCTTCGACCTGAATCGGCTCGCGGACGTTGGCGCGCACCAGTTTCAGCAGCCATTCCTCCATCTTGCCGTCGCGCATCAGCGGCAGGATCGGGATGTAGAGGCCTTCGTGATAGACCTGCCGCCCGTCCGGCGACTGGCCGACGCCGCCGATATCGACCAGATGGCTGGTGCAGGCGAACAGCGCGACCATCTTGCCGTCCTTGTAGCAAGGCGAGACGACGGTCAGATCGTGCAGATGGCCGGTGCCCATCCAGGGATCGTTGGTGATGTAGCTGTCCCCGGGGCGCATGGTTTCGGCCGGAAACTCGCGCAGAAAATGCACGACGGCGCGCGCCATCGAGTTGATATGGCCGGGCGTGCCGGTGACCGCCTGGGCCAGCATTTGGCCCTTCAGGTCGAAGACGCCGGCGGAGACGTCGCCCGCTTCCCGGGTCGATGTCGAAAACGCGGTGCGAACCAGGGTCTGCGCCTGTTCTTCGACGACCGACAGCAGCCGGTCCCACATCACCTGATAGCGGATGCGCGCCATGGCGTCATGTGCGGGTCTGGACATGGGATCAGCCCTCCTCTCGGATGAGCACGATATGCCCGCCTGCGTTCACCATCGCGGTGAAGCCCGGCGGCACGACCGTGGTGGTTTCGTCCTCGACGATCAGCGCCGGCCCGTCGAGCGTCGCTCCGGCTTCCAGATCCAGGCGCTGGTAGATCGACGCCTGATGGGCGGCGCCGCTGGCTGGGTCGAAGACCGTGCGCTTGCCCTTGGGCGCAGGCGCGGGCCTGGCGGCGACATCGGGGATGCGGTCCGGCGGCGCTCGATATGTGGCGAGCGCCAGGGTGAAGGTGATCGCCTCGACCTCGAGCTTCGGGATCGTCCGCCCGAAGAGCGCGGCATATTCCTTTGCGAACGCGCCTTTCAGGGTCTCGGCGTCCTCCGGCCCGTAGTCGCGCGGCTCCAGCGGCACGGCGATCTCGTGGCCCTGGCCCCGGTAGCGCATATAGGCGACGCGCCGCTCGACCAGTTGCTCCGTCGGCGCGCCCAGGCGCACGACCGCCTCGGCCTCGGCGCGCATCGTCTGAAAGAGCTGGGAGAGGCCGCGGGCGTCGAAATGCTTCAGCTGCACGAGGCGCGAGCGGGCGACCTCATAGGCGATCGGCGCCGCGAGGAAACCGAAGGCGGAGCCGACGCCCGCGCCCTTCGGCACGATGACCCGGCGGATGCCAAGCTTCTGGGCGAGGCGCGCCGCATGCAGCGGCGCAGCGCCGCCAAATGCGATCATTGTGCGTCCTTCGGTGTCCTTGCCGTTCTCGACCGCATGGACGCGGGCGGCGTTCGCCATGTTCTCGTCGACGATCTCGCCGACGCCGGCCGCCGCCGCGACGGCATCCAGCCCCAGAGGCTTGCCGATATCCCGGAGGATCGCAGCTTCGGCCGCGACGCCGTCCAGCGTCATCCGGCCGCCCGCGAAATTGCCGGGGTCGATCCGGCCCATGACGAGGTCGGCGTCGGTGATCGTCGGCAGCGTCCCGCCCCGGCCGTAGGCGACCGGTCCCGGCGCGGCGCCGGCGCTGTCCGGCCCGGCCGTGATGCGCTGCAATTCGTCGAGCCGGGCGATCGAGCCGCCGCCGGCGCCGATCTCCACCATGTCGATGACGGGAATGCGCAAGGGCAGGCCGCTGCCTTTCAGGAAACGGTAGGCGCGCGCCACTTCGAAGCTGCGGGCATATTGCGGCTGGAAATCGTCGATCAATGTCAGCTTGGCCGTCGTGCCGCCCATATCGAACGCCAGCGCCTGGGCTTCGCCGTTCGCCGCCGCCAGTCCCGCCGCCAGGATCGCGCCGCCAGCCGGGCCGGACTCGACCAGCCTGACCGGCTCCGCCATGGCCGCCTCGACATTCACGACCCCGCCCGCCGATGTCATCAGGAGGAGCGGGCAGTCGAGGCCGGCGGTCTTCAGGCCGGATGCGAGCCGTTCCAGATATCCGGCCATCAGCGGCTGCACATAGGCGTTCGCAAGCGCGGTCGATGTCCGCTCATATTCCCGAATTTCCGGGCAGACCTGGTGGCTGAGCGTGATCGCGACGCCGGGCAGGCCTTCGGCCAGGATCGCGCCGGCGCGGAGCTCGTGCTCCGGGTTCACGTAGGAATGCAGGAACACGACCGCGAGCGCCGCCACGCCTTCCGCCTCGATCGCCGGGATCAGCGCCCGGACCGATGCTTCGTCCAGGGTCAGGAGGACCGACCCATCGGCCGCCATGCGCTCGGTCGCCTCGAAGCGGAGATGGCGCGGCGCAAGCGCCGGCGGCCGCTCCATGTAGAGATCGTATTGATCGAAGCGGTGCTCGTAGGCGATTTCGACCGCGTCCCGGAAGCCTTTGGTCGTGACCAGCGCGGTCTTGGCGCCCTTGCGCTCGATGATCGCATTGGTCGCGAGCGTCGTGCCGTGGATCACCAGCTTGACATCCGAAGGCGCGATCCCGGCGTCGGCGAGGATTTTTGCCGCCCCCTCGATCACTGCCTGTTCCGGCGCTTCAGGCGTCGTCAGGAGCTTGTGGGAACGGTGACCGAACGGGCCTTCCAGCGCGAGGTCGGTGAAGGTGCCGCCGATATCGACGGCCAATCGGATGTCTGTATTCATGGACGGAAAGCAAACACCGTCGCCACAATTCGCGCAAGCGGCGCCGCGTCAACGAATTTTGGCCACAATCGGCAGCGATCCCTATATTGAACCAATGACATGGAGAAGGTGCATGGATATGTCGCAGCGCGTAGCTCTCGTCGATGACGACCGCAACATCCTGACGTCGGTAGCGATGGCGCTTGAGGCCGAGGGCTTCGCGGTCGATTCCTATACCGATGGCGAAGCGGCGCTCAGGGGCATCGGGCAGACGCCCGTCGATCTCGCCGTGCTCGATATCAAGATGCCGCGCATGGACGGCATGGAGCTGCTGCAGAAGTTGCGCGGCCGCACATCCTCGTTGCCGATCATCTTTCTGACCTCGAAGGACGATGAGGTCGACGAAGTGCTGGGCCTGCGTCTCGGCGCCGACGATTACATCCGCAAGCCCTTTTCCCAGCGCCTGCTGGTCGAGCGTATCCGGACCCTGCTGCGCCGGGTCGAATTGGGCGAGGAAACCGCCCAGTCCGGCACGGAGCAATTCACCCGCGGCGCCCTCGTCATGGACGGCGCCCGCCATCTCTGCGCGTGGCAAGGCAAGCCGGTCAATCTGACCGTCACGGAGTTCCTGCTGCTGAAGGCGCTCGCGATCCGGCCGGGCTTCGTCAAGACCCGGGATCAGTTGATGGACGCGGCCTACGGCGACAGCATCTATGTCGACGACCGAACCATCGACAGCCACATCAAGCGCCTGCGCAAGAAGCTCCGCGAAACCGATGCGGACTTCAGCCAGATCGAAACCCTCTACGGCGTCGGCTATCGCTACAAAGCCGAATAGCGACGCATCTTGCGGGGGGGCCAACTCAAGGGAGATTCCCGCCCCGAGCGGCTGGACCGCCGGGCGCGCGCCGTCCGCCGCCAGCGACGGCGGCGCTGGTTCTCGCCGCTCGCCCGCGGCATGCTGCTGGTCAATCTGATCGGGCCGGCGGTTCTGGTCACGGGCCTGCTCTACCTGGAGGGCTATGAGGCCGAGTTGATCGAAAGCGAGCTCGGCGTCCTGAAAGCCAAGGCGACCCTGGTCGCGGACGCGCTCGGCGAGACCGCCAGCCGGGAGCGCGACGGCCCGCGCGGCTACGAGGTCGTGCTGGACCAGGAAATCGCCCGGCGCCTGGTCTACCGCTTCGCCAGCCCCGGCGCGCCGAGGGTTCGATTGTTCCAGCCCGGCAGCGCGCTGCTGGTCGATAGCCGCAAGGTGCTAGGCGCGACCGGGCTGATCGAAGTCGAGCCCCTGCCGCCCCCCGACCCGGCCAGCGGCGTCGAGCACACCTTCAATCGCATCTACGACCATATCTCGCCGCTCTGGGAGCAGCTGGTGCGCGGCCGCCCGCTCTATCACGAGCGGCAGGACCAGACGGCGGTCGACTATCCTGAAGCTGTCGACGCGCTCGCCGGCGAGACCTCGGGCATGGTCCGCCGCCTGCCGGACGGGCGCCTGATGCTGACGGCGGCGGCCCCGACCCGGCGGTTCAAGCAGGTCGTCGGCGCCGTGCTGCTGTCCCACGAGGCCGACCGGGTGGCGGCGGCCGTCAGGAGCGTGCGCTTCGATATCCTGCGCCTGTTCGCCGGCGCGATGGCGCTGTCCTTTCTCGCGACCCTGTATCTCGCCGGCGCGATCTCCAGGCCGCTGCGGGCGCTGGCGCAAGCTGCGGACCGGACGCGCGGCCGGACGACGCTGGAACAGGTCATTCCGGACTTTTCCGCCCGCCGCGACGAAATCGGCGATCTTTCGACCGCGCTCCGGGAGATGACGGATGCGATCCGGGTCCGCATGGTCGCGACCGAACGTTTCGCCGCCGACGTCGCCCATGAGATCAAGAATCCCCTCACGTCGCTGAAAAGCGCGGTTGAAACCGTGGCTCGCGTCAAGGACGACGAACGCCGCAACCGGCTGCTCGCGGTCATCCAGCATGACGTGCACCGGCTCGACCGGCTGATCAGCGACATCTCGGACGCATCCCGCCTGGATGCGGAGCTGACCCGCGAGGCGGTCGAGCCGGTCGATCTGGCCGACATGCTGCGCACCCTCGTGGAAATCGAAACGACGGCTTTGGAGGAACGGCCGGGGCCGAGCCTCCGGCTCGAGGTCGCGTCCTCGATCCGCGACAGGGCGCTGGTGAACGGCCTTGAGGTCCGGCTGGGGCAGGTCTTCCGCAATCTGATCGCCAACGCGCGGTCCTTCAGCCCCCCAGGCGGCCGCATCGAACTTCGGCTGGCGGCGCGCGACGGACAGATCGTCGTTACGGTCGAGGACGAAGGCCCCGGCATCCAGCCCGGCAAGGAAGACGCGATCTTCGAGCGGTTTTATTCCGAGCGGCCGGTCGCGGAAGCCTTCGGCAGCCATTCCGGCCTCGGCCTGTCGATTTCGCGCCAGATCATGGCGGCCCACGGCGGAACCCTGATCGCGGAGAACCGCCTCGCGCCCGACCGGACCGTGATCGGCGCCAGATTTACCGCGGCCCTGCCATCCGCCGGTTGAAAAGCGGCGGCCGAAGCCCGATACTTGGTTTGTCGCCTAGATCGAACCACGCTCAGGCGGTAACGCCCGGAAGCGGATATTTGATCTAAAACATAATTTCAGCGCATTTCGGCGTAAGGACGCCGCTAATCCCATAGGGTCTGCAGTTCGTGCCCAAGCGACCGAATATCATCATCGTCACCGGCATATCGGGAGCCGGCAAGTCAACGGCGCTGCATGCGTTGGAGGACGCGGGCTTCGACGCGATCGACAATCCGCCGCTGACCGTCCTGCCGGCCTTGATCGAGGCCTGCGAAAACAGCGCCGGCCTCGCGATCGGCGTCGACATCCGCAGTCGGGGCTTCTCGCTTGAGGCGATCAAGCGCCTGTTGGCGGACTATCCCGGCGCCCGGCTGCTGTTCCTCGACTGCGATCTTGAGGTCGCGATCCGGCGCTTCACCGAAACCCGCCGGCGCCACCCGCTCGCGGACGCCGGTTCGCCGGTCGAAGGCATCCGCCTGGAACGGGCGACGATGGAGCCTTTGCGCGCCCAGGCGGAACGGGTCATCGACACGTCGCTGCTCTCGGGCCGGGAACTGCGCCGCCTGATTCAAGCCGGTTTCGGCGGCAACACCGAACGCCATCTCAGCCTGACGCTGGAATCGTTCTCCTTCCCCAAGGGCGCGCCGCGCGGCGCGGATCTCGTCTTCGACGTCCGCTTCCTGGCCAACCCCCATTATGAGGATGCGCTCAGGCCGCTGACCGGCCTGGACGGCGACGTCGCCGCCTTTATTCAGCGCGATCCGAACTTCCAGGGCTTCATGGACCGCCTGCAGGACATGCTGATTTATCTGCTGCCGCTTTACGAACTTGAAGGCAAAAGCTATCTGACGGTCGCGATCGGCTGTACGGGCGGCCGGCATCGATCGGTCGCGGTGACGGAACAGCTTGGCGCCTATCTGGGCGAGCGCGGCTGGCCCGTGCGCATCGGCCATCGGGAAATCGAGCGGAGGTCACCGATGAACGACGTCGAGGGCGCGGCATGATTGGCGTCGTGCTTGTATCCCATGGAGCGCTGGCCCATGAACTCCTGCGCGCGGCGGAGCATGTGGTCGGGCCGATGACCGGCGCCGAAGCCATCGCGATCGGGCCGGACGACGATCCGACCGTGCGGCGCCAGGACATCATGACCGCGGTCAAACGCGCCGACAGCGGCGGCGGGGTCATTGTCCTGACCGACATGTTCGGCGGCACGCCATCCAATCTGGCCATCTCGATCATGCAGAACGCCCATATCGAGGTGATCGCCGGCTTCAATCTGCCGATGCTGGTGAATATCGCCCAAAGCCGCGAGCGCAACGACCTGAAAGCGTGCGCCGCATCCGCGGAAGCTGCGGGACGCAAGTATATCCGCACGGCGAGCGCGGTCCTGGGCGACAAGGCGTGATCGCCATGGCAGGGGCCTACAGGCGCGCTGTCGTCATCAGCAACCCGAAGGGCCTACACGCCAGGCCCTCTGCCGCCATCGCCGAACTGGTGAAAGCCTATGACGCCACGGTGCTGGTCGACTGCAATGGCGAGACCGAGGAAGCAAGCTCGATCCTCGGCCTGCTGACCCTGGGCGCTTCCCCCGGCGTCGAATTGAGCTTCCACGCGACGGGGCCTGAAGCGCAGCCCGCCGTCGACGCCATCGTCGCCTTCGTCAACAAGGGCGGCGATACGCTCTGAGGCCGCTTTCGGCGGCCCGTCCTTGCCCTGGCCGCGGGATAGGCTATGTCGCCCATATGCACGATGTGTTATATGGTGCAATTCGTCGCCGTCGGCCCTGTCGCCCGCGGTTGTTTTTCGCACTACCCCCACGCTCCAGGAGCCGCTCGCGCCATGCAGGACTACAAGGTCAAGAATATTTCGCTCGCCGATTATGGCCGGAAGGAAATCGCCATCGCCGAAACCGAAATGCCGGGCCTGATGGCGCTTCGGTCGGAATTCGGCGCGGCGCAGCCGCTGAAGGGCGCGCGCATCGCCGGCTGCCTGCACATGACCATCCAGACCGCAGTCCTGATCGAAACCCTGAACGCCCTCGGCGCCGATGTGCGCTGGTCGTCCTGCAACATCTTCTCGACCCAGGATCATGCGGCGGCGGCGATCGCGGCCGGCGGCACGCCGGTCTTTGCCTGGAAAGGCGAAACCGACGCCGAATACTGGGATTGCGTCGACAAGACGATCGAAGGCCCGAACGGCTGGCGCCCGAACATGCTGCTCGACGACGGCGGCGACCTGACGGTCGTCATGCATGAGAAGCACACGGCGCTGATGTCCCAGGTCCGCGGCGTTTCGGAAGAAACCACGACGGGCGTCCACCGCCTCTATGAGATGGCGCGTGCGGGCAAGCTGCTGTGTCCGGCGATCAACGTCAACGACAGCGTGACCAAGTCGAAGTTCGATAACCTCTATGGCTGCCGGGAGAGCCTGGTCGACGGCATCAAGCGCGCGACCGACGTCATGCTCGCCGGCAAGGTCGCGGTCGTCTGCGGCTATGGCGACGTCGGCAAGGGCTCGGCCGAAAGCCTGCGCAGCCAGGGCGCGCGGGTCCTGGTCACGGAAATCGATCCGATCTGCGCCCTGCAGGCGCTGATGGCCGGCTATGAAGTCACGACCGTCGAAGACGTCGTGGCGCGCGCCGACATTTTCGTCACGGCGACCGGCAATCGCGACGTCATCACCATCGACCACATGCGCGCTATGAAGGATCGGGCGATCGTCTGCAATATCGGCCATTTCGATAACGAAATTCAGGTCGACGCCCTGCGCAACCTGACCTGGCACAATGTCAAGGAACAGGTCGACGAGATCGAGTTCCCGGACGGCAAGCGCATCCTGCTGCTGGCGGAAGGCCGCCTGGTGAACCTGGGCTGCGCCACCGGCCACCCGTCCTTCGTCATGAGCGCCAGCTTCTCGAACCAGGTCCTGGCGCAGATCGAGCTTTGGACCAACGCGAACAACTACGAAAACAAGGTCTACGTGCTGCCGAAGCACCTGGACGAAAAAGTCGCGGCCCTGCATCTGGGCCGTCTGGGCGCCAAGCTGACGAAGCTGTCCGCCGAACAAGCCGCATATATCGGCGTCGACGACGCCGGCCCCTATAAGCCGGACTACTATCGCTACTAGCAGGCTGCGGAAAAAATCCGTGATGCAGGACGCGCAGGGAAATTGGCGCAATGATCGTGCGGCTTTGAGCGAAGATAGCAGCGCTATCTTGCGAAAAGCTGCGCTAATCAGTGCGTCGATTTCACAGCGTCATGCGTCGCGCAGATTTTCTGCTGCCTGCTGGATCAACCCGCCCTTTGTCGGCATTGCCGTTTCCGCCAAACTGTGGATACGGTGATCGCCTTCAGTAAGCTGGGGCATGGATGCGGCCGCCTGGACGCTCCCGGCTCCCGGCGGTAAACGCGAAGCGGCGGCAGGCGCGAAACGGAGGGGCGGCGATGGCGGGAGGGGCCGGCGTTATTCTTGGCCTGGCTCTTGCCGTCGCCATGGCGCTTGCGGTCGTCGCCCTGCTGCTGCGGCGCCGCGTGCGCGCCCTTGAAGCGCAGGCCGCCCATGCCGAAGCCGCCGCGGCGACGCACCGCGGCGCCGAAGCCGCGGAGCGCGCCCGCGCCGAGTTCTACCGGGAAATCCTCGATACCTTGCCGATCCCGATCTGGCGCCGGGCGCAGGATTTGACGCTCTTGTTCGTGAACCGCGCCTACGCCTTCGCCGCCGGCGCGGACTCGCCGGCCGAAGCCCTGATCGCGGGCAAGGAGATCGGCGCCGACGACGCGGCCAGCCTGGCCCGCCGCGCCCGCAACACCGGCGAGGCGCTCTCCGAAAGCCGGGCGACCATCGTCGGCGAGGACCGCGTACTGATCGAAGCGACGGAACGGCCGCTGCCCACGGGCGGACTGGTCGGCGACGGCCGCGACGTCACGGCGCTGATCGCGGCCCAGGACGAGCAGGCGCGCCTCATCGAGGCCCATGCCGAAGTGCTGGAACGGGTCGGCTCGGCGGTCGCGGTCTTCACGTCGGCGAGGCATACGGCCTTCTTCAACGCCGCCTTCACCGAACTCTTCGATTTCGAGTCCGAGGTCCTGATCGACATGACCTTGACGGAGATGCTCGAAGACCTGCGCGCCCGGCGCATGCTGCCGGAAGTCGTCGATTTCCAGGCGTTCAAATCGGCCCGCATGGCGGATTTCCAGCATCTTCTGGATGTGCGCGAGCAATATCTGTACCTGCCCGATGGGCGGACATTGAAGGAAAGCATCGCGCCGCACCCCCAGGGCGGCCTGATCTACATCTATGACGACGTGAGCGACCGGCTGGCGCTCGAACGCTCCTACAAGATGCTCGACCGGGTTCAGCGGCAAACCCTCGACGCCTTGCAGGAAGGCATCGCCGTGTTTGGCGAGGATGGGCGGCTCCGCCTGTCGAACCCCGCCTTCGACGCCGTGTTTCTGGCCGAAGGCGAAACCGGCCGCGAGCCCCATGTCAGCCATGTGGCGGACGCCGCCCGCACCGTCCTGACCCAGAAGAGCTGGCGGGACGGGCGGGACGATCTGGTGGAATCCGTCACCAATCGCAAATCGACCGTCATCCCCGTCGACACCCGGGACGGCCGGTTACTGGAAATAGCGACGGCGCCCCTGGCGGACGGCGGCGTGCTGCTGGCGGTCTATGACATCACCGACCGCCTCGCGATCGAGCAGGGGCTGCGCGCCCAGGCCGAAGCCCTGCGCGCCGTCGATCGGCTGAAATCCGAATTCCTGGCCGGCATTTCCTACGAACTTCGCACGCCGCTGACCTCCATCCTGGGCTTTGCAGATATGCTGCGAGCCGGAGCGGCCGGGCCGATTTCGCCCCGGCAGGCCGACTATCTCGACGATATCCTCTCCGCCGCCAACGCCTTCATCGCCATGGTCGACGACATCATCGACGTCGCGGCCATCGAGGCCGGCCGCACCAGCCTGGAACGCGCCTCGACGCCCGCCGCCGAGGCGATCGGCGTCGCCGCCTCGGCAGCGGCCGCGCGGATCGCGCCGCTGCCGCTCAACATCGCGCCGTCCGCCGAATCTGGCCTGATCTTCGACGCGGACCCCGACCGCCTCCGCCAGATCCTGACGCGGCTCATCACGGTCGCGGGGCAATATGCTCGGGACGCCGCGACCGTCACCGTCACCGCCAAGAGCGACGGCGACTGGGCCGTCGTCACCGTCACGGTCGGCGACAGCGCGCTGCCGCTCGGCCTCTCCGCCGGCCTGGAGCCAGCGCGCACGGCCGGCGCCAGCATCGACCTCAATCTCGCAACGCGCCTCGCCCAGGCCCATGGCGGCGACCTGACCGTCGAGCGCGCCGGCCCCGGCATGCTCCTGGCCCGCTGCCGCCTGCCCAGGGGACGGCCGACGCTGTAGGCAGAAGAAGGCCCATAGAGCAGGGCGCGTCCAGGCGGACGCGCGGTCCAGGCTCTATCTTATCGATAGAGATCAACTTTTCCCGTTTTTGGCGTTTCCGCCAAAAACGGGGTTGATCTAGCGATTGGCGCCGGGAACCCATAGCACGTCCGTCGCGCCGTTCCCGTTCGCCTGGCGGGCCATTTGAAACAACAGGTCGGAGAGGCGGTTCAGATATTTGAGCGCCGGCGGGTTCAACGGTTCGACCGCGTTCAAGGCCGTCGCCGCCCGCTCCGCCCGGCGCGTCAGCGCCCGCGCCAGATGCAGATGCGCCGCCCCGGGCGACCCGCCCGGCAGCACGAAGGAATTCAACGGCGCGAGGGCCAGGTTCAGCGCATCGATTTCCCCTTCAAGCCGGTCCACCTGCGCATCGACCACCCGGAGCGCGCCATCGAGCCCATCCGGCGTCGAGATATCGGCCCCAAGATCGAAGAGATCGTTCTGAATGCGGGCCAGCGCCGCGTTCGCTTGCCCGTCGACATGCAGCCGGGCGACGCCGATAGACGACGACGCCTCATCGACCGCGCCGTTCGCGGCGATGCGCAAATCGTGTTTCGGCCGGCGCTCGCCGGTGACGATCGAGGTCATGCCGCCATCGCCGCCACGGGTATAAATTTTCGTCAGTTTGACCATTTCGGACTCCCAAGAGCATGGCGCATCCAAGCGGACGCGCGGCCCATGCTCTATCTAATTGATAGCGATCAACTTATCCCGCTTTTGGCGATTCCGCCAAAAGCGGGGATGGTCTAGGGGCATCGTTCGGTTCAGCGCTTGGCTATTGCTCGTCCCATACTGGCGTTTTAGGACGGACGTCGCCATATTCACGCCATGGGAAGATCCGATTGTCTTATTTGGCCAGCTGCGATGGCGTTGCTTTTCGCAGGCTTGGCCGCATGCGAGCCGACCGTAAAGCTTGCCGCGCCCGATAAGCTGATCGTGATCAATCTGAACGTCAAGATCGAGCGCGAGGTCCGCGTCAAGGTGGAACGGGAGATCGACGACGTAATCAGGCAGAATCAAGGGATTTTCTGATGACCCATATTCGTATCGCCTTCGCTGCATTGCTGGCGCTTGGCGCGGTCCTGTTGACCGCTGGCCCGGCCGCCGCGATCAGCCTCGAAGCCGCCCGCAGCCAGGGCCTGGTCGGGGAGACCCGATCCGGCTATGTCGCGCCGGTCGTCGCGCCGAGCGCCGAGGTGCAGGCGCTGATCGAAAGCGTCAACGCCAAGCGCCGGGAAGTCTTTCTGAGCATCGCCGGCAAGAACGGCATCAGCATTGAGGAAGTCGGCGCCATGTCCTCGGAAAAAGTGATCGACACTTTGCCCGCCGGCGCTTTCTATCAGGGCCCCGGCGGCGGTTGGACGCAACGGTGACTGGACTTGCGGGCCTGAATGCCGTCGCCGACGTCAAGACGCTGCTGCGGACCGGCGACTATGTCGCCGACGACAGCCTGTCGACGGCGCTGTTTCTGGCGCTGAAGCTCGGGCGGCCGCTGTTCCTGGAAGGCGAGGCCGGCGTCGGCAAGACCGAGATCGCGAAAGTGCTGGCGGCGACCCTGGGGCGGCGGCTGATCCGGCTGCAATGCTATGAGGGCCTGGATATCGCGTCCGCGGTCTATGAGTGGAACTACCAGCGCCAGATGATCGAGATCCGGCTGGCGGAAGCGGCTGGCGATGCGGACCGGGACGCGCTCGACGCCGGCATCTTCTCCGAACGGTTTCTGATCGAGCGGCCGCTGCTCCAGGCGATGCGGCCCCATGCCGAAGGCCCGCCGGTGCTGCTGATCGACGAGATCGACCGCGCCGACGAGCCCTTCGAAGCGTTTCTGCTGGAAGCGCTGTCGGATTTCCAGGTGACCATCCCCGAACTTGGCCCGATCCGCGCGGCCGAGCCGCCGATCGTCATTCTGACATCGAACCGCACCCGTGAAATTCATGACGCCCTGAAGCGGCGATGCTTCTATCACTGGGTCGACTATCCCTCCGCCGAACAGGAGCTGGCGATCCTGGCGCTGAAGGCGCCGGCCGCCAGCCAGGCCCTGGCGCGCCAGGTCGTCGCCTTCGTGCGCAAGCTCCGCAGCATGGACCTGTTCAAGCTGCCCGGCGTCGCCGAAACCATCGACTGGGCGAACGCGCTGATGCAGTTGAACGCGGCGGCGCTCGATCCGGAGACCGTGTCGAACAGCCTTGGCGTCCTGTTGAAATATCAGGACGATATCCAGCGCATGGCCGGCAGCGAAGCCAAACGCCTGCTCGATGAGGTGAAAGCGGACCTCAGCCAATCCGCAGGGGGTTAGCGGGCCAATGACGGCGAATGGCCGAACAGACCGCGACAGTGGCGACGGCGGCCGCCTGCCGGAAGCGATCGCGCATTTCGTCCGCGCGCTCCGGCGGGCGGGCCTGCCGCTCGGTCCCGCCCACGCCATTCGCGCGACCGAGGCCGTTCAGGCGATCGACATCGCCGATCGCGCGCAATTCTACTGGGCCCTGCATGCGGCCCTGCTGACAGCGCCGGAGCAGCGCCTGATCTTCGATCAGGCATTCCACATCTACTGGCGCAGCCCCGATTACCTTGAGCGCATGATGGCCATGCTGCTGCCCTCGCTCCATGCCGAAAGCGACGCGAAGGGCCCGCCGCCGCCGCAGCGCATCGCCGACGCCTTCCAGCCCTCCGCCCCGGACGCCCCGCCGCCCCAGCCGGTCGAGCGGAAGGTCGAGGTCGATATGCGGCTGGTCTGGTCGGACCAGGAAACGTTGAAGACGACGGATTTCGAAACCATGTCCGCCGCCGAGGTCGAGGCCGCGAAACGCGCCATCGCCCGGCTCAGGCTGCCGTTGCAGACCGTCGCGACCCGACGCTACCGGACCGACCCCGACGGCGCGCGAGCCGATCTTAGGCGCACCCTGCGCCAGCAATTGCGCGGCGGCCCCGCCGGCATTCCGCTGGCGCGGAAAGCCGCCGTCCGCCGCCCGCCGCCACTGGTGGCGCTTTGCGATATCTCCGGCTCCATGGCGCGCTATTCCAGGATGCTGCTGCATTTCCTGCATGCGGTCAGCGCCGCCCGCGACCGGACGCACAGCTTCGTCTTCGGCACGCGGCTGACCAACATCACCCGGCAATTGCGCGGCCGGGACGTCGATCTGGCGCTCGACCGGGTCGCGAAAAGCGTGACCGACTGGGAGGGCGGCACGCGCATCGGCGAATGCCTGCATCGCTTCAATGTCGATTGGTCCAGGCGCGTTCTGGGCCAGGGCGCGGTCGTGCTGCTGATTACCGACGGCCTGGACCGGCAGACCGACGACAGCCTTGCGCTGGAAGCCGAGCGCCTTGGCAAATCCTGCCGAAGATTGATCTGGTTAAACCCGCTATTGCGCTATGATGGCTTCGAGCCGAAAGCGAGAGGCGTCCGTGCGATCCTGCCGCATGTGGACGAATTCCGCGCAACGCATAATCTTGAAAGCCTGGAAGCGCTGGCCTTGGCGCTCAGCCAGCCGGCCAGGGCCAGAGCCAGCAGAGGAGCCGAAGAATGGCGAATGCAAGCACGGTCGGGACGATAGGGCCCGCCGAGACTGACGAAATTCTGGCCCAGGCGGTCGCCTGGCGCCGGGCCGGCAAGGCCGTCGCATTGGCGACGGTCGTCTCGACCTGGGGCTCGAGCCCGCGCGCTGTCGGCTCGCAACTGGCCGTGAATTCCGACGGGGCCTTCCTGGGGTCGGTCTCCGGCGGCTGCATCGAGGGCGCCGTCGTCACCGAAGCGCTCGACGCCATCGCCGACGGCAAGCCGCGCCTGCTGGATTTCGGCGTGACCGATGCGGCCGCATGGGAAGTCGGCCTGGCCTGCGGCGGCAAGGTCGAGGTTTTTGTGGAACGGATCGAGGGATGAAAAGCCATACGCTCGACCGGCTGGCGACGCTCGCCGCGACCAAGCAGGCCCATGCCCGCGTCGTCCGCATCTCTGACGGCCGCGAGACACTGGTGCGCCCGGACCGGGTCGAGGGCGACCTGGATGCGCCCAGCGATGTCATCCAGGCGGCGCGCGCGGCGCTGCGCACCGACGCTTCCGGCATGGTCGCGAGCGGGAACGATCGGTATTTCATCCACGTCCACAATCCGCCCCGACGGATGATCGTCGTCGGCGCGGTGCACATTTCCCAGCCGCTCGCGACCATGGCGGCGCTGGCCGGGTTCGACGTCACTGTGATCGACCCGCGCGGCGCCTTCGCGACCGCCGAACGCTTCCCTGGCGTCGCCTTGCTGGACGACTGGCCGGACGAGGCGATGGCGAAGCTCGGCCCCGATAGCCGCACCGCCGTCGTCACCCTGACCCATGACCCGAAGATCGACGATCCGGCTCTGATCGCGGCGCTCCGTTCGACCGCCTTCTACATCGGCGCGCTCGGCAGCCGGAAGACCCATGGCGGCCGGCTTGAACGCCTCGCCGCGGCCGGGTTCGACGCGCGCGCGCTCGCACGGATCAACGGGCCGATCGGCCTCAACCTTGGCGGCCGCGCGCCGGCGGAGATCGCGTGCGCCATCCTGGCCCAGGCGATCCAGACGCTGCATCTCGGCGGGGCAAAATGATCTTCGGCAGGACGCCGGTCGGGGAAGCGGTCGGGGCCTATCTGGCCCACATCGTCCGCCTGCCCGATGGCGCGCTGAAAAAAGGCCGCCTCCTCGAACAGGCGGAGGTCGACCGCCTGCTGAGCGCCGGCGTGACTGAGGCGACCGTCGCCCGCCTGGAGGCCGATGACGTCCACGAAGATGTCGCCGCCGCGCGGCTGGCGGCGGCGCTCGTCGGCGAAGGCCTGAAAGCCAGCGCTGCCTTCACCGGCCGGGTCAACCTGATCGGTCAGACGGCGGGCGTGCTGCTCCTGGACGCCGCGCGCATCGACGCCATCAACGCCATCCACGAAAGCGTGACGGTCGCGACGCTGGCGCCCTATCACGCCCTGGCCGCCCGGCAGATCGCCGCCACGATCAAGATCATCCCGTTCGCCGCGCCCGAGGCGGCGGTCCAGGCAGCGGAGGCGATCGCCCGGGACCGGGGGCCGGTCCTGCGGCTGGCCGCATATCGCCCGTTCAAGGCGGCGCTGATCCAGTCGACCCTGCCCTCGGTCAAGGCAAGCGTGCTCGACAAGACCGTCGATGTGATGACCCGGCGCCTGGAGGCCCTGGGCGGCCGGCTGGTCGGGGAATGGCGCGCCGATCACGACAGCGCCGCAGTATCCGGCGCCATCGCCGAGGCGGATGCGGCCGAGGCCGATATCCTGTTGATCGCAGGCGCGTCGGCGATCGTCGACCGGGCCGACGCCCTGCCCGCCGGGCTTGAGGCGGCAGGCGGCAGAACGCTGCATTTCGGCATGCCGGTCGACCCGGGCAACCTGATCATGCTGGGCGAGCGCGCCGGCAAGCCGGTAATCGGCCTGCCCGGCTGCGCCCGCTCGCCGAAGTTGAACGGCTTCGACTGGGTGCTGCAGCGCTTCGCCGCCGGCGTGCCCGTTACGCCGAAGGACATTCAGGCCATGGGCGTCGGCGGGCTTCTGGCGGAAATCGGCGCCCGGCCCCTGCCAAGGGCCACGGCGACCCGGCCCGACCCGGCGCCGGACGGCCCGAGCGCGCCCAAGATCGCCGGCATGGTGCTGGCCGCCGGCCAGTCCAGGCGCATGGGAACCGCGAACAAGCTGCTGGAGGCCGTCGGGGGCAAGCCGATGGTCGCGGCGGCCGTCGAAGCCGCGCTCGGGGCCGACGTCACCTGCGTCACCGTCGTCACCGGCCACGAAGCCGGGCGGATCGAAGCGGCGCTCAAGGACTATCCGGTGCGCTTCGTGCACAACGCCGACTTCGACCAGGGCTTGAGCGCCTCCCTGAAGACCGCCGCCCGCGCCGCGCCGGAGGGCGTCGACGGCGTAATCGTCCTGCTTGGCGACATGCCCGGCGTCACGTCGGCCCATGTCGACCGCCTGATCGCCGCCTTCAACCCGCTTGAGGGGCGCGCCATCTGCGTGCCGACCTGGGGCGGCAAGCGCGGCAATCCCGTGCTGTGGGCGGCGCGCTACCTGGAAGAGATGCAAAGCCTGGAAGGCGATGTCGGCGCGAAGCCGCTGATCGGCCAGAATGAGGACATGCTGTGCGAAGTCGAAATGCCGGACCCGGCGGTGCTGCGCGATATCGATACCCCGGCCGCGCTTGCCGAAATCCGGGCGGAATCGACAGAAAAGCGCGAAAACCGGCCCGCCGGAGCGGAATAGCGGAGCAGAGGGTCTTCCAAGGGGGACGGGAATGCTTTAGAAGGCCCCGTTCGGGCGGCGCGGCGGCGCAGTTCGGCGGGCGTGGCGGAATTGGTAGACGCGCCAGATTTAGGTTCTGGTGGCTTAGGCTGTGGGGGTTCGAGTCCCTTCGCCCGCACCACTGACGCAACTCCTTTCAACCGTCTCGCACATAAGCGGATCGAAGTAATATGCAGGTTACGGAAACCCTTTCCGAGGGCTTGAAGCGCGAATTCCAGATGACCCTGACGGCCGACGAGATCGCCGCGGCGGTCGAGGCGCGTCTCGTCGAAATGGCCCCCTCAGTGAATTTGCCGGGGTTCCGGCCGGGCAAGGCGCCGGTCAAGATCCTGCGCCAGCGGTTCGGCAAGGCCGTGCTTGGCGAAGCGATCGACGTCAAGGTCCGCGAAAGCCTGCAGTCGGCGTTCGAGGATCGCGGCGTCACGCCGGCGCTCGAGCCCGAACTGGATTTCGGCGAATACAAGGACGGCGACGACCTGAATTTCACGGTGAAGGCCGAAATCCTGCCAGAGATCGAGCCTGTCGATTTCTCGACGCTCGAACTGGTGCAGCTTGAAGTCGCGGCGAAGGACGAGGACGTTCAGGCGGAGCTCGACCGCTTCGCCGAAGCCATGCGCGAGACCGCCGACGTCACGGAGCCGCGCCCCGCGGTCAATGGCGACGTCGTCGTGATCGATTTCGTCGGCAAGGTCGATGGCGAGGAATTCGCCGGCGGCTCCGCCGAAGGCTATCAACTGGAATTGGGCGCGGGCGCCTTCATTCCCGGCTTCGAGGAGCAGCTTCTCGGCCTCGCGCCCGGCGAGGAGAAAGCCGTCAACGTCACGTTCCCGGCCGACTACGGCGCCGAGAACCTGGCCGGCAAGGACGCGGTCTTCGACGTGAAGCTGACCGGCCTGAAGGAAAAGGCGCCGGCCGTGATCGACGACGCCCTGGCCCAGAAGGTAGGCATGGACGATCTCGCGACCCTCAAGACCCAGATCGCCGGCCGCATCACCGGCTCCTATGCCCAGGCGGCGCGGGCCAAGATGAAGCGGGAGCTGTTCGACAAGCTTGACGCCGCCCACACCTTCGACGCGCCGCCGACCATGGTCGAGCGCGAATTCGAACAGATCTGGGGCGAGGTCAAGCAGCAGCTTGAAGGCGAAAACGCCGAGGAAGTCCGCGAAGGCAAGACCGACGAAGAGCTGGAAGCGGAATACAAGGCGCTTGCGGCGCGGCGCGTCCGGCTGGGGCTGCTGCTGGCGGAGATCGGCAAGCGCAACAATATTCAGATCAGCCAGGACGACATCAGTCAGGCGGTTCGGGCCCAGGTGCAGAATTTTCCCGGCCAGGAACAACTTGTTTACGAATACTATCAGAAGAATCCCCAGGCGCTTGGACAGCTCCAGGCGCCGATCATGGAAGAGAAGGTCGTCGACTTCATCCTGGAGCTGGCCAAGGTCGAGAAGCGGCCCGCCACGCCGGACGATCTCGCGGAAGAGGCTGACGCGAAGTCCGACGCTGCGGCCAGTTGACCTTTGGGCGGAACGCCGCCACCTCTCGACCTGCATATTCACCGGACGGATCGCCCGATTCGTCCGGACCCTGAGAGGAGCCAATAAGCCGATATGACCGCGTATGATCCCTTCATGGGCGCCGCCGCGTCCAACGCCTCGACCATGAATGCCCTGGTGCCGATGGTCGTCGAGCAGACCAACCGCGGCGAGCGGGCCTATGATATCTACTCCCGTCTCCTCAAGGAGCGGATCATTTTCCTGACCGGTCCGGTCTATGACGAAGTCTCGTCATTGATCTGCGCGCAATTGCTGTTCCTGGAAGCCGAAAATCCCGACAAGGAAATCAGCTTCTACATCAATTCGCCGGGCGGCGTCGTGACAGCCGGCCTCGCGATCTACGACACGATGCAATATATCCGCGCGCCGGTTGCGACGATCTGCATCGGTCAGGCTGCGTCCATGGGGTCGCTGTTGCTGGCGTCCGGCGCGCCGGGCAAGCGCTTCTGCCTGCCGAATTCCCGGGTGATGGTGCATCAGCCGTCCGGCGGCTTCCAGGGCCAGGCGACCGACATCGAAATTCATGCCCGCGAGATCCTCAGCCTGCGCAAGCGCCTGAACGAGATTTACGTCAAGCATTGCGGCCAGAAGCTGAAAGCCGTCGAAGACGCCCTGGAGCGCGATCGCTTCATGTCCGGCGCCGAAGCGAAGGACTTCGGCCTGATCGACGAAGTGATCGTCGAGCGCGCGCAGCCGAAGGACAGTGCGTAGCTGAAACGCTTTAAGCCGCTTGCGTTTCGCGAAATTTACCTTTCTTTGGGACGCAAGCGCGCTAACTTGCCGGGACGAACTGCTGTCGAAGCCCCTCTAGAACGCCCGGGACGCCGTTTTACAGGTCTTGACAGTGCGATTACACTGGGATTCGCGTTCCGAGACCGATGGGATATCGCATGAGCAAATCTGCTGGCGGCGATTCGAAAAACACGCTCTATTGCTCGTTCTGCGGGAAGAGCCAACACGAAGTCCGCAAGCTGATCGCCGGACCGACGGTCTTCATCTGCGACGAATGCGTCGAGTTGTGCATGGACATCATTCGCGAGGAGCACAAAAGCAGCCTCGTGAAATCCAGCGACGGCGTGCCGACGCCCGCGGAAATCTGCGGCGCGTTGAACGATTATGTCATTGGGCAGCACCGCGCCAAGCGCGTGCTTTCGGTCGCGGTGCACAATCACTACAAGCGGCTCAATCACGGCGCAAAGTCCAGCGACCTCGAAATCGCGAAGTCCAACGTGCTGCTGATCGGGCCGACCGGCTCCGGCAAGACGCTGCTCGCCCAGACCATGGCGCGCATGCTGGACGTGCCCTTCACCATGGCCGACGCCACCACCCTGACCGAAGCCGGCTATGTCGGCGAGGACGTCGAGAACATCATCCTGCGCTTGCTGCAGGCGGCCGACTACAATGTCGAGCGCGCCCAGCGCGGCATCGTCTATATCGACGAAGTCGACAAGATCAGCCGGAAGTCGGACAATCCCTCGATCACGCGGGACGTGTCGGGCGAAGGCGTCCAGCAGGCGCTGCTGAAGATCATGGAAGGCACCGTCGCATCCGTGCCGCCGCAAGGCGGGCGCAAGCATCCCCAGCAGGAATTCCTCCAGGTCGATACGACCAATATCCTGTTCATCTGCGGCGGCGCCTTCTCCGGCCTTGAGCGGATCATTTCCGCCCGCGGCAAGGGCACCGCGATCGGCTTCGGCGCCGACGTGCGCTCGCCGGACGAACGCCGCCACGGCGAGGTTCTGGCCGAGGTCGAGCCCGAGGATCTGCTGAAATTCGGCCTGATCCCGGAATTCGTCGGCCGCCTGCCGGTGCTCGCCACCTTGAGCGATCTCGACATTCCCGCCCTTGTGGAAATCCTGACCAAGCCGAAGAACGCGCTGGTGAAGCAATATCAGCGCCTGTTCGACATGGAGGACGTGAAGCTGACCTTCACCGACGACGCGCTGGAAGCCGTCGGCGAGAAGGCCATTCTCCGCAAGACCGGCGCGCGCGGCCTGCGCTCCATCCTGGAAGAAATCCTGCTGGAGACCATGTACGAGCTTCCGGGCCTTGAAGGCGTCGATGAAGCCGTGGTCAACCGGGAAGTCGTCGAGGGCCGGGCGAAGCCGCTTTACGCCTATTCGGAAAGCAAGGCGGAAAAACCGGCCAAGCCGGACATGGCCTCCTAACGCCAGCGCGCGCACGGCCCCGCATGGATGATTATGCGCTCAATCGTTGCGTTCTGTGCAAAGATGAAGCGTCCACGTCCGCGAACCCCTTGATTTTTGCCGCAACCGCGCCACTTAAACGATCTATTATCCGCATGCGTGCGATGATGTCTGTCGCACGATTGAATTTGGAGATCGCCTGACAATGCCCAGCGCGAAAGTCTATCCGGTCCTCCCGCTCCGCGACATCGTGGTTTTCCCGCACATGATCGTGCCGCTGTTCGTCGGTCGGGAAAAATCCGTCCGCGCGCTTGAGGAAGTCACGACCGGCGACGGCCGCATCCTGCTGACAGCCCAGCTTGACGCCGGCGTCGACGATCCGGCCGCCAGCGACATCTACACGGTCGGCACCGTCGGCTCGATCCTGCAGCTCCTGAAGCTGCCCGACGGCACCGTGAAGGTGCTGGTCGAAGGCGGCGAGCGGGCGCGGATCTCGAACTATACCGACCAGGGCGAATATGTCGAAGCCGAGGCCGAGCTTCTGGGCGACGGCGGCGAGGAAGCGACGCCCGAGTTGAAGGCGCTGGCCCGCACGGTCATCGCCCAGTTCGAAAGCTATGTGAAGCTCAACAAGAAAATTCCGCCCGAAGTTCTGGTCTCGGTCAATCAGATCGACGAGCCGTCGAAGCTTGCCGACACGATCGCCGCGCATCTCGCCCTCAAGATTCCGGAAAAGCAGGATCTGCTCGAAACGGTCAGCGCCAAGGCGCGGCTGGAGCGGGTCTTCGCCCTGATGGAAGGCGAGATCGACGTGCTTGAGGTCGAAAAGCGTATCCGCGGCCGGGTCAAGCGCCAGATGGAGCGCACCCAGCGCGAGTACTATCTGAACGAACAGATGAAGGCGATCCAGCGCGAGCTGGGCGACGGCGAGGACGGCAAGGACGAAACCGCCGAGCTCGAAGAGCGCCTGGGCAAGCTGAAGCTTTCGGCCGAAGCCAAGGAAAAGGTTCAGGCGGAGATCAAGAAGCTCCGCAACATGAGCCCGATGTCAGCCGAAGCGACGGTCGTCCGGAACTATCTGGATTGGATCGCCTCGATCCCGTGGAAAAAGCCGTCCCGCGTCAAACGGGACCTCAACGGCGCCGAAGCGGTGCTGGACGAAGATCACTACGGCCTCGGCAAGGTCAAGGAACGCATCCTCGAATATCTCGCGGTGCAGACCCGGACCCGCAAGGTCAAGGGCCCGATCCTCTGCCTCGTCGGCCCGCCCGGCGTCGGCAAGACCTCCCTCGGCCGCTCGATCGCCCGGGCGACCGGCCGGACGTTCGTGCGCATGTCGCTCGGCGGCGTTCGCGACGAAGCGGAAATCCGCGGCCATCGGCGGACGTATATCGGCTCGATGCCTGGCAAGGTCATCCAGGGCATGAAGAAGGCGAAGAGCTCCAACCCGCTCTTCCTGCTCGACGAGATCGACAAGCTCGGCAACGACTGGCGCGGCGACCCCTCCTCCGCCCTGCTGGAAGTGCTGGACCCGGAGCAGAACAGCACCTTCGCCGATCACTATCTGGAGGTCGATTACGACCTTTCCGACGTGATGTTCGTGACGACGGCGAATTCGCTCAACATGCCGCGTCCGCTGCTGGACCGCATGGAGATCATCCGCATCCCCGGCTACACCGAGGATGAGAAGGTTGAGATCGCGAAGCGCCATCTGATCACGAAGCAGATGAAGAACAACGGCTTGAAGGACGGCGAGTGGTCGATCACCGACGACGCCCTGAAAGATCTGGTGCGCTACTACACCCGTGAAGCCGGCGTCCGGAACCTGGAGCGCGAGATCGCCAACCTGACCCGGAAGGCCGTGCGCGAAATCGTCGGCGACGCCAAGGACGGCATCAAGGTCACCCGCCGCAATCTCGACAAGTATGCAGGCATCCGGAAGTTCCGTTACGGCAAGGCCGAAGAGGAAGACCTGGTCGGCGTCGTGACCGGCCTCGCCTGGACGGAAGTCGGCGGGGAGCTCCTGTCGATCGAATCCGTGGTGATGCCGGGCAAGGGCAACGTGACCCATACCGGCAAGCTCGGCGACGTGATGCAGGAATCGGTTCAGGCGGCGCGCAGCTTCCTGCGCTCGCGCCTGCTGCGCTACGGCGTCAAGCCGGCCGACTTCACGAAGCTGGATATCCATGTCCACGTGCCCGAAGGCGCGACGCCGAAAGACGGCCCGTCCGCCGGCGTCGCCATGTGCACGTCGATCATCTCCGCGCTGACCGGGATTCCGATCCGGGCGGACGTGGCGATGACGGGCGAGATCACGCTTCGCGGCCGGGTGCTGCCGATCGGCGGCCTGAAGGAAAAGCTGCTGGCGGCGCTCCGCGGCGGCCTGAAGACCGTGATCATCCCAAAGGACAACGAAAAAGACCTTGCAGATATTCCGGACAATGTGAAGAAGGCCCTGCAGATCGTGCCGGTCGACACCGTCGACCAGGTGCTGGAGCGAGCCCTGACTCGCATCCCGACCCCGATCGAATGGACCGAAGCCGAAGCTGCCGCCGAAGCCGAGGCCCAAAAGCAGAAGGAAACTGCCGCCGCCGGCGTCGTCGCGCACTGATATCGCTACGTGGAGCAAGCAGCCGTCGCGCTGCTTGCTCCATATGTGCGACAGCGCCGAACGGGGCATTCAAATCGCCTGCCGATAGGCGTTTCCGCCGAAGCGCGGTTTGATCTAGGCTGGAGCAAGAATCGCTTCCAGAACCGTTTTGGCGCCCATGCAAAATCGTATCGACAAGTCGCTTTCCGTGGAGAGCGGCTATAGCTGGCTTGTGGCCGTGGCCTCGCTCGCGACGCTTGCGCTCGCGATGGGGGCCAACTATCTGGCCATCGTTTCCGTCCCGTTTTTCGAGGCGGATATGGGCTGGTCCCGCTCCGCCGCGACCTCGGTCTATTCCGCGACGACGCTTGGGGCCGGCGTCGGCGGCATCGTCATGGGCTATTATGCCGGCCGGATGGGCGTGCAGGCGGCGCTGAGCGTCGCCGCGACCTCGATCGTCGTCGGCTGCATCCTCGTCGCCCTCGCCGACAGCTTGCAGGGGCTCCTGATCCCGGCCTTTATCTTCATCGGCATGCTGGGCATGGGCACCGGCTTCTCGCCCCTGATCGCCAATGTCACGCTGTGGTTCGACCGCAATCGCGGCCTCGCCATCGCCGTCGTCGCCTGCGGTCAAACGGTCGCCGGCGGCATCTGGAATGTGACGTTCGAGCCATTGCTGGTCGAGTATGGCTGGCGGATCGTCTATGTCGGCTACGGGCTGTTCGCCGCCGCCTGCATCGTGCCGTTGAGCTTCGTCCACCGTCGACCGGCGCCGGAATTGCAGCGCATCCGCACGGCGGCGCTGGCCGGCGGCCCGCCGCCCGTGCGCACGACGCCCGACATCAACCCGAACCTGTTGAGCTTGCTGCTCGGCGTCGCCATCATCGGCTGTTGCGTCGCCATGTCGATGCCGGTCGCCCAGATGGTCGCCTATTGCTCGACGCTGGGCTACGGCACCGCGACCGGCGCGAAGATCGCGTCGCTGTTGCTGATCTGCTCCGGCGTCAGCCGCCTGGGCTTCGGCCTGATCTCCGACCGGATCGGCGGCTTGAACACCATCCTTGTCGGCGCGTCGATGCAGGCGGCGGCCCTGTCGCTGTTCATCTTCTTCGACGGCCGCGACCAGCTCTTTCTGATCTCGGCCCTGTTCGGCCTGGTGTTCGGCGGCATCGTTCCGGCATATGGCCTCGCGGTCCGGGAACTGTTCCCGGCCCAGGATGCGCAGAAGCGGACCGGCATCGTCTATTTCTTCGGCTATATCGGCATGGGCGGCGGCGGGTTGATCGGCGGCATCGTCTATGACGTGACGCTGAACTATCCGACGGCGTTCGCAGTCGGCGTCGCGTTCAATCTGGTCAATATCGCCCTGATCCT
Organism: uncultured Alphaproteobacteria bacterium; assembly: GCA_937891825.1. Taxonomy (GTDB): domain Bacteria; phylum Pseudomonadota; class Alphaproteobacteria; order Bin95; family Bin95; genus VMCJ01. The sequence continues at coordinate 26,155 of CALAHN010000120.1, forward strand.
GTTCATCAAGGGCCTGGCGCGCGCCCGCATGCCGGCGCCGGCGCCTGTGACGGTCGTCGCCGCATGACCTTCGAGACGCTTGCGCTGGAGCGGGAAGGCGCCGTTCTGCGCCTGACGCTGAACCGGCCCGAACGCCGGAACGCCATCACCTTCCAGATGATGCGGGACCTGACTTCCGCCTTCCAGGCGATCGCTCGGGACCGCAGCCTTCGCGTGCTGGTCCTGCGCGGCGCCGGCGGCCACTTCTGCGCTGGCGGCGATCTCGGCCACATGCTGGCCCCGCCTGACGAAACCGGTCCCGACCCAGTCGCCGGGGCGTACCGGCGCATGGGTGAGGCGCTCCGGGCATTGGAAGCCCTGCCCCAGGCTGTCGTCGCGGTCGTCGAAGGCGCCTGCGTCGGCGGCGGGCTGGGCATGGCCTGCGCCTCAGATTTGGTGATCGCGCGGGACACGGCGAAATTCGGCATGCCCGAATCGCGCGCCGGCTTCATCCCGAGCCAGATTCTGCCGACCGTGGTCAAGCGCATCGGCCAGGGTCAGGCGTTCCGTCTGGCGGTCTCCGCCCGGGTCATCGACGGGGTCGAGGCGCAGCGGATCGGCGTCGTGCACGATCTCGCGCGCACGGACGACGCCCTGGAAGCCCTGCTCAGGGCCGCGCTCCAGGACCTCGCCTGGGCGGAGCCAGCGGCGGTCGGCGAAATCAAGCGCCTGATCCGGCTGATCGCGACCGCGCCCCAGGAGATCGCGCTCGACGATGCGGCCGCCACGATATCCCGGCTGCTCGCAAGCCCCGAAGCGGCGGAAGGCATCCGGGCCTTTCAGGAAAAGCGGCCGCCGCTCTGGGCAGAGCCGCAGAGCGAGATCGACGCCAAAGGGCGACCGTGAGTCAGGCGGGGCCAGCGCAGGCCCTGACAGCCGCCGCGAGAGCCCGCATCAGCGCCGGGTAGAGGTCTGCCCCCGGCGGCAGCTCGGCCCCCAGCGGGTCAAGCGCGGCGATCCTGGCGCCGCTGCCCTCGACCGCGACATCCGCCAGCTTGCGGTCGAACTGCGGCTCGATGAAGACGCAGGCCGCCTGGCTTGCGCGCAGGCGGGCGCGCACGTCCAGCATGCGGCGGGCGCTTGGCAGCGCTTCCGGGCTGATCGCGACGGACCCGACCGCGTTCAAGCCGAAGCGCCGTTCGAAATACTGATAGGCGTCATGGAACATGATCAACGGCTGGGTCCGGACGGGCGCCAGGACCGCGTCGATCTCGGCCACAAGGGCCTGCATCTCATCCTGAAACGCCGCGGCGTTCGCTGCATAGCGCGCGGCGTTGCCGGGATCCGCTTCCGCCATCGCCGCGGCGACGGCCGCCGCCATCCGGGCCGCATTCAGCGGATCGAGCCAGATATGGGCGTCGTCGCCTGCATGGCGGTGGTCGTCGTCATGGGGCGCGCCGAGTTCGCGCCCGTGTTCCCGCCCATGGCCGCCATGGCCCGCCGCCGCCCAGGCCCCGCCTTCCCGATAGGGATAGAGCATGAGGCCCGGACTATGGATCAGCGCGACGATGCGGGCGTCGAAGCCGACCGTCCGCAGCGGCCGTTCCAGGAACGCCTCAAGCCCCGGCCCGACCCAGAAGACCGCAGCCGCGCCCGCCAGCGCCTGCGCATCCGACGGGCGGAGGGCGAAGGCATGGGGCGAAGCGCCGGGCGGCGTCAGCAGCCTGGGGGTTCCGACGCCCGCCATGACGCGCGCGACGATGCTGTGCACCGGCGCAATCGAGGCGACGACCGCCGGCGCGGCATGAACCGCGCTGGCGGCTGCGAGAACAAACGCTGCCAGGAGCGCGGAAACAATGGGGCGCAAGCGAACCTGCCTGTCATATCGGGCGATCGCTATAGTGTTATATCATAACAACACAAAAGCCAATCCGACGCCGCCAGGCCGGTCGCGGTCCGCTCGATCTAGAGCATGGCGCGTCCAAGTAGACGCGCGGTCCATGCTCTATCTTATTGATAGCGATCAACTTATCCCGCTTTTGGCGATTCCGCCAAAAGCGGGGTTGATCTAGGCCGCGGCCTCCGCGATCACCCGCATGGCCTCGACGGAGGCGCCGCCGAGCAGCATTGCGCCGACGGCGTTCGACTTCGACGCCGCCTTCCAGACCTGGACCCGGTCCTTGATCCGGTCGGCCGGGCCGACGAGGCACAGTTCGTCGACCAGGGCGTCCGGCACGGCAGCGGCGGCGTCCTTGCGGCGGCCGCCCAGGAACTTGTCCTGGATGTCGCGGGCGGCGTCGGCATAGCCAAGGCGCTTGGCGTAGTCGTTATAGAAATTCTTCTCCCGCGCGCCCATGCCGCCGATATAGAGCGCCAGTTCCGGCTTGATCTTGTCCCGGCAGGCCTGGAGGTCGTCGCCCATGGCGACCCGGACATAGGGCGCGATATCGAAATCCGCGAGCGTGCGGCCGGCGCCGGCTTTCGCGAAGCCGTCCTCGACATGGCTGGTGATCAGATCGGTCTGTTCCGGCGACATGTAAATCGGGAGCGTGCCGTCCGCGACCTCGCCCGCGGTCCTGAGGCCGGCAGGGGAGAATGAAGCTGTGTAGATCGGCTGTTTCGGATCGCCGTGCAGGATGCTCTTGAGCGGCTTGCCGAGGCCCGTCGCGTCCGGCCCGGCATAGGGGATCTGGTAGTGCTCGCCCTCGAACATCAGGGGTTCCTCGCGCGCCAGGATCTTGCGGAGGATCGCGATATATTCCCGGGTGCGCAGCAGGGGCTTGCCGAAAGCCTGCCCGTGCCAACCTTCGATGACCTGAGGGCCGGAGGGGCCGATGCCCATCATGAAGCGGCCGCCGGACATGGCGTTCAGGGTCATCATGGTCATCGCGGCGCAGGCGGGCGTGCGCGCCGACATCTGCATGATCCCCGCGCCCGCCTTCAGCTTGGTGGTTTGCGCCAGCACCCAGGTCAGCGGCGTCACGGTATCGACACCCCAGCTTTCGCCGGACCAGACGGAGTCGAAGCCGAGCCGCTCCGCCTCAAGCACTTTCGTCATGTCGGGACCGCCTTGAGAGCCGTCATATTTCAAGAGCATTCCAAGCCGCATCGCTTCGATCCTTCGCGCCAGAGTTTCGGTTCGCCCGGAATGTTACGGGGACCTGATCGCGGCGCAAGAGCCCGCCCTTGCCTTCCGAGCCAAGGTGCGGCTGAATCCGGCTGAATTCCGAAACCAAAAGGCCCTCCGCATGGATTTCCGTTTTACCGAGCAGCAACAGCAGATTCGCGACGCCATCTGGAAACTCTGCGAGAATTACGGGCCGGACTACTGGCTGGACCGCGACAACACCGGCGAGTACCCGGAGGACTTCTATCAGGCGCTCGCCAAGGATGGCTGGCTCGGCATCGCCATGCCGGAGGAATACGGCGGCTCGGCGCTCGGGATTTCCGAAGGCTGCGTCCTGATGGAGGCGATCGCCGAATCCGGCGCCGGCCTTTCGGGCGCATCGGCGGTCCACATAAACATCTTCGGGCCGCATCCGCTGGTGAAGCACGGCACCAAGGAACAGAAGGATCGCTTCCTGCCGCCCCTGATCGCCGGCAAGGAAAAAACCTGCTTCGGCGTGACTGAGCCCAATGCCGGCCTGAACACCGCCGCGATCACCACGAAGGCCGAGAGGACCAAGACCGGCTACATCGTCCACGGCCAGAAGATGTGGACGACGACCGCCCAGCGCGCCGACAAGATCCTGCTGCTCGCCCGGACGACGCCGAAGGATCAATGCAAGCGGAATTTTGACGGCATCAGCTTGTTCTACACCGATCTGGACCGCAACAAGATCGAAGCCCGCGAGATCGCTAAGATGGGCCGGAAGTGCGTCGACACCAACGCGCTTTTTATCGACGGGCTGGAAGTGCGGGAGGAAGATCGGATCGGCGAGGAAGGCCGCGGCTTCTATTATCTGCTCGACGGCCTGAACCCGGAGCGCTGCCTGATCGCGGCCGAGGCCATAGGCATCGGCCGGGTCGCCTTGAAGCGCGCCGCCGACTATGCCCGCGAGCGCGTCGTTTTCGGTCGGCCGATCGGCCAGAACCAGGGCATCCAGCATCCGCTTGCGGATAGCTGGGCGAAGCTGGAGGCGGCGCGGCTGCTGACCTACAAGGCGGCATGGCTCTACGATTCGAAGGAGCCCTGCGGCGGCGAGGCGAACGCGGCCAAGTATCTGGCGGCCGAGGTCGGCTTCGAAGCTTGCGAACGCGCCGTGCTGACCCATGGCGGCATGGGCTACGCCAAGGAGTTCCACGTCGAGCGGCTGTTCCGGGAAATCATGATCGCGCGGATCGCGCCGATCAGCCGCGAGCTGGTGCTGTCCTATATCGGCGAACGGGAGCTTGGGCTGCCGAAAAGCTACTGAGGCTCTGACGGGTCAGGCGGCGACCTTGATGGCTTGTCCGGGCAGCGTCACCGTCGCCCGGACGCCCTTGCCCTCTTCGCTCTCGAGGGCGAAGGCGCCGTGCTGGCCCTCGATCAGGCGCTTGACGAGATAGAGCCCGAGGCCCGTGCCGCTTTCGCGCGCGGCATGCTGGTTCTTCGCCTGGGAGAAGGGCTGCATCAGCTTCGAAATCTCGCCGGCCGGGATGCCGACGCCGGTATCCTGGACGACCAGACGGACGCCGCCCCGGTCTCCCCGGCCCAGGCTGACCGTCACCGCGCCGCCGCTTGGCGTGAACTTGACCGCGTTCGAGAGCAGGTTCAGCAGAACCTGCGTCAAGGCGCGTTCGTCGCCGATCGCGTTCTGCAGGCCGGGTTCGACATCGACCGACAAGACGACGCCCGCGCGCTCGACGCGCTCCTCCATCATCAGCACGGCCTGGTCGACCACATCGGCCAGCGAAACCGGCTCCTCCGCCAGTTCCAGCTGGCAGGATTCGATCCGGCTGATGTCGAGAATGTCGTTGATCATGTCGAGGAGATGCCGGCCGCTGGACTGAATATCCCGGGCGTACTCGACATATTTCCGATTGGCGATGCGCCCGAACAGTTCGTCGGCGATCACCTCGGAAAATCCGATGATGGCGTTGAGCGGCGTCCGCAGCTCATGGCTCATGGTCGACAGGAACTCCGACTTCGCCATGTTCGCCGCTTCCGCCGCCTTCGACGCCCGTTCAAGCTGTTCGGCGATCAGCGCCCGCTCGGTCACGTCCTGGCCGGCGCCGCGATAGCCGATGAAGCGGCCCTTCCGGTCGTATAGCGGCTTGCCGCTCAAGGAAAAGCATCGCCGGCCGTTCGGCGCATTGACCCAATAGGAGAAAGCGTGAAATGCCCGGCGGGCGATCAGATCCGCCATGTGCCCGCTGATATCGCCGCCGACCTGATGCTTGCGCAGAAGGTCCGTGCGGCGCGACCCGATCAGATCCTGTTCGTCGAAACCCGTCAACTCATAGGCCCGGCGGGAGAGGAACGTGTAGCGATGCTCGATGTCGGTTTCCCAGATCCAGTCGGCGCTGACCTCAAGCACATCGGTGAAGCGTTCAATGGCGAGATGCAGCGCCTGATCCGCCTTGATGCGGCCAGCGGCCAGAAGCCCGGCGCCGAGCAGCGCCACCACGGACCCGCCGCGCGCCGCAAGCACCAGGGCCACGTCGGACAGATCGTCCATGCCGAACGCGCCGCCGATGGCGACGAAGGCGGCGCCGACGAAGGCGCACAGGATCGGGCCCGGCGCCCAGGTCAGCCAGAGACAGGGAAACGCCATGCCGAGATAAGCGATCGCGATCACGTCGCCCGTATCCAGGAGCAGATCTGCCCCGAGGATCAGCGCGCCGTAGATGATCGCTGCTGCGATAACGATTACCTGGTTCAACACCAGCTTGCTCCCGCGGCAAAAAGGTTTCGCGAAGGTATACATCCGGCCGCCATGGTTAACGTGAGGTTACCGACCTCCTACCCTCTTCGCCGCCGTTTGGCCCCCGCGCCTGAGAGCAGGGCCAGCACCGCCGCCGCCTTGCATGCCGCGCCGACGGCCAGCACCGGACCATAGCCGCCGAACTGGCCGGCGAGCACGCCGTAGAACACCGGCCCGAACGCCGAACAGAACTGGATCGCCGTACCGGCGACCCCATAGATCGCGCCGAATGCGTCCGCGCCGAACTCCCGGCGCACGACAATCGGCGACAGCGTCGTGATCTGGCCAAGGCAGAAGCCATAGATCAAGCTGATCGGCACAAGCGCCTGCGGCGTCGGCCAAAGGGCGAACGCCACGAGGACGACAGCCTGAACGGCGAAGACGCCGATCGTGTAGCGCCGGGGATCGACCCGGTCGATGGCGCGCGCGAGCGCCAACCGGCCAAGCAGCCCCGCAAGCCCGGTCGCGCCGACCAGAAAACCCGCGCCTTGCGGGCCGAGCATCGGCGCCGCGATCACATAATGGTGCGTCAGAAACCCGACCTGGGCCAACAACCCGATCGCGAACCCAAGCGCCACGCTCCAGAGCGCATAACTTCTGAGCGCCGCCCCGCGCGCGGACCCCCTGGCCGCCGGCGCGGCGGCCGCCGCGACATCAGGACTCCCCGCCGGCGCCCCGTCCCGTTCCAGTCCAAGCGCCGCCGGCCGACGATGCCGCAATACGACCGCCGTCATCGGCAGCAGGACCGCGACCATCGTCAAAGCCGCCCAGAGCGTCGCGTCGGCGAAGCCCAGCCAGCCGATCGCCAGGACGAGCGCCGGCACGCCCAGCATCGCGCCGAAGCTCGCGCCGGTCAGCGCGAGCGCAATGCTGCGGCCCTGATGCCGTTCGAACCAGGGCGCGACCGTGGCGCTCAGCCCCGTCACCGACATCGTGCCATAGCCGACGCCCATGCAGATGAACGCGGCATACAATTGCCAGAGCGCAGTCAAGCGCCCGACGCCGGCGACGCCGAGCGCCAGCATCATCACGCCGAACAGGATCACCGGCCGCGGCCCCCAACGGTCGATCGCCGCGCCGATGGCCGGCAGGCAGACCGCGTTCGTCAGGTAGAAGACAGTCAGCGCCGAGGCGACAAGCGCCGTCGGCCAGCCATGGCCGTCGCCGATTTCCTTCAGGTAGACGCTGCCGCCAAAGACCCCAAGGCCCCAGGTAAAAACCGCCGCGACAAAGCAGACCCCGACAACACGCCAGCCGTAGAACATGCCCTTGCGCCCCCGGATCAGCCCGCTCCCAGGCGGAAAGGCCATTCCGACCGGCGCGTCTGCGATTGAGATTGACCGATCAGGAAGTCGGGCGTTCGGGCGACGCGATCGGATGGCGGGCGCGCCAGTCAGCCGCCCAGGCTTTGACGCCTTCCATAACCGCTGTCTTCGCGGGATCGGATTTCACCGTCTCCCGGAGGAAAGCTTCCGGCGGCCAGGGTTTGCCGTCCGGCGCGCCCAGGAGCAGATCCGCGTTCCAAAGAAACTCCACATAGTCGCGCCGGTCATAGAGCGGCTTCTGCGCAAACCGCGCGCCGACCATCGTCGGGGCCAGATACAGGCCGTTGGCTTTTGCATAGGCGTTCAGCGCCTCGACCGTCCAATGGGCATCGCCCTTGAGGCCCATGCTGAAACTGCGCACATGCCAGCAATCGACCCGGGTATTGCTGGTGAAATTGTACCGATCGCCTGTGTTTTCCCGCACCTCCGCGCTATAGACGCGGGGATTTTCCGTCGTCAGGCAGCCTTTGTATTGGCTCCAACGGTCCTGATAGCGATATTTCCGCTGCACATAGACGACCGCGACGCGATCGATCACTTGCCCCGTCACGCTGACGAGCACGGAGAAGGTTTCCGGGGCTGCGTGATCGGAATTCGTGGTGTCCGTCCGGGTTTTGACAAGCCGCCACTCGCCCGGAGGCAAAGCGAAAACCCGGTCATGGGATGTATAGGACCCTCGAAACGCCTGCGGGGCGGCCGCCGGCTGCGCGCCGCTCGTTGCGGCAGGCGCGCCGCTGTCGGATGTCGTCTGGCAGCCCGTGGCCGCCAGCAGTCCAAGGATCATCAGCACAGGAATGGTCATTCGCATCAGTAGTCTCCGTCGCCGCCGAAGTCGGCGGTAGTTGACATGGCGGGCGCGGCAGCGCTCGCCGCCGCCGCCGCGGCGGCGTTGCCGGCGATTGCTTGCGCCGTCGTCGGCATCGTGAGCGCCGGGGGCGCGACTGTCGCCAAAGCGACGTTTAAAGCCGCGACGACCGCTTGCTGGGCCGGCGACGCCGGCGCTGGCGGGCTTGGCGGATCGTTCGGCCCGGATATCGTCGAGGCGAAGCCGGCCGGAACCACGACCGCGGCGCCGGCCGTATTGGCGAACGTCACAGACCCCGTTTCGACGACGACCGTCGAACCGCCCGCCGCGTCATGGCCCAGGACGAAGACTGTGCCGCGCACGCCGATAATCGCGAACGGCGTGCGGACGCCATAGCTTTTCGCTTGCATCTTGCCCGTCACGAACCGCATGGCGCCGCGCGCCAGGTTCACCGTCATCTCGCCCGTACCGGACGCCGGCGCATAGACGAAGCGATCGATCCCGACAGCGGCGTTCGCGCCGATGTTGATCATCGTGCCGTCGTCAAACCGGTTGACGTTCGCGCTGAGCGCTCCGGTGCGGACCTGGCCGCCGAACTGGACGCGGTCATCGACGGCGACCCGTCTGGGCGGCAAAGTCGGCAGGCTGAACTCCACGACATTCGCCGCGACCGTCGCGGTCGCGACATCCTGCCCGACGGTTTGGGCATAACCCGGCGCCGCCGCGCCGCCAGCCGCCACGAAGGCGGCCGCAAGTGTTATCCGATGTATATGCGCACGCAAGGCGAACCCTCCCTGTTCAAATCGAGAAGCCGGCGGTTTTCGACTCCAGATATTCCTCGATGCCCTCGTGTCCGCCCTCGCGGCCGAGGCCGGAGGACTTCATGCCGCCGAAGGGCGCGGCGGCCGAAGTCGGGTTGATGTCATTCACCCCGATGATCGCAAAATCCAGGCCCTCGACGGTGCGGAGCGCCTTCGCGAGATTGTTGGTATAGACATAGGCCGCGAGGCCGTAGGCCGTGTCGTTCGCCATCGCCATCACGTCGTCATCGTCATCGAACGGCACGATCGCCGCCACGGGGCCGAAGGTTTCCTCCCGGTAGATCAGCATGTCGGGCGTGACGTCGGCGAGCACGGTCGCCGCGTAGAAATGGCCGCGGTCGAGGCCGTTATCCAACAGCCGATGGCCGCCGCACATGACCCGCGCGCCCTTGGCGCGGGCGTCTTCGACCTGCCGCTCGACCTTGGCGACGGCGGCTTCATTGACCAGCGGGCCGATGCCGACGCCTTTCTCCAGGCCATTGCCGGCGCGGAGCTTCTCGACCCTGCCTGTCAGCTCTTCCGTGAACGCGGCGGCCGCGTCCTTGTGGACGAACATCCGGTTCGGGCTGATGCAGGCCTGCCCTGTGTTCAGGAACTTGACGAGGCTGGCGCCCTTGGCGGCATGGGTCGGGTCGGCATCCTGCCAGACGATGAAGGGCGCATGGCCGCCAAGCTCCATCGATATCCGCTTGAGGTTCTGACCGGCCTTGCCGGCCAGCAGCTTGCCGACGGCCGTCGACCCGGTGAAGGTGATTTTCCGCACCCGGGGATCGCTGGTGAATACGTCGCCGATGGGCTTCGGGTCGAGCGCGGTCACCAGATTGACGACGCCCTTCGGCACGCCCGCTTCTTCCAGGATCTTGAATACGGCAATGGCGCAGAGCGACGTCGCCTCGGCCGGTTTCAGCACGACCGTACACCCGGCCGCAAGCGCCGGCGCCAGCTTCCGCGTCAGCATCGAGATCGGATAATTCCAGGGCGTGACCGCCGCGACGACGCCGACGGGCGCCTTGAAGATGATGAAGCGCTGGTCGCCGCGCGGCCCCGGGATCGTCTCGCCGTAGACGCGCTTGGCTTCCTCCGCGTACCAGAGCAGGAAGTCGGCGGCATATTGGGTTTCGTTTTCGGCCGCGCGCAGCGGCTTGCCCTGCTCCGTGGTCATCAGCTTGGCGAGTTCGGCCTTCCGCTCGATCATCAAGCTCCAGGCCTTGTAGAGAATGGCGGACCGTTCATAGGCAGTCCTGCCCGCCCAACCGGCGAAGGCCGCATCGGCGGCGGCGATGGCGTCCAGCGCATCGCCGGCGCCGCCATCGGGCACGCTGTCGATCACGTCGCCGGTCGCCGGGTTCAAACTGTCGAAACGCTTGCCGGATTTCGCCGCGCGCCATTCGCCGTTGATGTACATGGGGGAAAAGTCTCTCCGTTCTGATTGCGGGGATCGGCCGTGCCTATTTCGGCTGCGCGATCTCCCGGACAAAGTCCTGATCGATGGTGACGCCGAGCCCCGGCCTCTCGGGGATTTCTACCTGACCGTCGACCACAGGGAAATCCTCCTCGACCAGATCGTGCAGCAAGGGATTATGGCCAAGGCTGTATTCGACGATGAAGCCCGATGTCGACGAAGCCAGGACATGCAGGCCGGCCGCGAACCCAAGCGCGCCCGTCCAGAGATGCGGCGCGAACCCGAGGCCCCAGGCGGACGCCAGCGCGCCGATGCGGACCGCTTCCGTGACGCCGCCTGCGATCGCCAGGTCCGGCTGCAGAATGTCGGCGGCGCGGACTTCGACGATGTCGCGGAAATCGAAGCGGGTGAACTCGCTCTCGCCGGCGGCGATCGGGATATCGGTCATGGCGCGGACTTCCGCCATGCCGCGCTTGTCGTCGCCGGTCACCGGCTCCTCGAACCAGGCGACGCCCACATCGGCGACGCCATTGGTGAAGCGCTTGGCTTCCGCGACCGTCCAGGTGCCGTGGGCGTCGCACATGATGTCGATATCGGGGCCGAGGGCGTCGCGCGCCGCATGCACGCGCTCGATCGAATGGCGCACGGTTCCGTCCTGGCTGCCGACGCGCATCTTGACCGCCTTGAAATTGCCCCGGTCGATGAAGCTTTGCAATTCCGCGCCGATCTCCGCCGTCGGCTTCCAGCCGCCCGATGCATAGGCCGGAAACCGGTCCTTCCGCTTGCCGCCCAGAAGCCGGTGTAGCGGCGCGTCGAGCGCCTTGCCCGCGATATCCCAGAGCGCGATATCGATGCCGCCCAAGGCCGCGACCGTCAGCCCGCGCCGGCCCATCACGGGAAAGCCGTGGCCCCGGTCGATGGCGAAATGGGCGCGGCTGCCGTTGTAGCAGATGTCCCAGATGCGGGAGATCTGGCGGGCGTCCTCGCCGATCAGCAGCGGCGCAAGCTCCCGTTCGATCAGCGCGACCAGGGCCGCGCAGTTGGCCTGGCTGCCGACGGCGGCTTTCGCCTCGCCGTAGCCGACCAGTCCGTTTTCGGTCTCGACCCGGACCAGGGTCGTGTCGAAGGACGTCATCCGCCTGAAATCGGACACATGCTGCCGTTCGGCCGGGATCGGCGCCCGGAGCCATGTCGCATCGATTTTTGCTATCCGCATTGAGCGCCTCCCGCTTCGACTACGCGAAGAATGCCCCGGCCGGGCGCCCTTGGGCAACATCGGCCCAAACAGCGGCGCTGCCCGTAATCGCGTCGCAGGCCATGTTTGCGCGCTACCGGAGCCAAGGATGTGTGACGTCGGCTACAATGACGTGACAACACTGAACCCGGGCGATACCTTGAACGTAGTTAAAATCAGATCGATTGGAGAAATGCGTTACTAGGCATCAGCTCTAACCTTCTGTTTATGGTTTGGAATCAGGCTGTTACTGTGATGCAGAAGACAATTCTGAAATCGCGCGCGTTACACTTCATGTAATACCAGCCTGCGGTGAGGCAGACTCATTTTCGGGATTCCCAAAGCGTTC
>CALAHN010000121.1 GCA_937891825.1 uncultured Alphaproteobacteria bacterium
AACGAATCACATTCTCGAAGCCAGGGGAATCCGTTTTATGGGTCTGGAGCCTAGTAGGAAGTTCTTAGACGAACCCTGGCCCCTCGATCACCGGATGGAAGCGGAGGAAAGCTTCGTCGACGTCCAGGCCGAGGCCTGGCGCTTCCAGCGGGCGGACGCAGCCGTCCTTGTCCAGTTCATAGGGCTTTGAGGCGAAGGGCAGTTCGCGGAGCGGGTTCAGGCCTTCGCTGGATTCGAAATAGCCCGCATTGTCGATCGCCGCGAGCACGTGGATGCCGGCGGCCAGATCGAGGCCGGTGACGCCGCCATGGGGGTGGATCGGCACGCGCCAGCCCGACGCCATCGCCGCTATGCGCATGATCTCCGTGAAGCCGCCGGTCTTGCCGACGTCCGGCTGCAAGACCGCGATATCGCCGCGCTCCAGATATTCACGGAACTCATACCGGGTATAGGCGTTCTCGCCGAGCGCGAGCGGCGTGCGGCCGAAGCGGGCGGCGGCGGCGTAGCTGCGCTGGTCGGAGCCTGGAAACGGCTCCTCCAGCCAGCGCACGTTCAGGGCGTCGAGGCCCGGCATCAACTGGCGCACGTCCTCGAGCGAACAGGCGGCGTTGGCGTCGGTCATCAGCATCACATCGTCGCCGAAGGTCTTGCGGACGGCTTCGATGCGCGCAAGGTCGATGGCGGGCGCCTGGCCGATCCTCAGCTTCAGCGCCTTGAAGCCCATGGCGATCAGGCCGCGGCATTCGTCGAGCAGGGCCTCGGTCTTGCCGAAACCCAGGGAGCCGCCGCCGCCCGCGTAGGCCAGAATCGGCTTCGAGGCGCCGCCGAGCAGCTTGTATATCGGCCAGCCCGTGGCCTTGCCCCGGATATCCCATAGCGCCATGTCGATGCCGCTGATGGCGATGACGGAGCCGGCGCCCATGCCATGGCTCGCGACCTGGGCCTGGTAGAGGCGGCTCCAGATGCCGGCGACATTGCTGGCGTCCTGGCCGACGACCATGCCTTTCAGGCTATTGTTGATGATGCTGGCGACCGCCCCTGGATTGCGGCCGTGGTGGGCCTCGCCCCAGCCGATCAGGCCGCCCGCTGTCGTGACCTTCACGAAAACCGCGTCCCGCTTGGTCAGCTTGCCGATGCCGAGAGCGTTCTGCCGCTCCTTCGGGATCGGCACGGAGACCGGGATGGCTTCGACATCGGTGATCTTCATGGACTTGGACATCCTGGTTCAGGCGAGCGCGGCGCGCCCATTGTTGACGACGACGATATCGCGCTCGGCCGCTTTCGCGCGGAAGGCGGCGCGATCGGGGCCTTCGCGCCAGATCTCCGTGACGATAGTCTCGCCGGGAAAGACCGGCGCCGAAAAGCGCACATCCAGGCTGGCGAGGCGGCCGGGCGCGTAGTCGCAACAAGCCGCCAGCACCGCATGGCCGACAATGCCATATGTCGCGAGACCGTGCAGGATCGGCCGGGGCAGGCCGGCGGCCGCTGCGGCTTTGGGGTCGGCGTTATGCGGGTTCGGGTCGCCGTTCAGGCGGTACAGCAACGCCTGCTGCGGCAAGGTCGGGATCGTGACCGTTTGGTCCGCCGGGCGGTCCGGGATCGGGTGCGGCTGCCGGACGGGGCCATCGGGGCCGCCGAAGCCGCCGTCCTTGCGGGCGAAGGTTGTGTGGGTCACGCGAAACAGCGCCTCGCCGGTCGCGACGTCGACGCCCTCCCGTTCGGTATAGATCAGGGCGCCGCGGCCGGGGCCCTTGTCGACAATGCCAGTCACCCGGGTCTGCGCGCGGACCGCGCCCTGGACCGGCAGCGGCTTCAGGAACTGGACGCCCTGCTCCGAGTGCAGGGCATGCTCCCAATCGAGGCCGGTATCCGGCTCCCGGATCCAGAGGCCGGGATAGGCGAGGATCGCGGCCATCGTCGGCAAGGCCTGGAGCTCGGCTTCGTAGACGAAGCGCAATTGCCGTTCGTCCAGCGGGTCCGCGCCGAGGCCGAGCGTCAGGGCGTAGAGCATGACATCGCGCGCCGTGTAGCTGTGGGTCTCAACCGGAAATTCGCGCGCCATCAGGCGGTCGTAATCGATTGCCATTCTGTTGGCGTCCTTATCAGCGGGTCGGATAGTATGAGACACCGACCCGTCCAGATGAGGCAATCCCCATGATGCTACAGGATTATCTGACCCATGCCGCCCGGTTCGACGCGCGGCGGCCAGCCTATGACGACGGCGGGGTTGAGGTGACCTATGGCGAGGCGGCGGCGCGCATCCGCCGCGCCGCCGGCGCCCTGGCGCGCCAGGGCCTTCAGCCCGGCGCCCATGTGGCGGTGCTGGCGGAAAACGGCCCGTTCTTTCTGGAAGCCTATTTCGCCTGCGCCGTCGCGGGCCTCGTCGCCGCGCCTCTCAACACGCGGCTTTCGGCTGGCGAGATTGCGTTCATGCTGGAGGACGGCGCCTGCCAGGCTGTGCTGCACGATGCTCAGACAGCGGACCTGGTCGCGGCGGCCGGCGGGCCGCGGCCGATTTCGGAAGCGCTCTGGCGGTCGTTCCGCGCCGAGGGCGAGGCCTATGCCGGCCCGGACGCCCGCGATCCGGCGGCGCTCGCCCATCTTTGCTACACCGGCGGCACGACAGGGCGGCCGAAGGGCGTGATGCTATCCCACGGCAATGTCGCGGCCTCGACCATGAACAAGCTGGTTCTGGGCAAGTTCCAGCGCGATGACGTTTGGCTGCATGCGGCGCCGATGTTTCATCAGGCGGACAGTTGGGCGACCTTCGCATTCACGGCCCTCGGCGCGCGTCACGTTTTCCTGCCGCGCTTCAACGCGGAAGCCGCGATCCGGCTGATCGCCGATGCGCGCGTCACGTCCTTCCAGCTTGTGCCGACGATGATCGTGCTGATGTTGGAAGCTGCGGGCGCGACGCCGCCCGATCTCTCCAGCCTCAGGCGCATTCTCTACGGTTCGGCGCCGATGCCGGTCGCGACGCTGGAGCGGGCGGAGGCCGTGTTCGGCCCGGTCTTCCAGCACATCTACGGGCTGACGGAGGCGGCCGGCACCGTCGCCGCCGCGCCGATGCCGGAGATCCCGGTGGAAGTCGCGGGCGAGCGCCGGAAATCCTGCGGCCAGCCGATCATCGGCGTCGATATCCGGATCGCCGACCGCCAGGGCCTGGCTCTGGCGCCAGGCGTCGTCGGCCATATCCAGGCGCGGGGCGCCAATGTCATGACCGGATACTGGAACCGGCCGGAAGAAAGCCAGGCCGCCTTTGTCGATGGCTGGCTCGATACCGGCGACCTTGGGCGCATGGATGAGGACGGCTTCCTGTTCATCGTCGACCGCGCCAAGGACATGATCATCACCGGCGGCGAGAACGTCTATTCGGCGGAAGTCGAGAACGTGCTCTACCGCCACCCGGACATTCTGGAGGCGGCGGTGATCGGCCTCGCCGACGAGCGCTGGGGCGAAGCGGTGACGGCGGCGGTCGTCCGGCGGCCCGGCCGGACGCTCGCTGAAAGCGACGTCATCGCCCACTGCCGCGCCGCGCTCTCCGGCTACAAGACGCCGAAGCGCGTCCATTTCCTGGAGGCGTTGCCGAAATCCGGCGCGGGCAAGATCCTGAAGCCGGAATTGCGGAAAGCGCTGGTGCGGCTGGACGCCTGACCGGCCCGTCGGCGGACCTGCTTCCAGGACAAAGAAACCTCGGCGGCGCTGCGCTCACAAGATCGCGACTGCAGCGCGACGCGCTTCGCTGAACGCGGTCAGTTCATAAAAAATTGGTACTAATCCAAATTATTACTTTGTAACAATTTCCGGTAACGAGTTAGTCGCTATTTGTGGAAGAATTAATGGAGGATTTTCGTATTATTCGCCTATCGATTTCGATGGTTTGTCCATTGAAATTATTTCCTTAATCATCGATAGGGGCGGGGTAATGACGATTCTTGGGAAACTGCTGGGCGCCAAAGACGATTTCAACCTTTTTGATCTGATCTTCAAGACGGTTGGCGCGGACGACAAAGGCAAGCCGAAGCCGGACGACCACGATGCGGACCACGGCGGCGATGGCGACGGGCAACATCAGGCTGGCGACAACCTGATCGTCAATGGCGATTTTGAGAATTACCCTGCCCTGCAGAATGGCGACTGGGGTTACCTGAATTCGGTCAGCGGATGGCACGCGACGAAGGGCGAAGTTGAAATTCAATCCGGCGACTTCGGCACGGGCAATTCGGCCGGGAACGCCGTCGCCGAGCTGGATTCGTCGCGCAATTCGACGATCCAGCAAGTCGTTACGGTCGAGGAAGCAGGCGTCTATGAGTTCTCGCTCGACTACGCCATGCGGGATAACGATCCAGGCACAAACGGATTCGCCGTCTATATCAACGGCGTCGAGCATGCGTCGGTTTATCCTGACGAGCCGGGTTTCAAGACCCTGGCGTTCGAGGTGGCCCTTGAAGCAGGTCCGGCCGCCATCGCGCTGACGGCGCTTGGAAAATCCGACAGCTACGGCACGGTGATCGACAATGTCTCCCTGCGTCTGGCGGACGAGGCCAAGGACGACGACCCCGAATTCGCCGCGACGCATGCGGACGCTATCGTGCATCGCTATGACGGCCAAGACGACGGCGCGTATCACGCGGCGCGGCTGGAAGACGGCGAGCAGTTCGCAAGCGCGGTTCTGCTGCACGGCGCCGACGGCGCCGTCGTCCTGACCGACGGCGAGATTTCCCATAACGGCGAGATGGTGGCGAAATTCTCCGACGCGAGCGCCGGCCTGCACTTCATCGGCCGCGCCGAGAACGGCGATTTTCTCTATGCGTCCCAGGGGCTGACGCAGAGCGATGAGCCGGCCTTCGAATTGAAGGATTCGGACATCGATTTCCTGTTGAAGCAGTCCTAGCTCGGCGTCGTCGATCCGAGCCAGCTTGCGGACATCACCGACCCAAGCGGCATTCGGTTGCTCGACGGCTTCGGCAACAACGTCAACAACCCGACCTGGGGCAAGGCCGACGAACCGTTCCTGCGCTGGGGCGGAGTGAACTATGAGGATGGCGTCGGCGAGCCGCGGCAGGGGCCGAACCCCCGCGATATCTCCAATGCCGTGCACAATCAGAACACGCAGACCGTGGACGCCACCGGGCCAGGCGTTTCCGCGACCGACAAGGACATTCCGAACAATTTTCTCGGCAACGAGCTGGTTTCGGCATTCGGTCAGTATTTCGACCACGGGCTGGATTTCGTGCCGAAAGGGCAGGAGGTCATGCCGGTTGGGAACGATAGCTTCCCGCTGTCGATCAATCGCGGGCTTGTCAATGAAGGCACGGGCGAGAACGGCGCGCCACGCCAGCACAACAACCTGACGTCGCCATTTGCTGATCAGAACCAGGCATATGGCTCCAATGAAGCAATCCTTGAGTTCCTGTTGGAACGCAACGATGCCGGCGAACTGACCGCTCGCCTCCTCACCGGGTATACGGCCGACGGCGTGTCGCGTCCGGCCACGCTCGGCGAGTTGAAGGCGAATTGGCAGAAGGGCGTCGACGCCGGCGTGGTTCCGCAGTTCGAGGACGGTTGGATTTCCGACTTCCGCGGCTCTGGCGATCCGCTGTTGCTCGACATCAATCCCGGCGTCGCGCTCGACGACCATCTGGTCGCCGGCGATGGACGGATCAACGAGAACATCGGCCTCACGTCGGTGCATACCATCTTTGCGAACAATCATAACTTCTGGGTCGATGCGATCGCCAAGAAGCTGGAGGAACTGGCGGACGCGGGAACGCCGCGCAATTACGACCAGGAAGATCTGTTCAACATGGCGAAGATCGTCAATGAGGGCGAGTATCAACGGATCGTCTTCGACGAATTCGTCGAGCTTCTGGTCGGTTCTGACGTGCATGCGTTCCGGGATTACAATCCTCAGATCGACGCCTCTATTTCGCACGAATTCGCTGCGGCGGCGTTCCGGCTTGGCCACTCGATGCTGAACAACTACATCACTGTGCAGAACGAAGATGGCTCGACGTCGGAATTCCCCTTGTTCAATGCGTTCCTGAACCCAGGCGCGTTCCAGAACCTGGGCGCGTCCTCCATCATTGGCGGCAGCCTGACGAGCTTGCATCAGGAAATCGATCCGTCGATCGTTTCCGATCTTCGCAACAATCTGCTGGGGCAACCGCTCGATCTGGCCTCGTTCAATATCGGCCGCGGCCGCGACCTCGGCATCGAAACCCTGAATGGGATGCGCGAAGCTGTCGGCCTCTCCAAGTACAGCGACTGGGAGAGCTTCGCCGGCAATATGCGCAACCCGTCCGACGTCGAGAAGTTCAAGCAGGTCTACGACTCCGTCGACGATGTCGATCTCTGGAGCGGCGGGCTTGCGGAAAAGGCGAGCTCGGCCAACGGTCTTGGCGTCAACACGGTCCTTGGCGAAACCTTCACCTGGGTTTTCTCGATCCAGATGATCGCCATTCAGGACGGCGACCGGTTCTACTACAAGCATCGGCTGTTCGAGACCAATCTGCGGCAGGAAATCCAGAATCAGGACTTCGCCGACGTAATCGAACGGACGCTCGATCTCGATCATCTCGGCGCGGAAGTTCTGACCCGATATGACGAACGGATCGACCTGCGGGAGAGCCTCGGCGCGGAAACCTTGAAGTTCGAGGGCGACGGCGACCGGGAAATCATCATCGGCCGCAACTTCGGCGAAACGATCGACGGCGGCGCCGGCGACGATACGATCTTCGGCGAGGCGGGCAGCGATCTGTTGCTCGGCAAGGATGGCGACGACGCACTGCATGGCGGCGACGGCGACGATATCCTCATCGGCCACGACGGCGACGACCGGTTCGACGGCGGCAAAGGCAATGACCGTGCGGAAGGCGGCCTTGGCGACGACGACATGGCCGGCAACGCCGGCGACGATATCCTGAATGCCGGCGAAGGCGACGACGAAGCATTCGGCGGCGACGGCGACGACCGGATCGATGGCGGCTCTGGCTGGGACAATCTTTGGGGCGGCTATGGCGACGACATCGTCAAGGGCGGTTCCGGGCGCGATCAGCTCAGCGGCGGCCATGGCAATGACCGGCTCGACGGCGGTTCCGGCGATGACCGGATCATCGGCAGCGAAGGCGACGACGATCTGACCGGCGGCGAAGGCTACGATGTCTTTCAGTTCCTTCCCGGCTCCGGCTCCGACATCATTCGCGATTTCAGCGTGAGCGAAGATCGGATCGACTTGCATCGCTATGTCTGGGAATACGGTTCGGACGCGGTCAACGCCGACAGCTTGCGGGATAGCCTTGTCGATGCCGCTGAAGGCGCGCGGCTGACCTTGCCGGGCGCGGCTTCGATCCTCTTCGAAGGCGTGTCCGCGGACAGCTTGCGCAGCGCCGGCGACGGCATCTTCATTCTTGAGGCTGTCGTCGATCAACGCTCGCACCTGCAGCGGCAGGAACTTGCGCGGGTGATGGAAATCGACGTGCCTTCGATCGTTTCCGTCAGCGGCAAGGACGGCAGACTGAACGACAATCGCTATGACGAAACGATCGACGAACTGGTGACGACCCATCAGGGCTTTGACGATGGCAGCTTCGATACAGATCTCGCGCTCGACAAGAAAAGCGACTTCGGTCAGGCGGTCTATGCTGACGGCAAACCGGACAAAGAAGGTCTGTTCATCCAGGGCGTCGACAGCGACGACCGGCTGGCGCTCAGGCTGCATAGCCAGGAGAACCCCGGCGTCGATGGTCCCGAAGCCCCGGTTTCGACCTACTTCGCCGTAGCAGCGCGCGGCGACGGCGCCGACGCGCTTGCGATGCGCCACCTCCTGGCGACGCCCAGAGCCTTTGATGACGGCGCGTCGGACCTCAATCCCAACGGGGTGACGGTTGCAATCGTTCGCGACGCATCGGTCTTCACCGGCACGAAGTACGACGACGTCTTCGTCGGCTCCCAGCGGGCGGATGTCTTCTATGCCGGCAAGGGCGACGACGAGGCGGGCGGCGGCGACGGCGACGACATGCTGGTCGGCGGCGACGGCGACGATCGGCTCGACGGCGGCGCTGGCGACGATGGCGTCTACGGCGGCGACGGCGCGGACGTGCTGTACGGCGGCGCTGGCGATGACGACATCGCAGGCGACGAAGGCGACGATGCGCTCGATCGCGGCGAGGGCGACGACGGCGTCTTTGGCGGGGCCGGCGATGACATCCTCAAGGGCGGCGACGGCGACGACCTGATGGCTGGCGACGCTGGCAAGGATGTCATATCCGGCGATGAGGGCGACGATGCGCTGTTCGGCGGCGATCATGACGATCGGCTGTACGGCGGCGCCGGCGATGACGAACTCGTCGGCGAACGCGGGGACGACCGTCTTGAAGGCGGCGAGGGCAAGGACGCGCTGTATGGCGGGGCTGACGATGACAGTCTCAACGGCGGCGCTGGCGACGATGTTCTCGCCGGGGAAAGCGGCAAGGATCGTCTTGCAGGCGGCGAAGGCGCGGACACGCTCTATGGCGACGGCGACAACGACGTGCTTCTGGGCGAAGCCGGCGACGACAGGCTCTATGCCGGCGACGGCAATGACGTGCTCGATGGCGGCGCCGGCGACGATCTGATGAATGGCGGCGCAGGCAAGGACGTGTTCCAGTTCACGTTTGGCGGCGGCCACGATGTCATCAGCGACTTTGAGCAAGGCATCGACATCATTCAACTGTTGGGCTTCGCCGGCGACTTCGACGATCTCTCCATCCACGCGGTCGGCCACGATCTCCGCGTCGATCTTTCCGGCGGGGCGGAATCGTTGACGCTTTCGGGCTACGCCTATGAGACCCTTGGCGAGAAGGACTTTGCATTCGGATACTAAGTCAAAGGTCCGCCTTGGATGACGCCGCTGGCGGTCGGGTGAGCTTCCCGGTCGCCGGCGGTGTCTTCGGGGTGTTGTTCGCGCTACCGACCCTCAGGGCAATCGAGCTTGCCCTGAGGGTCGGCCGTTTCGGGGCCGAAATTCCGGCGCATCGATCGGATCTGCCCCCGTTGAATTGGGCCGCCGCGGCTGGACGCGCGCGCGGCCCTCGGGCAAACTTGAGGCATGATGCAGAGACCGCAACCGCTCGCTGACTTCCTCGCCTGTCTTGCGGCGTCGCTGAAGGCGGCGGCCGAGCCTGGCTCCCCGACGGCGCTTGCCGTCGATCGTGCGTTCGATCGCCTGGCAACGCCGGGAACGGCGGCGACGCCGCGGCCGGACCGGGCGCCCGCGACCCAATGGCTGGCGCCGGCGTTTGCGGCGGCGAAACGCGGCGCTGTGGCGCCGGATCGCGGCGCTGCGGCGAACCTCGCCAGCGCATTTGCGGCCATCGCGCCCGGGCTTGCCTGGCAAGCCCGGACCGACCGTCGCTCCTCCGATCCAAACTTTCCGAACGCCCATGCGAACGCCGTGATCGTCGGCGCGGGCGGGCTGGAGGAGCGGAGCGATGTTCGCATCGGCGCGTCGCTGCTGGCGCCCCACACCGAATATCCCGATCACAGCCACCCGCCGGAGGAAGTCTATATCGCGCTTTCCAGCGGCATGTGGCGGCAGAACGACGGGCCGTGGCGGGCGCCGGGGCCGGGCGGGCTGATCTATAATCCGCCGAACATCGTCCATGCCATGCTGTCCGACGCGGCGCCTTTGCTCGCGATCTGGACGCTGCCCATGAGCGCGCCCTCAACTAGGCCCACGGGGCAGGCGCATGGCTGAGGCGGGCGGCGGCCTGCGCGGTCATGGCCGCTATGCCTATGCGCCCCTGCCGGAGCGGCCGGATTTTGACTGGCCGGGCGGACGGCGCCTCGCGGTTTATATCGGCCTGAACCTGGAGCATTTCGCCTTCGGGGAGGGGCTTGGCGGCGAACTGGCGCCGGGCGGGCCGCAGCCGGACGTGCTGAACTACGCCTGGCGCGATTATGGCAACCGGATCGGCGCATGGCGCTTGCTCGACCTCTTTAAGGCGCTCGACCTGCCGGTCGGCGTCCTGGCGAACACGGCGATGTACGATTACGCGCCGGAACTGATGGCCGCGTTCAGGGCCTATGGCGCGGAGATCATCGGGCACGGCCTGACCAATGCCGAACGGCAGGGCGCCATGACCGAGGCGACGGAGCGGGAGCTCATCGAAAGTTGCGCGCAAAGGATCGCCGAGGAGGAAGGGCGCGCCCCCGGCGGTTGGCTCGGCCCCTGGATTTCCGAAAGCGCGGTCACGCCCGATCTCCTGCAGGAAGCCGGCTACCGCTATCTGCTGGACTGGGCGCACGACGATCAGCCGACCTGGTTCCGCACCCGGAATGGCCAGCGCATTCTGTCCGTGCCCTATCCCCAGGAACTCAACGACATACCGGCGATCATGGCGCGGAAGACCGGCGCCGCCGAGTTCGCCGACATGATTATCGATAATTTCGACGAGATGCTGGCGCAGTCGGAAGCCCAGTCGCTGGTCATGGGCATCGCGCTGCATGGCTATATCGTCGGCCAGCCCTTCCGCCTGAAACACCTCCGCCGGGCGCTTCGCCATATCGTCGACGCCAGCAGCGACCGGGTCTGGCTGACGACGCCGGGCGCCATCGCCGCGCATTTCGCGACGCTGAACGAATAGGGGGCCGCCATGGTCGACGCGCTGGGTTACCGGATGAAATTCGGCGTGATCGCGCCGTCGACCAACACCATCGTGCAGCCCGAATTCGGCTGGATGGCGCCCCAGGGCGTCACCAATCATTTCAGCCGCATCCATATCCCCGACGATCCCCTCGGCTCGGACGCGGATTTCGAGGCATTGATGGTCCGCATCCGGGGCGAGTTGATGCAGGCCATCGACCGGGTGATGACCGCCCGGCCGGGGGCGATGGTCATGGGCATGTCGTCGGAGACATTCTGGGGCGGGCTCGCTGGCTCGATCGACCTGAAGGCCAAGCTGACGGAGCGCGCCGGCGGCTTGCCCGTCGCCATGGGTTCGGACGCGGCGCAGGCGGCGCTCGGTTGCTATGGCGCCATCAAGCGGATCGCCGTCGTGACGCCTTATATGCCGGTCGGCGACGGCGAAGTCCGCAAGTTCTTCACGGATTGCGGGTTCGAGGTGCTGGCGGTCATGGGCCTCAAGTGCAACAGCCCGACGGCGATCGCGCATGTGGACGCGAAGACGCTGCGGGACTGCGTCAACGCGGTCAACGATCCCCAGGTCGAGGCGATCCTGCAGGTCGGCACCAACCTCGCCTTTGCGAAGATCGCGCCCATGGCGGAATTCTGGTTGGACAAGCCGGTGCTGGCGATCAACACGGCCACATACTGGCACGCGCTCCGCATGAACGGCATCCAGGACCGCATCGCCGGCTTCGGGTCGCTCCTGGCAGACTACTGACCGGGGGGAGGAAATGGCGACGGCGGCTTTGCGGCTCATTGGGCGCTGCTTGCTCATCCTGTCGGCGCTGCTCTTCGCTTACGGCCTCGCGGCGGCGGCGCTGAGCCACGTCAGCATCAACCGGGACTTCCGGCCAGCGGCCGAGGGGATCGTCATCGCCGTCATCGACAACGGCGTGCATGTCGACATCGTGACGCCGGTCAGCGCCGACGACCGCGATTGGCGGTCGATCCTGCCAGAAGGGAGCATCCCCGAGGGCGCCAACTGGATTGGGTTCGGCTGGGGGGCGAAGGCGTTCTATCTGAACACGCCGACCTGGGCGGATTTCGACCCGTGGTTCGGCATGCAGGCGCTGTTCGGGATCGGGGGCGCGACGGTTCGCACGCATTTCCGCGATGCGCTCTATGAAACGCCGGCCACGACGGTGATTGTGCTGACGCCCCGGCAATATGCGGCCTTGACGGCTGCCATCGCCGACGCGATGACGCTCGGCGCCGATGGCCGCGCCATGGCGCTGGCGCATCCCGGCTACGGCCGCGATCTCTTCCTTGAAGCCCATGGCCGCTATAGCCCGATCCTGACCTGCAACGAATGGGCGTCCAGGACGCTGGCGACGGCTGGCGTCAAAACCGCTTTCTGGTCGCCCTTCCCGAACGGCGTCGCGCCCCGACTGTAAGGCGCGCCGATAGCGACGCCAGCGCTGGCGTCGTCCGGTCGGCGGCGATAGAGTCCGGCCGAATTGCTGGGGCTCTTGTGATGCCGGACCATCCTATTCTGATCGCGGGCGGCGGCATTGGCGGCTTTGCGGCCGCTTTGGCGCTCGGCGCCAAGGGCTTCGCGGTCAAGCTGATCGAGCAGGCGCCGAGTTTCAGCGAAGTCGGCGCCGGCATCCAGCTTGGGCCGAACATCATGCGCATGTTCGATACGCTCGGCGTGACCGATGCGATCAACGCCGCCGCCGTCTATCCTGACATGCTGGTCATGCGCGATGGCTTGACGGCGGACCCTATCGTCGAAATCCCGCTGGGCGCCGCCTTTGAGCGGCATTTCGGCCGGCCTTACGGCGTGATCTACCGCCCGGACCTCCACAACACGCTGATCGACGCCGCGAAAGCCTTGCCCTCGGTCGAGACGGTCGCCGGCCTCAAGGTCCTGCGCTACGTCCAGGACGGCGATCTGGTGCGTCTACACACAGCTGACGGCCAGGAACATCTGGGTTCGGGGCTGATCGGCGCGGATGGGCTCTGGTCGGCCGTTCGGTGGCAGTTGATCGGCGACGGCGAGCCCAGGGTCGCGGGCCATATCGCCTATCGGGCGGTGCTGCCGATCGACAAGATCCCCTCTCATATCGCAGAGCGTCGCGTCACCCTCTGGGCCGGGCCGAAGACGCATCTCGTCACATATCCGCTGCGGCGCGGCGAGATCTTCAACATCGTCGCCGTGTTTCATTCCGACCAGTTCGAGAAGGGCTGGGACGTCTACGGTGATCCGGCGGAGTTGCATGAGCGGTTCGCCAGGCAGCACGGCGACGTCCGGGCCATGATCGACCGCATCGAAAGCTGGCGGATGTGGGTGCTCTGCGACCGCGACCCGATCTCCAACTGGAGCGACGGGCGCGTGACCTTACTCGGCGATGCGGCGCATCCGACGCTGCAATACATGGCCCAGGGCGCCAACATGGCGGTCGAGGATGCGGTCTGCCTCGCCAATCTGGTCGAGGCCAATGGCGACGACATCGCCGCCGCCTTCGCCGAATATCCGAAGCGCCGCGCGCTCCGGACGGCGCGGGTGCAATTGACGTCCCGGTTCTACGGCGACGTCTTTCATGCCGAAGGCGCAGCGCGGGACTTGCGCAATGTCCTGCTGCCGCGCAAAACGCCGGAGCAGTCCTATCAGGGCATGGCGTGGCTCTATGGCGGCGTCGCTGACGACGGCTCGCAGATCATCTGAGGAAAGGGCAAAGCCATGGCGAAATCCCGCGTCGTCCATCCGGACGAAGGCCGCAGCTTCTGGCAGCCCGTGCCGGCCAACGGCCATGTCGAGGTCAAGGTCGAGGGCGGCAGGGACGGCATGTCGAATTTCGATTGCGGCATGCAGGAAGTCGCGCCCGGATCGTTCGTCCGCGAACATGCCCATGACCGGAATGAGGAGCTGATCTTCGTCTTTGCGGGCGAAGGGGAGGCGGTCGTCGACGGCGAAACCCATCCGATGCGCCCGGGCACGACGTTCTATCTGGCGCCCGACAGCCGGCACCTGTTCCGGAATACCGGCGATCAGCCGATGCGGTTCTTCTGGACGCTGCTCCCCGGCGGCCTCGCGCCGTTCTTCCAGGCGATTGGGCGCGACCGGCAAGCGGGCGACCCGGCGCCGGCACCGTTCCCCCGGCCGGCCGATGTCTCCGCCATCGAACAGAACACCGTTTTCAGAAAGCTGGATTGAATGACCGACCCCTGGCTCGCCCCCGTCACGCTGCAAAGCGCGGCCGTCAAGCTCGTGCTCTCGGATCCGTCCCACGCCGGCGATCTTGCCGAGGCGTCGAGGGACGGGGCTCTTGACGGGCTTTGGTACACGACCGTCCCGGCGCCGGAGGCCGTGCCGGCTGAAATCGACCGACGGCTCGGCCTGTTCGCGAAAGGCGCGATGCTGCCCTTCACGGTGGTGGACCCTGCGACGGGCAAGGCCATCGGCATGACGACCTACATGAACGTCGATGCGGTCAACAAGCGCGTTGAAATCGGCTCGACCTGGTATCGGAAATCCGCCCAGCGGACCGGCGTCAACACCGCCGCGAAGCTGCTGCTCCTGACCCATGCCTTCGAACGCATGGACTGTATCGCGGTCGAGTTTCGCACCCACTTCATGAACCGCCAGAGCCGCCAGGCGATCGAGCGGTTGGGCGCCAAGCTAGACGGCGTGCTGCGCGCCCACATGGTGATGGCGAACGGCACATTGCGCGATACCTGCGTATACTCGATCATCCGCGCCGAATGGCCTGCGGTTAAGGCGAACCTCGAATGGAAGCTGGCGCAGTCGCGCTGAGCTTGAAGGAAGGACGTTTGCGCGATGCGCGTTGACACCACCGACGACAGAATACTGGGCGAAACCGAAGGCGCGATCGGCTGGGTCACGATTAACAACCCGGCGCGCCGCAATGCGATGTCGCTGGAGATGTGGGAGGCCATGGCCGACCTGATCGACCGCTTCGCCAAGGATGACGCGATCCGCGTCGTCGTCATGAAAGGCGCGGGCGACAAGGCGTTCATGTCCGGCGCGGATATCTCGCAGTTCGAGAAGGTCCGGCATGACGCGAACAGCGCCGCCCACTACAAGGCGGTCTCCGAAGGCGCCCGCTCGCGGCTGGCGCATCTGGAGAAGCCCTTGATCGCCATGATCCGGGGTTTCTGCCTGGGCGGCGGCCTTGGCGTCGCGCTGACCGCCGACTTCCGCGTCGCCTCGACGGATTCCCAGTTCGGCATTCCGGCCGCAAAGATGAACATCGTCTATGCCTTCGAAGGCGTGAAGACGCTGACGGCGCTGGTCGGTCCCGGCATGGCGAAGCAAATCCTGTTCACGGCGAAGCGCTACACGGCCGAGGAGGCCCACAAGATGGGCCTGATCGAGGATGTCACGACGCCGGAAGCGCTGGAAGCGACCGTGCGGGCCTACGCGACGACCATCGCCGAAAACGCGCCGATGTCGATCCGCGCGACCAAACTGACCGTCAGGCAGATATTCACCGATGAGACCGAGCGCGATCTTGAGGCGCTGGTCCGCCTTGGCCAGCAAGCCAGCGACAGCGCCGACTTCGCCGAAGGCCGCCGCGCCTTCATGGAAAAGCGGAAGCCCGTCTTCAAGGGACGCTGATCCGCCACTGCCAAAGGGCGACGAGCGGCGTCACGACAAGCTCAAGGCCAAGCCCTGCCAGGTGCGGGGCCGACGGCGCGCCAACCAGCAGGACCGACAGGAGCCGCGCCAGGCCGCCGAGAACGACGAACGCGGTCAGCAGGCGAAAGCGCGCGCCCTTCTGTTCGATGTTCGGGATGCAGCTCAGGAAGCCGATGCCGACGCCCAGGAAGATGCCGGAGAGGTAACGGAAATGGCTGTCGAGATCGATGCTCGCCTGGCCCCCCGCGCCGCCCAGCGCCTCCGGGCCATACAGCATGCCTGAGAGGCTGGCGCCGAGCGGGACCAGCGCCAGCACGCCGACGGTGATCTGCAACAGCCGCTTCGACGTAAGCTTGGTCATGACAAATTCCGCTTTAGATGTTCATCCTTGGGCGATTTCGCTCAAGGGCGCTTCGATCTGGGGGTGACGGCTTGCGGTTCACATTGATGCCCCTGGTTTGCGGCGCGCTGGCGCTGACGGGATGCTCGGGCACGGGCTTCCTGAACGCCTTGACGCCCCGCGACGGCTACAGCCTCGACGCAGGCGTCCGGTATGGCGACGGTCCGCGTCGGCTGCTGGACGTCTATACGCCGGCCGCCGCCAATGGGACGACGCCGACGCTGATATTCTTTTACGGCGGCAGTTGGCAGACCGGCGAGCGGCAGGAATACCGCTTTGTCGGCCAGGCGTTCGCCGCCAAGGGCTACCGCGTCGTGATCCCCGATTACCGGCTCTATCCGGAAGTGCGCTACCCGACGTTTCTGGAGGATGCGGCCGCCGCCGTCGCCTGGGCTGCACGGACGGCGGACGAGGGCGCGCCGATCTTCCTCGTCGGCCATTCGGCCGGCGCCTACAACGCGGCGATGCTGGCGCTCGATCCGCGCTGGCTCGCGAGCGTCGGCCTTTCGCGCCGGGCGATCGAGGGCGTCGCGACGCTCGCCGGTCCGTTCGACTTTCTGCCGCTCGAGGATCCGGACCTGATGGCGATCTTCGGGCCGATGGACGAGCGGCCGAAGACGCAGCCGATCGCCTATGTCGATGGCGCGGCCCCGCCGATGCTGCTGCTGACAGGGGATGCGGACGACACGGTTTATCCCCGCAACTCCATCCGGCTCGCCGCGGCGATCGAGGCGGCCGGCGGCCAGGTCGCGTTCAAGCAATATCCCGGCCTCGGCCACCTCAGGATCGTCGGCGCCCTGGCCAAGCCGACGCGCTTCCTTGGCCCGGTCCGCGACGATATCGTGAATTATTTCCGGTCTATTTCTTCCCCCGAAGCATCTCGATGATGCCCGAGAAGTCCTTGCCGCCTTCGCCCATGTTCGAATAGAGCGCGAACAGCGCCTGGGCCTCGGAGCCAAGCGGGGTCGAGACGCCATTCTGCTGGGCGGCGTCCTGGGCGAGGCGCAGGTCCTTCAGCATCATGTCCGCCGTGAAGCCTGCCTTGTAGTCCCGGTTGGCCGGCGAGTTAGGGGCAGGGCCAGGGACGGGGCAGTAGGTATTCAGGGCCCAGGACTGGGCCGTCGCGGTCGAGCAGACATTGTAGACGATCTGACGGTCGATCCCGAGCGCGTCCGCCAGATTGAAGCCCTCCGCGACGCCGATCATCGTGATCGCCAGCATCATGTTGTTGCAGGCCTTGACCGCCTGACCGGCTCCCGCCTGGCCGCAATGCACGATGGTCTTGCCCATGGCGTTGAAGGCGGCCTTGCCGCGTTCGAAGGCGTCCGCATCGCCGCCGACCATGAAGGTCAGCGTGCCTGCCGCCGCGCCGCCGGTGCCGCCGGAAACCGGCGCGTCCAGCATGGCGAAACCGGCCGCCTTGGCGGCTTCGGAGACGGCGCGCGACGTTGCGACGTCGATCGTCGAGCAGTCGATGAAAAGCGCGCCCTTGACGGCGTTCGCGAATATCCCGTCCTCGCCCATGTAGACGCCGCGGACATGTCCGCCGGCGGGCAGCATGCTGATGACGATCTCGGCGTCCTTGACGGCGTCCGCGACGGTCGGCGCGACGGTCGCGCCAGCCGCCTCGGCGGCCTTGAGCGCATCCGGCGACAGGTCGAAGGCGCGGACCTGATGTTGCGCTTTCGCCAGGTTGGCGGCCATCGGCCCGCCCATATTGCCGACGCCGATGAATCCGATGCGAGCCATTCTAGTTCTCCCTGAGGGTCGTCTGTCTTAGGTGGTGAAGGTGAGGTCGCCCGTGGCCGGCGGCTGGAAGTGGGCCTGCACGGCCGCTTCCGAAACCGCTTCGATGCTGGCGTCGGCCCAGGCGGGCTTGTTGTCCTTGTCGACGATCAGGGCGCGAACGCCCTCGCGGAATTCCGTGCCGGCCGAGGCCTGCAGCGCGATCCGGTATTCCAGCTTCAGGCAGGCGTCGAAGTCCAGCGCAGCGCCGCGCCGGAGTTGTTCCCAGGCGACCGCGACCGATAGCGGGCACTTCGAGCGGATCGCCTTGAGCTGCTTCTCGGCGAAATCGGTTCCCGCCACCTGGAGCGCCGCGAGCACATCGTTCAGCGTCGCCTGCTCGAACAGCACGGCGACGGCGCTGCGGTCGGGCTTGAGGCGGCCCGCCGGCGCCGGTTCGGCGACATGCGCGATCGCGGCCGGGATATCCTCGGCCGACGCGAGCGTCGCGATCAGGTCGTCCAGGCGGGCGACGGGCATATAGCTCTCGGCCAAGCCTTCGGCCACGCAATCGCCGCCATCCAGACGGCCGCCGGTCAGCGCCAGATAGCGGCCGAGGCCGGCTTTCAGGCGCGGCAGGAAATAGGCGCCGCCGACATCGGGGAAGAAGCCAATCCCGGTTTCCGGCATGGCGAACAAGGTGGCGTCGGTCGCGATCCTGTGGGCGCCGTGCACGGAAACCCCGACGCCGCCGCCCATGACGATGCCGTTGTAAACTGCGATATAGGGCTTCGGATAGGTCTTGATGCGCCGGTTCAGGCGGTATTCGTCCCGAAAGAAATGCACGGGATAGTCGTCGGCTGGGTCGCCCATCGCGTCATAGAGCCGGCGGATATCTCCGCCGGCGGCGAAGGCCTTGCCGCCAGCCCCCCGGATCAGCACGGCGCGGATGCCGGCGTCGGCCGCCCAGTCTGCCAACTGCCGGTCGATCTGGCCGACCATGGCATGGCTGATGGCGTTCAGAACCTCCGGCCGGTTCAAGGTGATCAGCCCCAGGCCGCCCCGTTGCTCGAAAAGCACAGCGTCGCTCATGAAGCCGCCGCCAGGTCGCCGAGGAGTTTGCGGGCGATGATGACGCGCATGATCTCGTTCGTTCCTTCCAGGATTTGATGCACGCGCACGTCACGGACATGCCGCTCCAGCGGGAAGTCGTTCAGGTAGCCGTAGCCGCCATGGATCTGCAGCGCGTCGTTGCAGATGTCGAACCCGGCGTCGGTCGCGAAGCGCTTGGCCATGGCGCAGTGCAGCGTCGCGT
The DNA here is from genome assembly GCA_937891825.1 of uncultured Alphaproteobacteria bacterium. Lineage (GTDB taxonomy): Bacteria > Pseudomonadota > Alphaproteobacteria > Bin95 > Bin95 > VMCJ01. The sequence goes on from CALAHN010000121.1 coordinate 18,710, forward strand.
CGGGCGATCTGGCGTCGAGGGAGCGGGCGGCCCTGTAGGTCATCAGGCGCGCCGCCTCCAGTTGGGTCGCCATGTCGGCCGCCTTGAATTGCAGGGCCTGGAACTGGCCGAGCTTCTGGCCAAAGGCCTTGCGCTCGCCCATATAGGCCAGCGCCGCCTTCAGGGCCGATGTCGCCGTGCCGAGGGAGCAGGCGGCGATGTTGATCCGGCCGCCGTCAAGGCCGGCCATGGCGATCTTGAAGCCTTCGCCTTCCGCGCCGACGCGGTTCGCCACGGGAACCCGCGCGTTTTCTAAGATCACCTGGGCGGTGGGCTGGCTGTTCCAGCCCATCTTGCGCTCCGGCGGGCCGAACGACAGGCCAAGCGTGTCCTTCGGGACGATCAGGCAGGAGACGCCCTTCGGCCCCGCACCGCCGGTCCGGACCATGGTCACGTAGACATCGGAAACGCCGGCGCCGGAAATGAACGCCTTGGCGCCGTTCAGCACATAATCGTCGCCGTCCCGAACGGCCTTGGTCGTGAGCGCGGCTGCGTCGGAGCCGGATCCGGGCTCCGTCAGGCAATAGCTTGCAATCTTGGCCATGGACGTCAGGTCGGGCAGCCAGGTCTGGCGCTGGTCCGTGTCGCCGAAGCGGTCGATCATCCAGGCGGCCATGTTGTGGATCGAGAGAAAGGCTGCGGTCGACGTGCAGCCTTCCGCCAGCGCCTCGAAGATCAGGGCGGCGTCCGTGCGGGTCAGGGCCGATCCGCCGACATCCTCCGCGACATAGATCCCGGCGAAGCCCAACTCTGCGGCTTTGCGCATTTCGGCGACCGGGAAGTGCGCGGACCTGTCCCATTCGGCCGCGTGCGGGGCGAGTTCAGCAGCGGCGAAGCGCTGTGCGGCGTCCTGAAATGCTGCTTGATCTTCGGACAGGGTGAAATCCATGAACTGCGGCGCGCCTCTGCATGCTGAACGTGACGGTGGTCGCTTATCCTTGATGTAGCCCCATGGCGCGCCTCGAATCAATTGCCGCGCGGGGGCGGTTCGTTGCAGTATGCCGGAAATGTTCAAAGCGATGGAGGTCAGCATGGCGGACGGTTCGCGCATGCCCTGGAACGGGGACGACACGGCGGCCCAGGCCCGAATGACCGGCGCATACCCGCGCATTCGCATGCGCCGGAACCGTCGCGACGCCTGGACGCGCCGCCTGGTCGCGGAAAACGCGGTCTCGGTCAACGATCTGATCTGGCCGATCTTCGTCGCGGAGGGCAAGGGCAAGCGCGAGGCGATCAACGCCATGCCCGGCCAGTTCCGCTGGAGTCCCGACCGGATCGCGGAAGCGGCGGCGGAAGCGGCCGGCCTTGGTATCAACGCGGTCGCGATCTTTCCGGAGATCGACAAGGCGAAGAAGGACGAGGACGGCACGGAAGCCCTCAACCCGGACAACATCGTCATCCAGGCAATCAAAGCCGTGAAGTCTGAGGTTCCGGGCATCGGCGTCATCTGCGACGCGGCGCTCGACCCCTTCACCAGTCACGGCCAGGACGGGCTGGTGCGCGATAATTATGTCGTGAACGATCCGACGGTCGATGTGCTCTGCCGGCAATCGGTTCTGCAGGCGGACGCGGGCTGCGACGTGATTTCGCCCTCCGACATGATGGACGGGCGCGTCGCCGCGATCCGGGACGCCCTGGATGCGGCCGGGCATGGCCATGTCCGCATCCTCTCCTATGCCGCGAAGTATGCGAGCGCCTATTACATGCCGTTCCGCGACGCCATCGGCTCCGGCTCGGCGCTCGGAATGGGCGACAAGAAGACCTATCAGATGGACCCGGCGAACCTGGACGAGGCGATGCGCGAAGTCGCCCTCGACATCCAGGAAGGCGCGGACATGGTGATGGTCAAGCCGGGCCTGCCCTATCTGGACGTCATCCGCCGGGTAAAGGACACGTTCCATATGCCGACAGTCGCCTACAACGTCTCCGGCGAGTATTCGATGCTGAAAGCCGCCGGCGAACGGGGCTGGCTCGACTATGACCGGGCGATGATGGAGGCCCTGCTGTCGTTCAAGCGCGCCGGCGCCGACGCCATTCTGACCTACTCCGCCTGCGAAGCGGCGCGGTTGATCAAGGCCGGATACCAGGGCTGATCGGCCGGCCGACCTTTCGGCAGGGATCCTGACGAAGATATTTTTGCCGTCCTTATGGCCTCCAAGGGCTTAAGGTTTCCGCAGCCGTTCCCATATGGCGTCCTTGCGCGTCGATTTGCAGAGGCGATTGATATGACGACATGGCTGCCGCTGATCGCGGGACTGGCGCTTCTGGTCGTGGGCGGCGAACTTCTGGTGCGCGGCGCTGTTCAGGCGGCGACGCGGCTTGGCGTGTCGCCGCTCGTCATCGGGCTGACCCTGGTCGGATTTGGAACCTCGACGCCGGAGCTTGTGACCTCCGTTCAGGCATCGCTCGCAGGCTCGCCCGGCATCGCCTACGGCAATATCGTCGGATCGAACATCGCCAACCTGCTGCTGATCATCGGCATCTCGGCGCTGTTTACGCCGCTTTTGATCGCGTCATCGGCTCTGCGCCGCGATGCAGTCATCATGCTTGGCGTCACTATCGGGTTTGCGGCGCTTGCGGCGCTGACGCCGATGACGCGCGCCATTGGCGCGGCGTTCGTCTTGGGTCTTGCGGCCTACATTTTCTTCGTTTTCCGCCAGGAGCGCTCTGGCGCAAGCCATGGCGCTGTCTACCAAAAAAGCGAGGCGACGCAACAGGCGGATCCAGGGCTGACGCCGGTCGCCGCGACGCCTGACGGACCGTCCTTCGCCCTGGCCTTGCTGACAGTGGCGGCGGGCCTCGCAATCGTCATCGCCGGCGGGCATTTTCTGGTCCAGGGCGCCGTCGCCGTCGCGCGCGGCTTCGGAATTTCCGAAACCGTGATCGGCCTCACCATTGTCGCTGTCGGCACGTCGATGCCGGAACTGATCACGTCGATCGTCGCCGCCTACCGCAAGCAAGCCGATGTCGCCTTCGGCAATATCATCGGGTCCAACATCTACAACATCCTTGGCATCGGCGGCGCCACGGCATTGATCGCGCCGATCGGCGTGCCGGCCGAGATTATCCGGTTCGACAATCCGGTCATGATCGGCGCGTCGCTGCTGTTGATCCTGTTCGCTTTCACGGGCTTGCGCATCGCTCGCTGGGAAGGGGCGCTGCTGCTCGCCGGATATTGCGGCTATGTCTTCTGGATCTGGCCGTGACGGCCCGACGCTGACAGAATAGTGTCTGATCCGGCCAGAGGGGGAGGGCGGCGGACATGATTTCGCATATCACGCTCGGCGTCGCCGATATTGGGCGCGCCGTCGCATTTTATGGGCCGCTGATGGCGCTGCTGGGCGCCAGTTTGAAATTCCATGACGCGAGCGCCGGGTGGGCCGGGTGGCAGCCGTCTGACGCGGACAGGCCCTTGTTCATCGTGATGCGGCCGTTCGACGGCGGCCCGGCAAGCGCCGGCAATGGCGCCATGACCGCGTTCCTCGCCGCCGACCGGGCGACGGTCGATGCGGTTCATGCGGCCGCAATGCAGGCGGGCGCCCAGTCCGAGGGCGCGCCAGGACTGCGGCCCCGGTATCACGACCGCTATTACGGCGCGTATTTTCGCGATCCTGAAGGCAACAAGCTCGCCGTGTGCTGCCATGACTGAAGCTGGCGACAGGATCGGCGCGTTCCTGCCGGGCGCGGCGGTCAAGGTCGCCGGCGCCGGCTCGGGGCCGCTCCACGGGCTGACCTTCGCCGCCAAGGATCTGTTCGATGTCGCCGGCCATCCGACCGGCGCCGGCAGCCCCGACTGGCCCAGGAGCCGCGCGCTGCCCGAGCGCCACGCCTGGGCTGTGCAGCAATTGCTGGATGCGGGCTGCGACCTTGCCGGCAAGACGGTCACGGACGAAATCTCGCTCGGCATCCTCGGCGAAAGCGCCTTCCACGGCGTGCCGGTCAATGTGCGTGCGCCGGGACGGGTCCCGGGCGGCTCTTCCTCCGGCTCGGCCGCGGCGGTGGCGACGGGCCTGGTCGATACGGCGCTTGGCACCGACACCGGCGGTTCGGTGCGCGTGCCGGCCAGCTTCTGCGGCCTCTTCGGCATCCGGCCGACCCATGGCCGCCTGCCGCTCGACGGCATGGCGCCGCAAGCGCCGTCGTCGGACACGACCGGATGGTTCGCCCGCGATCCGGCGACCTTCAAGCGCGTCTCTGCCGTGCTGCTGGGCGAGGCGATCCCGCTGGCCCCGAAGCCGCGCCTGACCGTCGCCTGGGATGCGTTCGGCATCGCGGATACGGCGGTCGCCGCCGCGCTGCAGCCGCTGGTCGAACGCCTCGCGGCGCTGGCCGGCGCGGCCGAGGACGGGCAATTGGCGCCCCAGGGTCTGTCGGAATGGGCGCGGGCGCAGCGGTCGCTGCAGCCCTATGAAGCCTGGAAAACCTTCGAAGGCTGGGTCGAGCGGTTCAATCCGCGCATGACCTTCACCGTGGCGCGCGGCCTGATCGGGGGCGCAAACATTCCGGCCGAGGATCGGAAGTGGGCTGCGTTGCTGCGCGCCGATGTCCGCGCCCGGATGGCGTGGCTGACCCGCGACGGCGGCATGGTTTGCCTGCCGACGACGCCGTTTCCAGCGCCGCCGATCGGCCTGTCGGTCTCGGCGATGGACGTATACAAGGACCGGATCACCTGTCTTGCCGCCGTCGGCGGACTTGCCGGCCATCCTCAGGTCAATCTGCCTGGGGCCACGGTCGACGGCTTGCCGGTCGGCCTTTCAATCATCGGCGCGCGCGGCCAGGACGCCCAGGTCGTCGCGTTCGCCGCCGCCATGGCGCAGGAGCAAGCATGACTGACATGACCCCCAATATCCCAGAGATCGTCGCCGAGGTGCGGGCCTGCTTCGAACGTTATGAGCAGGCCTTGATCGACAAAGCGGTCGACGTGCTCGACGATACCTTCTGGAACAGTCCGCTGACGATCCGGCTCGCCATGCATGAGCATGGCTACGGGTTTGATCAGATCCATGCCCACAGGGTCGCGCGGCCGCCTGGACCGGGCATCAAGGAAGAGCGTCTGCGGCTCGATATTCTGACGCTTGGACGGGATTTCGCCAGCGTCAGCCTGGAGTTCAAGGTGCGCGGCAAGGACCTGGTCGGACGCCAGTCGCAGACCTGGGCGCGGCTGCCGGGCGAAGGCTGGAAGGTCGTCTTCGCCCATGTCTCGACGGTCGGCAAAGAGGCGCTTTGGTGAGCAGCAGGGCGCCGGGCGCCTAATCGCTAGGCGCCATGGCCAGCGCCGCCGAGTGCGCCGCCGCAGCGATTACATTGCGCTGCAGCATGGAAAGACTGGCTTCTGCGCATGATCGCCCGGTCTGACGGGTTCTGGCATGCGGCTTGCTCTGATCGGGATGAACGATGCGTTGATATCGTCCCAACAGGAGCAAGCTTTATGAAGAGACTTTCCGCAGTCGCCGGCGCTGTAGCGCTCGCAACTCTCATGACCGCCGGCGCCGCCATGGCGGCCGAACATGCGAAGAAGACCGAATATAACGTCGCGCTCGACGGCACCTTCGCGCCCCATGCCATGCCGACGCTGAGCGGCGGCGTCGAAGGCTTCAACGTCGATCTCGCGAACGAGATCGGCAAGCGCCTTGGCGCGAAGGTCAACATCACGGCCGCCCAATGGTCCGGTCTGCTGCCCGCCATGCAGGCCGGCAAGTACGACTTCATCGTCGCGCCGACGACGATCACCGAAGAGCGGGCGCAGACCATGCTCTTCACCGAAGGTTATCTGAATACGGATTTCCTGTTCACGGTGAAGAAGGGCTCGCCGGAGGTCACGGCCCTGGAAGGCTTTAAGGGCAAGGTGATCTCGGTCAACAAGGGCTCGGTCTACGATAGTTGGGCGCGGGAGCTCGAACCCACGATCGGCTGGTCGGTGCAGTCCTACGGCACCCAGACCGACGCCTTGCAGGCCGTGATTAGCGGCCGGGCGTTCGCCAATGTGGCGGGCAACACGTCCGCTGCGTGGGCAGTCAAGAAGAACCCGGCGCTTGCGCTGTCGTTCAATTTCTCCACGGGCAAGAAATTCGGCATGCCCTTCCGCAAGGACGACGTGGCGACGCGGAACCTGGTCGAAGCAGCGATCGAGTGCATGAAGACCGACGGCACGTTCGTCGCCATGAGCGAGAAATGGTTCGGCGTCGTCCCGAAGCCGGGCGACGCGATCGTCACGGTCGAGAAAGGCTTCGGCGAGCCTGGCCTCGACGGCTATGACGACACGCCCCACGAAGCGAAGTGCGGCTGATCTAGGTCTAGGTTTAGGTCTAGGTACAAGGCGCGGCCGGGAAAAGGGGGCGCCCGGCCGCATCTTGCCGCCCCCCGTACAACGCGCCAATGCCTTTTCCGTCCCGGAATGGAGACACCTTAGTCATGGCGGGAAAGCCGCTGCTCGACGTTCGCGCCCTGTATAAATCCTTTGGCAAGCTTGAAGTTCTGAAAGGCGTCGACCTGGCGGTCGCCGAAAAGGAGCTGGTGTTCGTCATCGGCCCCTCCGGCTCCGGCAAAAGCACGCTGCTGCGCTGCTGCAATCGCCTGGAAGAGCCATCCGACGGCGCCATTTATGTCGATGGCGAAGAGATCACCGCCAAGCTGGCCGATCTGAACGCCATTCGCCGCGGCATCGGCATGGTGTTCCAATCCTTCAATCTGTATCCGCACATGACGGCCGAGGGGAACGTCATGCTGGCGCTCCGCAAGGTGCTGAAGCAGCCGAAGGCGGAAGCGCGCGAGCGGGCGCTGGCAGCCCTTGAGCGCGTCGGCCTCAGCGACAAGGCAGATTCATATCCCAACCAGTTGTCCGGCGGGCAGCAGCAGCGCGTCGCCATCGCCCGCGCGCTTGCGCTTGAGCCGAAGATGGTGCTGTTCGATGAACCGACGAGCGCGCTCGATCCCGAACTGGTCGGCAGCGTGCTCGAGGTCATGCGCAGCTTGCGCGAGGCGGGCATGACGATGCTGGTCGTCAGCCACGAGATGCGCTTCGCCCGCGATGCGGCCGACCGGGTCGTCTTCATGGACGGCGGCAATATCGTCGAGCAGGGGCCGCCCGAGGCGATCTTCGGGAACCCGCAGCACCCCCGCACCCGCGATTTCGTATCCCAGATCGCGCGATGAACCCCGAAATCACCCAATGGGACCGCTTCCTCGACAGCTTCTTCAAGCTCGAGGTCATGGCGAAGTACCTGCCGTCGATCATCGACGGGTTTCTTCTGACCTGCCATCTGGCGCTGCTGGTGGTCGTGACGGGCCTGACGCTCGGCCTCTTCCTGGCGATCGTCCGGGCTTACGAGTTCTGGCTGACGAGCTGGCTGATCGCGGTGTTCGCCGACGTGATGCGCGCCCTGCCGCCGCTGGTCTTCATCCTGCTGCTGTATTTCGGGCTGCCGGCGGTCGGGATCAGCATGAGCGGGTATGTCGTCACCTGGCTGACGCTCGCCCTGGTGCTCGCAGCCTTCTCCGAGGAAATCTTTCGGGCCGGCATACTGGCGACGCCGAAAGGCCAGTGGGAGGCCGCACGGTCGACCGGGCTGAATTTCGGGCGCACGCTGGCTTACGTGATCATGCCTCAGGCGATCCGGATGACAGTGCCGCCGCTGACGAACCGGACCATCGCCATCACCAAGAACACCGCGCTCGGCACTGTCGTCGGCGTCGGGGAAATCTTGAACGCGGCGACGACGGCGCAATCTTTTTCCGGCAATGCCTCGCCATTGGTGATGGGAGCGCTGGGCTATCTCATCCTGTTCGTGCCGGTCGTGATTTTCGGGCGCTGGGTCGAAACCCGTTTCGCCTGGCAGAAGCAGTAGGAGGCCAGGCCGATGGAATTCATCATCCAGAACTTCTTCAACCTCGGTATCATGCAGCAGGCGTTTCCGTTCCTGCTGCGCGGCTTCGGCATGACGCTTCTGCTGGTCGTGCTGGTGATCCCGATCGGCTGCATGGGCGGGCTGACGGTCGCGCTTGCCGGGCAGGCGAAGTCGCCGGTCATCCGCTGGGCGACAGTAGTCTACGTCGATTTCTTTCGGGCCTTCCCACCGCTCGTGCTGTTGATCTTTCTGTTCGCGGGCTTGCCCTTCGCCGGCATCGATCTGCCGAATATCGCTTCCGTCGCGATCGCTTTCCTGCTGAACACCTCGGCCTATTACGGCGAAGTCTTCCGCGCCGGGCTGGAGAGCGTCGGCAAAGGGCAGACGGAGGCGGCGCGTTCGACCGGCCTCTCCAGCTTGCAGACGACCGCCTATGTGATCCTGCCCCAGGCCGTGCGCAATGTGCTGCCGGACCTGGTGAGCAATACGCTCGAAGTCGCGAAGCTGACGTCGCTCGCCAGCGTCGTCGCGCTGCCGGAATTGCTGTACTCGGCCGATATGGCGCGTTCGGTCACCTTCAACGCGACGCCCATCGTGATGGCGGCGGGCTTCTATCTGGTGTTGCTCTGGCCGATGGTCAGGCTGCTGTCCCGCCTCGAGCATCGGGCGATGGCGAGCCGCTGACGACTGCCGGCGGCCGATTGACGGGTCCGCCAGCACTGCTAGCCTTGGCGCTGTTCAATTTGCGCAAGGGGAGCGGGGGCAATGTCCATTCTGGCGATCGGGGGCGCGGGGTTCATCGGCCGGCGGCTCATTCCAATTCTGGCGGCGGCGGGCGAAACCGTCACCTGCATGGATATCGACGCGGCCGGCGCCGCGGCCGCCTTCGCGCCGCTTGGCGACAAGGTGAAGGTCGTGCGCGGCGACGTCACCCAGTTCGACGACGTGATCGGCGCGATGCTCGAGGCGCAGGCGGAGCGTGTGATCAACCTCTCCTACTTCATCGGCGACCTGGCGCCCCATGTCGCCTTCAAGCTCGATATTCAGGGCATGGACAATTGCTTCGAGGCGGCGCGGCGTACGGGCGTGAAGCATACGGTGTTCGCAAGCTCGCTCGCGGTCAGCGGCGGCCAGGGGAAGTTCGGCGAGCGGCTGGTGAACGAGGATGACGCGCGCCACGGCGAAACCCAGTATGCGGTCAACAAGATCACGAACGAATGGCAGGCCCACGATTACCGCCGCGCCTATGGCATGCGGATCACCTGCGTGCGCCCGGCCAACGTCAATGGCCCGGACAAGAAGTTCGGCTCCATCGACCACGTGAACATCATGTGCCAGCCGGCGCGCGGCCAGACGGTGACCTTTCCCCATGCCGACGCCATGCGCTGCGTCATTCACGTGGAGGACATGGCGGAAGCTTTCGCCCGCGTGCTGATGGCGGACGCGCCGAAGCATGAGACCTACAATTCGGGCGGCGCGATGGTCAGCCTCGCCGAACTGGCGGCGATGGTCCGGGAATATCTGCCCAACGCGGACATCCGTTTCGGGGCGGAATCCGGCGGCCGCGCGACCTCCGGCAACTACCTGATCGACAACAGCCGACTCGTTGAGGAATTCGGCGTCCAGTACGCGCCGCTGCGTCAGCGCGTCCGGGAAGTCATCAACGATATCCGCCGCGGCGAAGGCCTGCCCCTGGTCTGAGAGAGAGGCCCGGGCGCGCCGGCCGCTACAAGGTCGCGCGGCCGCCGTCGATCGGGAGCAGAACGCCGGAGAGGAAACTCGCTTCGTCGGACGCCAGATAGACGGCGGCGCCGGCCACGTCGGCGGGCGTCGCGAGCCGGCCGAGCGGGATGCCCGCAAGAAATCGGTTCCGGGTTTCTTCGGTGATCTCGCCGACCACGTCCCTGAAGAGCGGCGTCTCCGCCGCGACCGGGCAAAGCGCGTTGACGCGAATGTTCTTGGCGCCAAGCTCCGAGGCCATCGACAGCGTCAGGCTGCATGCCGCCGCCTTCGAGGCGTTGTACCAGGCAGCGCCGGGGCGCGGCCTGAGGCCTGCGATCGAGGCTGTGTTGATGATCGACCCGCCGCCGCGCGCTTCCAGATGCGGCAGGGCGGCACGCGTCGTCAGCAGCCAGCTTTTCACGTTCACGTCGAAAATCTTGTCGACCACATCCTCGGCGACATTCTGAAAGAGGCCGATGCGTTGGGGCACGCCCGCATTGTTGACCAGCACGTCGAGCCCGCCGAAGCCGCTGACGGCAGCCTGGATCATGGCCTTGCATTGCTCGGAATTCGTGACGTCGACCGTGAAGGCCGCCGCCTTGCCGCCGTCGGCGAGGATCGCTTCCGCCACCTTGGCGGCGCCGTCCGCGTTCATGTCCGCGACCAGGACGGACGCGCCCTCCGCCGCAAAGCGTTTCGAGATGGCCTCGCCGAATCCCGAGGCCGCGCCCGTGACCACCGCAATCTTGTTCTGTAACCGCATGGAAAGCGTCCTTCCGCTCAAGCTTCGCCGTTCATCCAACTGACGATGAGGCGATAGGCGATGCTGTCGCGGCGCGGCAGCTTCATGCCGAAATCCTCAAGATGGTCGAGCTGGCTTTTGTGGACCCAGCGCGCGTCTTCCATCTCTTCCGTATCGACGATGATCTCGTCCGTCTCGGCTTCCGCATGGAAGCCCAGCATCAGGGAAGCAGGGAACGGCCAGGGTTGCGAGGCCCAATAGCGCACCTTCGCCGGATCGACGACGACGGCGGTTTCTTCCAGCACCTCACGCGCGACGGCTTCCTCCAGCGTCTCGCCGGATTCGACGAAACCCGCGAGCGTCGAATACATCTGCGGCATGAAGTTCCGGGTGCGGCCCAGCAGGCAGTTATCGCCTTTGTAGACCAGCATGATGACGGCCGGGTCAGTCCGCGGGAAATGCTCGGTCTTGCAGTCTGGGTTCTGGCAGCGGCGCTGGCTGCCGGCCTTCTCGGGCTTCGTCTCGCTGCCGCAGACGCCGCAGAACCCATTGCGGCGATGCCAGAACATCAGGCCGCGCGCGTGCGCCAGGATCGAGCCCTCGGCCTGGGCCAGGGCCGGGCCGACCTTGCGCAAGTCCTCGAACGCGCCATTGGCGTCGATCTGCGGGTGCGCCTGATAGGGATCCTCGTGATGGGAGAGATCGACCCCGAAATAGGCCGTCCCGTCCCGCATGCCGAGGAACGAGTGGTAGCGCCCTGCGTCCAGGAGTTCGCGCGCCTCGCCGACGGTCGGCAGCAGCGCCGACTCGTCCTCGTTGTGGACCAGGCTCTTGTCGCGCCATACGGCGACGATCCGGCTTTCGGGATCGTAGAGCTTCTTGGTCATCCAGCCATCGTCGGCGCGGCGGTGGGAGAGGCGGTCGAGCGGCGCGCCGGTGTACCAGAGCGCCTTCGAAGCGCTGGGAGCGGGAGTGTCGGTCATGGGAATTCAGCCTGTATTGGGGCGCCTGGAGGGCATGGAGCGCGTGGAGGGATCGATCAGCCGCGGCCGATGAACGGCATCTTGGTCGCCATGACGGTGATGGTCTGCACATTGGCGGAGAGCGGCAGGCCCGCCATGTAGACGATGGCGTCGGCGACCGCCTGCACGTCCATCGTCGGTTCGACCCGGGTCGAGCCGTCGGGCTGCAACACGCCGGTCTGCATGCGCTGGGTCATCGGCGTCGCGGCATTGCCGATATCGATCTGGCCGACGGCGATATCATAGGCGCGGCCGTCGAGCGCGGTCGCTTTGGTCAAACCGGTGATGGCGTGCTTGGTCGAGGTATAGGGCGCGGAGAACGGGCGCGGCACATGGGCCGAAATCGACCCGTTGTTGACGATCCGCCCGCCGCGCGGGTTCTGGTCCTTCATGATCCGGAACGCTTCCTGGCTGCACAGGAAGGGGCCGGTCAGATTGACGTTGAGCACGCGGGTCCAGGTCTCGAGCGATATCGTCTCGAACGGATCGGGCGGGGAGCCGCCGCCAGCGTTGTTGAACAGAAAGTCCAGGCGCTTGAACCGGTCGACCGTCGCCTTGAACAGCGCGCTGACCGATTGTGCGTCGGTGACGTCAGTCGGCACGGCGAGGGCGCGGGCGCCGTCGGCGCCGGCCAGGGCGATTGTTTCATCCAGCGCATCCTGCCGCCGCCCGGCGAGCGCGACCGACCATCCGGCCGCCAGAAGCGATACTGCAGACGCCCGCCCGATGCCCGAGCCCGCGCCCGTCACAATCGCAATTTTCGTATCGCTGGCCATGCTGGAATGCTCCCCCAAAGTATTTGATTGTGGGAGGGCGCCCGATTTCCGCGGATATGTCAAACCGCCCGCTTGGCGCGGGCGCGAATAAACGGCATGGTCTGGGTATCCGACCCGTCGGCAAAAGGAGCGACCTCATGCAGGGCGACGCCAAGATCATCGGCTTTCTGAACCTGGTCCTCAAGAACGAGTTGACCGCGATCAACCAGTATTTTCTGCATTCCCGCATGCTGCACGACTGGGGCGTCAAGAAGCTTGGCGACAAGGCCTATCAGGAAAGCATCGAGGAGATGCAGCACGCGGACGCGCTGATCGAACGCATCCTGTTCCTGGAGGGCCTGCCGGGCATGCAGGAATTGGGGCGGCTTAGGATCGGCGAGACCGTCAAGGAAACGCTGGAATGCGACCTGGCGCTGGAGATGATCGCGCTGCCCGACCTGCGCGACGCGATCGAATATGCCGATTCGAAGCGCGACTATGTCAGCCGCGACCTCTTCAACAAGATACTTTCGGACGAGGAGGAGCATGTCGACTGGCTGGAGACCCAACTCCACCAGATCGAAATCATGGGCCTGGAAAACTATATCCAGTCCCAGAGCGCTGGGAACGAGGGTTCCTGAGATGCGCCAGGAGCTGACCATTTTCGATGGCCTGATTATCTCCAACTGGGGACGGCCGGTGTTCGAGGAAATGGCGGCCGGCGGCCTCGCCGGCGCCAATTGCACCTGCGCCGTCTGGGAAGGCTTTACGGCGACCATGGGCAATATCGCCCGCTGGAAGCGGCAGTTTAACCAAAACGGCGACCTGATCGTGCAGGCGCGCTCCGCCCAGGACGTGCGCGACGCCAAGGCCGCCGGCAAGACCGGAATCGCCCTCGGGTTTCAGAATAGCTGGCCGATCGAGGACGATCTCGACCGGGTCTGGCTGTTCCAGGACCTAGGCGTCCGCACCATCCAATTGACCTACAATACCCAGAACCTCGTCGGGGCCGGGTGCTGGGAAGCGGTCGATCCGGGCCTGTCAGGCTATGGCAAGCGGCTGCTCGCGGAAATGAACGAGGCAGGCATCCTGGCGGACCTGTCCCATGTCGGCGAGCAAACGTCGAAGGATGCGGTCGAGGCCTCGAAACGGCCGGTGGCCTATACCCATGTGGCGCCGGCGGGCATGAAGGCGCATGCGCGCAACAAGTCCGACGACATGCTGAAGCGCGTCAGCGGCAGCGGCGGCTTCGTCGGCGTGGCGCTCTACGCGCCCTTCCTGCCGAAGGGCGACGCCTCCGATCTCGACGATTGCGTCGATGTGCTGAGCTATGTCGTCGACCTTCTGGGGCCGGACCGGGTGGGCCTCGGCACCGATTTCACTCAAGGCTATGGGCCGGCGTTTTTCGAATGGCTCCGGCGCGACAAGGGCGTCGGCGCAGGCGTCGCCGGGCCGATTGCGAACACGCGGCCCGCCAATCCCAAGGGCCTGGACGGCATGGCCGAATATCCCAATCTGGCGAGCGCTCTGAAACGCCGCGGCTGGGACGACGGCCTGATCGCCGGCGTGATGGGCGAGAACTGGCTGACTTTCCTCGATGACGCCTGGAGGCCGCTCTGATGGCTGACCGTATCCTGACGACCCATGCCGGCAGCTTGCCGCGTCCCCTCGCCCTGACGGGCCTCTATGCCCGCCGCGCCGCGGGCGGCGCCGTCGATGAGGCCGAGTTGGCGCGGGCAGGCAAGGCGGCGCTGATCGATATCCTGGCGCGGCAGGCGGAATCCGGCGTCGATATCGCCAATAACGGCGAGCAGCAGCGGGAAGCCTTCTTCCTGTATCTTCGCCATCGCCTGTCCGGCCTTGGCGGCCAGTGGCAGCGGCCGCCGAGGGCCGATGTCGCCGATCATCCGGATTTCCAGGAAGCCATGGCGAACGCGCTCGACGGCAAGATCGCGGTTTCGAACATGGAGCCGCCGAAAGCCATTGGCGCCGTCGCCCATGTCAAGCCGGAAGCCTGCGAGGAGGAATGCGCGGACTTCGACAAGGCCTTGCAGGCGGGCGGCTACGGTTTCGCCGGAACCTTCCTGACCGCGCCGTCGCCGGGCATTGTCGCGGCGGCCATGAAGAATGAGCATTATGACAGCGAGGAAGCGTATCTGGACGCGCTCGCGGCGGCGCTCCGGGTCGAGTATGAGACGATCCTGCGCCATGGCCATCAGTTGCAGCTCGATTGCCCGGAACTCGGCCTTGAAGGCCATCTCACATATGCCGGGCGGCCGAAGGAGTTCCAGAAATTCGTCGAGCGCGCCATCGCCGCCATCGCCCGCGCCGTCGACGGGCTGCCGCGTGAGCGCATCCGCCTTCACATGTGCTGGGGCAACACGGAATCCCCCCATGACCGGGATACGCCGCTAGCGGATATTTGGGAGATAGTCAAGCAGGCGCCGGTCGGCGGCTTCGTGCTGCCCTTCGCCAATCCCCGCCATGCCCATGAGTGGCGTAGCCTCAGGGACTCGCCGCCCGCCAGCGACCAGACCATCGCCGCTGGCGTCATCGATACCCTGACGAATTTCGTCGAGCATGAAGTCGTTGTGGCCGACCGGCTTGAAACCGTCGCCCGCGCGCTTGGCGATCCCTCCCGGGTGCTGGCCTGCACCGATTGCGGGTTCGATACCTCCGCCGGGTGGGGCAGGGTCGCGCCAAGCGTCGTCTGGTCGAAACTCCAGAGCATGGCTCAAGGCGCCCGGATCGCGACGGAAAGGCTGTTCTGAAGCGTGACCGGCTTTTCTTCGCGCGCATTGTAGGACCGTCGCATGGCGTTCCGGCCGCTGCTGATATTGATGTGTGTGTATCTGGGCCTGACCTTGTCGGGCCTGCATGCCATGGCGGCTCTGCTCAAAGACTTCATCGTGCTGTGGGACTTGAGCAATACGGAAGCTGGATGGCTCAACAGCTCCCAGTATCTGGCCTATGTGGCGGCCGTGCCGATCATCGCGTTCTCGGAGCGGATTGACGCAAAGCGGCTGCTGCTCGCCGGAACGGTTTTTAATGTCGTGGGATATCTGGGCTTCGCGCTTCTGGCGGACGGCCTCTGGAGCGCGGTCGCCTTTCGGATTCTGCAGGGCATCGGGTTCGCCTTCACTTATATGCCCGGCGTCAAGGCGATCACCGACCGGGTGACGGCCGAACAGCGCGGGCGCGCCGCATCGATCTATGTCTCCAGTTTCGCGACGACGACCAGCTTTTCGATCCTGATCGCCGGGGCCATCGCCGATGTCTTTTCCTGGCGGGAGGCGTTTCTGCTGCCGGCGCTGACCAATGCGCTCGCCTTCGTCCTGATCCTGTTCGCGCTGCCGCCCGCTTTGCCCGAACAGGGCGAGGGACCGAGGCGCGCGCTCTTCGACTTCAGCGTGGAGTTGAAAGACCCGCGGATGCGCGGCTTTGTGATCGCGGCCGCCATGCATACGGTCGAACTGCTGGCGGTGCGCGGTTGGACCGTAGTCCTGCTGGTCGTCGCCAGCGCTCATTGGGCTTGGCTCGACCAATATACGATCCTTGTGATCGCGACCGGCCTCGTGCTGCTCGGGGTGCCGTGCAGCATGATCGGCGGCGAGTTGGGCCATCGCTATGGCTTCGCCCGCGCCTCCGGGTTGGCGATGGCGTGCTCGGCGATCGCCTGTGGCGCGGTGGGCTTTTCGCTTGGCGGGCCGCTCTGGCTGTTCGCGGGCCTGGTGCTAATCCACAACATCTTCGTGCTGGCGGATTCCGGCGCGCTCAATGGCGGCGCGGCCCAGGCGGCTTTTCCGGGAAGGCGGGGCGCCGCGATCACGCTGATGGCATTCGCGAATGCGATCGGCAGCTTGATCGGCCCGGTGCTGTTCGGCTTCATGCTGGACCTGGGCGGCGGGCGGCAGGCGACATGGGCCTGGGGCCTCGCCTTCTTGACGATCAGCCTTTGTGTCATTATCGGCGTCGCCGCATTGAACCACGGCATGCGGGCACGGCCGATGCCCAAGGCGTAAGCCTTTTGCGCTCTCGGAGGATGCTCCCCTGTTCGCCATGCTTAATGCCAATGGCGGCGTATAAGCGGCATAACCGCCAGTTTTAGGGAGATGGTCGGATGGCTAATCTTGTTGGAACTGGACTGGGCGACACGTTGATCGGCGGCGCGGGCGCCGATCAGATTGCGGGACTGGGCGGCGACGATCTGTTGCATGGCCTTGCCGGCGACGATCTCATCATAGGCGGCGACGGGAACGACACGATCTTCGGCGGCGACGGCGCGGATACGCTCCGCGGCGACGCGGGCGACGATTTCGTGGCCGGCGGCGCGGGCGACGATCACATTCTTGGCCTCGCGGGCGCCGATCACCTGGAAGGCGAGGCTGGCGACGACCTGCTGCGCGGCGGCGACGGCGACGATTTCCTGGGCGGCGGCGACGGCGCCGATCGCCTTTTCGGCGACGCGGGCGCGGACAAGCTGGTCGGCGGCGCGGGGGCCGACATCCTCCGCGGCGGCGACGGCGACGACCTCCTGATCGGCGAGGACGGCGCCGATCTGCTCTTCGGCGACGGCGGCAACGACCGCCTGTTCGGCCATGACGGCAATGACGTCATTCAAGGCGGCGACGGCGACGATCAGTTGGACGGCAATGACGGCGACGACCGGATCGCGGGCGACGGCGGCGACGATTTCATTTCCGGCGACCAGGGCGCGGATCGGTTGAACGGCGCTGGCGGCAATGACGCCATCCACGGCGGCGACGGCGACGATTTCATCGTCGGCGGGGCCGGGAACGATACGCTGTTCGGCGACGAGGGCGCGGATATCTTGAACGGCGGCGCCGGCGCCGACAGCATCTATGGCGGCGGCGGTGCGGACCGGTTCCGCTTCGACGCGCCGACCAGCGAGGCGGATCGGGTCGAGGATTTCGCTATCGGCCTCGATCTGATCCAGGTCACGAACAGCGGCCTCGCGGACTTTGCCGCGATCCAGGCGCTGACGACGCAGGTCGGCTTCGACACGGTGATCGACTTCGGCGGCGGCGCTGTTCTGACGCTCGCCTTCGTCGATGCAAGCAGCTTGACCGGCGGCGACTTCAATATTCTGTCGTAAAGGCGCTGTCGGCAGAATCCCGGCCGCTAACGACCTGGGTCATCCAAGTCTAATCGGCTGAAATTGCTAAGATAAGAGACAGTACTTGATCGGTTTGTCTGCGTTTCAGAGCCATTCAGGTTGCGTGATCCCTTTAACGAGAATACCGTATTATCCGCCCGCCTGAACCAACCGGCTTTCTGGCCAGGCGCGTCGGATACTTGCGACAGGGCGTGGGTTTAACTGCGTCCTGCATAAAAAAATAAATGGGAGCGCTCAAAATGCGAAAATTCTTAGTCGCCGCCTTCGCGGCGGCGCTGCCTGTGCTGCCGGCCGGCGCGATCGCCGCCGAAGTTAAATTGCCGTCTGCCTTGTCCTGGACGGCCTATGGGACCACGTCTTCGGGCTACGCCCAGTCCATTGGATTGGGAAACATGCTGAAGGGAAAATACCGGACCGAGGTCCGGGTCATCCCCGGCAAGAATGACGTCTCGCGCATGCTGCCGCTGAAAGCGGGGCAGGCGGAAATCTGCGCCTGCGGCATTGCATCGTACTTCAGCCAGGAAGGCGTGCTGATGTTCGCTTCCGAAAGCTGGGGGCCGCAGCGGGTGCGGAACCTGTTCAACAATATCGGCCGCAATGGCACGGCGGGCGTCGCGGTCGCGGCGGATGCAGGCGTCAAGACGATCCAGGATCTCAAGGGCAAGCGCGTGTCCTGGGTGAAGGGTTCGCCGGCCTTGCAGACCAACATGGCGGCGGCGCTCGCGTTCGGCGGGCTGACCTGGGACGATGTCGTGAAGATCGAGGTGCCCGGCTGGGGCCAGTCGATGCAGGCCATTCTGGACGGCCAGTCCGATGCGGCCGTCGGCAGCACGATTTCCAGCGTCTATGCCCAGATCGCCGCCAGCCCGCGCGGCCTGTTCCATCCGACATTCCCCCATAGCGACGAGGAGGGATGGGCGCGCGCCAAAGCGGTGGCGCCTTACTGGACGAAGCAAGTCGTCTCGAATGCGGTCAGCGGCGAGAGCAACACCAGCGGCAAGATGCCCTTTGACGGCGCAACATACCCCTATCCGATCTTCGTCAGCCTGACGGGGCTGAGCGACGAGACGGCCTATGGGCTGACCAAAGCCGTGATGGAAAATTATGAGGTCTACAAGGAATCCGGCCCCGGCATGGACGGCTACAAGCTTGAGAACCAGAACCTGATCTGGGTGTTCCCGTATCACAAGGGCGCGATCCAGTATTACAAGGAAAAGAACGTCTGGACGGCAGAGGCGCAGGCGAACACGGATGCGCTGCTGCAACGGGAAGACATCCTGGCCAACGCATGGAAAGCCGCGACCGCGGGCGCTTTCGACGAGGCGGCCTGGCTCGCCGCCCGGGCGAAAGCGCTCGATGCGGCCGGCATGCCGGTGCCGTTCAGAGACTGACCGTCGCGCAACCCAGGCTTTGGCGGCGGCGCCAAAGCCTGGGATGCCATTTCAATACCTGACCCGCCTCGCACCGCCTCAGACGGCGGCGATGTGGTTGTCCCAGGCGGCGTGCCGTATCACGGCCGTATCACGGCGCGCTCGGTCAGCCGGGCAGGCGTTCTGCATATTCCAGCTTCAACCGGCGCCAACTTTCCCAGAACGGCTCCGGCGTTTCGCCTGTAAGCCGCGTCGCCAGAAGGTCGAGATGGCTGTGCCAGCCTGGGCCGACCATCAACTGCATGTCGTGGTCGCCCAAGCGGCGATGGGTGACCGTGAGCAGCACCTGATCGCCGACAGGCTTCAGGTCGAACGTCACGTTGCCGTCGTCGTGCCAGACGAAGGTCAATGTGTGCGGCGGGTCGAGTTCGACGATCGTGCTCGTCATACGGTGTTCGTCGCCGAAATCGTCTGGCCGGGCGCCGGAAGGCGTCGTCAGCTCATTGTTGCGCCAGGTCCACTCAAACGGCGCGCCGACCTCAAGGCTCATCTCGCCCGCTGCGAGCCAGGTTTTGCGGAGGTCGCTCTCGGTCAGG
This sequence comes from uncultured Alphaproteobacteria bacterium, assembly GCA_937891825.1. Taxonomy (GTDB): domain Bacteria; phylum Pseudomonadota; class Alphaproteobacteria; order Bin95; family Bin95; genus VMCJ01. Next base: position 37,937 of record CALAHN010000121.1, read on the forward strand.
TAGGCCCAGACCCGTTCGATCGGCCCAGGCAACAGCCGTTGGATCGTTATACCAATTTGCATTGATCAGAACCCGTGAGCCCATTGCCGACATCCGATG
>CALAHN010000122.1 GCA_937891825.1 uncultured Alphaproteobacteria bacterium
AGTGGTAGACTTTTGCGCCGCCAATTGGCTGGTTTTTACGCCGCCGTTGACACGTCCAATCCTTGCGCCGATCAACAATCCAGGGAGTTCTGGACCGGCCCATCATGAGCAATAAAGGGGATGAATGCCCCTATCTGGCAGGCGCGGCAAAGACGGGCGGCGCCAGGCGAAGGGCATTCGGCGGTTCTTCATCGTAGGGCCTTGGGCCCCGCAGCGAGGCGGCTGCAGCCCTAATTCCGTCTACGGCGCGTTCGAGAACGCCCGCTTCCTCCATCTCGATCTCTGGCAGGTTATGGGCGCGCATTTCTGAGATAAAGCTGTTGGTTGGAAGCGCCCCCTTCGGCACGACAGGCGGGGAAATCGCGATAGGCGTCGTTGGAACATCTGGTCGGCGCGCCCTTGTGCCGAGCGCATGCTCCAACATGTGACCAACCTGCAAAACCAAAGCGTCTTCAAACGGGCGGCCGGCAATATGCAACGACAACGGCAATCCAGCCCCGGAAAAGCCGTTGCAGATCGAAAGCGCCGGACCGCCGAGGACATTGAACGCGCGGGAGAAAAATGGCGTGGTCGCAACAGGCGCCGACATGCTGTCTGCGCCCAATGGCTCCGCCACGCCGCGCGCCGTCGGGAAAACCAGAATATCGAAAGACTGCATCAGCTCCGCGTAAGCCTGGATAAGTCGGGTTCTGTGCCGCATCCCGTTGACATAGTCAGCAGCGTCTATGAATGCGCCGACCATCAGCCGCTTCCGCGCGTAGGCGCCGTATTTCTCCGGGCTCGACCGCAACCAATGTTCGTGGATCGCAAAGGCTTCCGCGCGGGACACTAGGGTTCCGACTGCGTTGTATTCAGCGAACGGCGCCATCGTCGCATCGGCCACAATCGCGCCGGCGCCGCTGAGCGCCTTCAGCGCATCTTCCAGGGCGGCGATCACATCCGGCTGGGTTTGGACATCCTGCTCGAAGAAATGGCGCACGACGCCGATACGCAGCCCCCGAACGCTAGCCTTGACGCCGCCGGAGAAATCGATCGGCCCAGGGCTCGCGCTCGCCGTGTCCAATGGATCGTGGGCCGCCAGGACATCCATCATCAAAGCGCAGTCTTCCGATGTCCAGCAGAGCGGCCCCGCGTGATCGAACGAGAAGGATAAGGGCAGAATGCCACGACGGCTTAGTAAGCCATAGGTCGGCTTGATCCCCGCCAGTCCGCACCACGCGGCCGGACCGCGGATTGAGCCCCCCGTATCGGATCCCATGGCGCCCAGACACAACCCGGCCGCCGTGGCCGCAGCCGATCCGGAAGACGATCCGGCCGGGTCCAGCATGGTGTCCCAAGGGTTTCGAGCAGGAGGCCCCGGCAGGTCGAACGACGAACCGCCCAAGGCGAATTCGTAGGTTGTGAGTTTCCCCAGCATAACCGCCCCCGCCTCGCGCAGCAGGCGGACGGTGGTGGCGTCCTCAGTCGGCACATGGGCTTGGAGCACGGCGGATTGTGCGGTCGTCGCGACGCCCGCCGTGTTGTAGATATCCTTCAAGCCGATCGGAACGCCATGCATCGGCCCGCGCCAATCGCCCTTCATGATCTCCGCTTCAGCCGCCTTGGCTTCCGCCCGCGCTTCGTCCGCCAGCACCAGTATGAAACTGTTCAAAGAGCCGTCGAAGGTTTCGATCTGCTTGAGCTTTGCTTCGGTGAGTTCAACCGGCGAAAGCTTGCGCGTGCGTATAAGCTCTGCGGCCTCGGCGATGGTCAAAAAATCCAGGTGAGCCGACATATTTTTCTCCACCGACGTGCGCGGCCGGGCGGTTCCCGCTGGCCGTCGCCTTCCCCGGCTTAAGCAGCCGCAGCTTTATCATGCAGCAGCGCGACAGCTTCGTCGGTCTCCAGCACATCGCCAAAAAACTGGTGAAAGCCCGTCAACGTGGCAGCATGCAGTTCATCCGTGGGCGCGGCGCAGCCATCGGAGATCATCGCGACATGGTAATTCAGCATCATGGCGTCCCGCGCCGTGGATTCGCAGCAGATGTTTGTGGCGACGCCCGTCACGAACACCGTGTCGACGCCAAGCGGCGCCAACTGGGCTCGAATATCCGACGATCCCTGGATGAATGCGCTAAAGCGGGTCTTCACGACCTCAAGGTCGCCATCGCGCATATCCAGTTCCGGCCAGAACTCGAACCCGAACGCATCCGGCTTCATGGCCGCGTCGCGGATCGACCATTTTTCGGGCGAATATCGGCTGGAGTAGGAGGGCCATTCGAGGGAAGACCCCTCCGGCGTCCGGTTCCGGATCCAGACGATGGTTCCCCCGGCGTCGCGGAGCGCCCCCGCCAACCGGTTGACGTTCGGCACGATTTCTCGCGCCACCGGCGTTTCCAACTGCTGGCCCGGGGCCATGAAGTAATTCTGCATGTCGACGACGAGGAGCGCCGTCTGCTTCGGCGAGAGCGCGCTTAAGCTGTGGCTGCTGCCAAGCTTGCCGGCGACGGAGGATTTTGCGGCGGCTGGGAGGCGATAGGGATGCATGGTTGTCTCCTGTGTTCGGCGGCGATGAAGGCGAGGGACAGTCGGACAGTCCGCCCATTAGCGTGTTTCAGAAGCCTCGTTACGCAAAGAAGGAGCGCCCTTCCTTCTCAACCCGAAGACAGGCGCTGAAGTGGTTCTTGCCGACGGCGCTCAAGGCAATGCCGCCCTGCTCGCATTCCGGGATCGCGTGCCCGCAGCGCGCTGCAAACGGGCACCCTTTCGGCAAATTCGCCAGATCCGGCGGCAAGCCGGGGATGGTGTCCAAGCGCTGGCCGCGCATGGAGCCATGCACCGTCGAGTTCATCAGGCCGTGGGTGTAGGGATGATTTGGCGCCAGGAGCACGTTTTCAGCCGGCCCATGCTCCATGTACCGCCCGCCGTACATGACGGCGACGGCATCTGAGATTTCACTGGCGACGCCAACGTCGTGTGTCACGAAAATCACGGCCATGCCGAGTTCGCGCTGCAGTTCCCGAAGCAGCAGGATGATCTGAATTTGCACTGTGACGTCCAGAGCGGTCGTCGGTTCATCCGCAAGCAAAAGCTTGGGCTTGCATGAGAGCGCAAGGGCGATCATCGCCCGCTGGCGCATGCCGCCGGACATTTCATGCGGATAAGCCTGCAGCCGGCGCTCGGGCGACGGAATGCGCACCATTTCCAGGAAGTTTTTCGCCCGCGCATTCGCCGTCGACCAGTCGACGCCTTCGTGACGCACGATGGTCTCAGCGATTTGCTCGCCAACGGTGAAAACCGGATCAAGCGCGGTCATCGGCTCCTGGAAGATCATCGCGATCTCCGGGCCGCGAAGTCGATCCAGTTCCTTTTCCGGCATCGACAGCAGTTCATGGCCATCGAAGTTAATGCTGCCGGTCACCGTCGTCCGCCCGCGGGGCAGAATGCCCATGATCGCACGCAGAGAAACGCTCTTTCCGGAACCGGATTCGCCCAGGATGCCGAGCACTTCGCCCCGCGCAAGATTGAAATTGACGCCATTGACCGCCTCCACGACGCCTTCACGGGTCGCGAAACGAACGGCTAGGTCCTTCACGGAAAGCAGCGGCGTCGCAGCCGTGGCCGACAGAGGCGCATCTGCCTGAAGCGTTTGCCTGTTCATTGGCTAGCTCCGGATGACCGGGCTTCAGGATGGCCCGAGCGTCGGTCCCGCATATGGCAGGCGACCAAATGGCCCTCGCCCGTCGCCGCGCCGTCATTGAGGCTGGGCGTACGATCTTCGCAGATCTGCGCTGCATGGGGGCATCGAGTTCTAAACCGGCAGCCGGGCGGCGGATCGATCGGGTTTGGCGGATCGCCAGTGATCGGCGCGGTCTCGGTGCGTTTGCGCGGATCCATCGATGGCATCGCCGCCAGCAGCGCTTTGGTATAGGGATGCTCGGGACGGGCGTAGATGTCCTCAACGCGTCCGACTTCAACGATATGGCCCAGATACATGACCATGACCCGGTCGCTGATGAAGCGGATGACGTTCAGGTCATGGCTGATGAAGACATAGGTCAGGTCATATTCCTGCTTGAGGTCGATCAGCAGGTTCAGGATCTGCGCCTCAATGGATTTATCCAGCGCCGATACGGCCTCGTCCAGGATCACCAGCCTTGGGCGGAGCGCCAGGGCCCGCGCGATGTTGACCCGCTGCTTCTGCCCGCCCGAAAGCTCATGAGGATAGCGGTTGGCATACAGCACCGGATTGAGCCCGACCTGCTCCAACAACTTCACTGCGACGGCCATCGCCGCTTTCCGGTTCATGCCTTGGGAGAGCGGTCCGTAGGCGATCGACATCGAAATCGGCATTCTGGGATTGAGCGAAGCATAGCTATCCTGGAAGACCATTTGCACATCGCGATACAGGTCTCGCACGCCGACGCCGTGGGCGCCGCCGACGGTGTTGCCGTCGAATGTGACAACCCCCGCATCCGGCTCGATCAAGCGCATCAGCAGGCGCGCCGTGGTGGATTTGCCGCAGCCGGACTCCCCGACGATGCCAAGCGTTTCGCCCTTGATCACCTGGAAGCTGATGTCGTCGACGGCTTGCACCGCGGACAGCGTTCGACCCAACAGATTGCGCTTGATCGGGAAGTGCTTGCGGAGATCCGCGACGGTCATCAACGGCGCTCTGGCCGCCGTCGTCGGAGCAGGCTGAGTTGGCGTGGTCATAGTCGTATATCCATGGCTTGGCGGAGGCCGTCGCTCAGGAGATTGAAACTCATCGACGTGATGAAGATCGCAACACCCGGCAACGCCGCAATCGTGGGGTTCACCCAGATCGCCTGGCGCAGATTGTTCAGCATCAAACCCCATTCAGCGTCCGGCGGCGTCACGCCGAGGCCAAGAAAGCTGAGGCCGGCCGCGAGGATGATCGATAGCGACACCAGACTGGTGGTGTAGACCAGGATCTGGCCGAGCACGTTGTTCAGGACGTGGCGGCACATGATCGAGGCCGAACTGGCGCCGCTCGTCCGGGCCGCATCGACGAAATCAAGCGAGCGGACCTGCACGGTGACCGTTTCCGAGACGCGCACGATTGGGGGAATAAAGGTGATCGTGAGCGCGAGCAGCGTGTTCTCAAGCCCGGATCCCAAGATGCCGCAAATGGCGATAGCCAAAAGGATCGAGGGAAAGGCGTACAGCACATCCATGCTGCGCATGATCACGGTGTTCACCCGGCCGCGCAGATATCCGGCGGCAATACCCAGCGAGCCGCCGATGAGAAGCGCGAAGATGACCGGCAACACGCCGGAAATCAGGGAAAGCCTGGCGCCAAAGACCAAGCGGCTGAACATATCCCGGCCGGTTTCGTCCGTGCCGAGCAGATGATCTTTGTAGCCGAACCCTTTTAGGCGGCCGATGATCGATCCCTTGCTTGGGTCATGGGTCGCGATTAACGGTGCAAAGATGGCGGCCAGAAAAATCAGCAGCAACACAATGGCGACGACGATCGTCACCTTGTCGTCTTTGAGACTTTCCCAGACGCGCTTCCAATAGCCCTTGCCTTCCCGGGCCCGCGCCAGCGCTTCGGCGGGGTCCAGGGTCGGGATTGGCCCTTCAATAGCCTCACGGGCGGAGACTTGATCTGCCATGTTCGCCTCCTATCGCCTTAATCGCGGATCGATAAGCGCTTGCAGCACGTCGACGAGTATGTTGATCGCGACGAAGATGCCTGCGAGCACCAGAATGGTGGAGGACAGAACCGGCACATCGCGGCGAAAAATCGCCAGGTTCATCAACCCGCCGGAGCCGGGCCAGTTGTAAACCGTCTCCACCAGGATGGAGCCGCCCAACAGATAGCCGAACTGCAGGCCCATCACTGCCAGGGTCGGCGGCGCCGCGTTCTTCACGATGTGAAACAATATCCGGCGCCGCGCCATGCCTTTGGCGGAGAGCGCCGAGATGAATTCCTGGCTCAAAATCTCCAGAACGCTCGCGCGCACCAAACGGCTGATAACGCCCATGGGGATGAGCGAAAGCGTGATGACTGGCAGAATCAGGTGACGGAGGGAGTCCCAGACGTCGCCATCTTCCGGGCCCATGCCTTGGGCGGGCAGTACATTGAGGGTCACCGCAAAAATCGCCACCAGCACGATGCCGACCCAGTAATGCGGCAGACTGACGCCCGCAATGGCGATGCCCGAAAACAATTTGTCTAGCCACCCGCCCCGGAAGAACGCCGCCAGGACGCCGAGCACTGCGCCGAGCGTGAACCCTAAGAATGCCGCGGGAATCGCCAGCATCAACGTGTTCGAGAGCGCTGACGCTAGTTCGCTGCCAACCGGCTGGTTCGTGAAAATGGAGACGCCGAGATCCCCTTGGAGAAGATTGCCGAGCCAGATGAAATACTGCTCGTAAACCGGACGATCGAGGCCGAATTTGTGCCGGAGGATATCGGCGACCTCTTTCGGCGCTTCCGGCGGAATCAGGATGTCCGTGACGTCGCCCGGCGCCAGCTGCACCAGAGCGAAAATGATGATCGATACCCCCAGTAAGATTGGCACCGCATAAAGCAATCGCCGACCGATAAAGCGCCACATATCGTGCTGTTCGCTTCTGCCCGAAGCCGGGCGTCAAAAGGAAAAGTCGCCCCGCCGCCGTTCAAACCGATTGGGAACGACGGCGGCGGGACTAGCTATTGAGCAGCGGTCGTTCGCCTACTTCACCGTCACGGGCGTGAAGTCCTGGAACCAGCTCTGCGCCGACACGAAACCCTTGACGTCCTTGGACATCGCACGTGGGTTGAGGTCATGCACGATCCAGAGCCACGGCGCTTCGTCCACAACGATCTCGTTCAAGCGCGCGATCTTGGCTTCCATGCCGCTCGGGTCGGTCGAGGTTTGGATCTCGGCGAGGATCGCGTCGTATTCCTCGTTCTTCCAATGGCCCCAGTTGGAGCCTTTCGGCGTGAAGTTGCCGGACCAGAACCAACGCGCCATCTGAGAAATATCTGAAGACACAAGGCTGATATTCAGCGCATCCACATTGAGCGCGGTCGCTTCGGTCGGCTCGTTCCGGAAGGCCACCAGCATCGTGCCCCATTCGACGACCTCGAAGTCGATCTCGAAATTGCACTCCGCCAGGGTCTGCTGCAGGAACTCGTTCATCGGCAACGGCAGCATCTGGCCGGACCCGCTGGTCGAGATCATGATCTTGGATTTAACCGGCTTGTCAGGGCCATACCCGGCTTCAGCAAGCAGCGCTTTGGCCTTTGCAGGGTCGTAAGTGTAGGCGTTCTTCGGATTGCCGAATTTCGCCGTGCCCTTCTTGAAAAAGCCGACAGACGGTTCAGCCACGCCATTCAGCAGCGTCACCATGTCGTCGCGATTGATGCAATAGTTCGCCGCCTGACGGACTTTGACGTCCGCAAACGCCGAATCCGGGCTCATATCGAAAACCCATGGCCAAACATGCGGGTAGCTGTTCGTAACAATGTCATACCCGGCCGACTTAAGGCTGGGGATGGCGTCGGGCGGGGGCACTTCGATCCAGTCGACCTGACCGGAACGGAGCGCCGCAAGACGCGTCGTCGCCTCTGGCATCGGATACAGGATCATCTTGTCGACATGGGGCACGCGGGCGGCGTCCCAGTAGGATGCGTTCTTGTCGAGCGAGACGCTGACGCGCGGCTTCACGTCCGTGATCTTGAACGGCCCGGTGCCGGCGGGCGCTTTCGCAAATTCAGCCCAATCCTTGCCGACTTTCTCCCATTGCGTCGGGCTGGAGTACAGCATGTAGACCAACAAATACGGGAAGTAGCTGAGCGGCCGGTCTGTCGTGATCTCCAGGGTGAAGTCGTCAATCTTGCGATAGGCCTTTACATTCGGATTGCGCGCCCGGGTGATCGCGGAGCCTTGCGGCTCGAACTGCGGGGAATCCGTATTGTAGTAGCGCTCCAGGTTCCAGATCGCGGCGTCCGCATTGAACGGCGAACCGTCGTGGAAGGTGACGCCCTGACGCAGCTTGAATGTCCATTTCGTCGGATCGTCGGCGCTTTGCGTCCAACTCGTCGCGAGACCGGGTTCGATATCCGCCAGCGTATCAGCCGAGGACAGGTCCCACAGCACCAAACCTTCGAAGATTGGATAGCCGAGGAAGCGCATGCCCTCATAGCCATTGTTCGGCATGCCGGTGGTCGACGGAACATCGGCCGCCGTCATGGCGATCCGCAGCGTGCCTTCCGCTTGGGCCGATGCGGCGCCAAGCGCGAACGCAGCGCCCACCGCCGCCGTCGCGATGCCGCGACTGAAACGCTTTAATGGTTGGGAACGTGTCATCATTGACTCCTCTGGAGGGAAAGCAGCGCGGCTTCTTGAGAGCCGCCGCTAACCCTTCCGTAAGCAATTCCGGCGCCAACCGCCGCCGCCCGAGAATGGCCCGGAAATTGCTGATATCGTAGGGATCACTGCATGGCCGCAGGTTTCTGCGGCTTAGACGACCGAAAAGGGGCGCGCATTCTAATGGAAATCGAAGAATTTAAGCGTCGATTGGCCGAAGCGGGGCTGAAGCCGACTGATGCCGCGGTGCAGCAAATGTATGCAGCATTGCCGCTTATTGAAGCAATGCGCGCCCGGGTTAATCGCAATTACGACATGGCGGACGAACCTGCAGCCACATTTAATGCGAGGCTCGGACAATGAGCGGCGACAATCTGTGCCGGCTGACGATCCAGGAGGCCGCGCCGATGCTTCAGAGACGGGAGATTTCCCCCGTCGAGCTGACGGAAGCCTTTCTGGCGCGCATCGAAGAACTCAATCAGACCCTCGCCGCCTATGTCTGCGTGACATCGGATCTGGCGCGCACCCAAGCGAAACAGGCGGAACAGGAAATCGGCAACGGACAGTACAGGGGGCCGATGCACGGCGTGCCCATCGGGCTGAAGGATATCTACGCCACCAAGGGCATTGCGACGACGGCATCCTCGCACCTGCATGTCAACCGTATACCAGATGCTGACGCGGAGGCGACGGCGCGTCTCGCGGCCGCCGGCGCCGTCCTATTGGGCAAGCTTACGACCCATGAGTTCGCTTTCGGCGGCCCGTCCTGGGATTTGCCGACGCCGCCCGCCCGCAATCCATGGAACCCAGACCATTTCACCGGCGGCTCCTCCAGTGGGTCCGGCGCCGCAGCGGCGGCCGGTCTCGCCATGGGCACCCTCGGCTCCGACACGGCCGGGTCGATCCGTATGCCGGCATTCTTCTGCGGGATCGCGGGTCTTAAGCCCACCTATGGCCGCGTCTCGCGCCGGGGCGTCACGCCGCTTGCATTCTCGCTCGACCATTGCGGGCCGATGACATGGTCCGTCGCCGATTGCGCGCTGATGATGAACGCCATTGCCGGATACGATCCCAAAGATCCAGCCTCCGCGAACCTCCCTGTGCCCGATCACGCCGCAACGCTAGACGACGGCGTTAAAGGCAAGCGCATTGGCCTGATCAAACACTTCTATGACGGCGATATCCAGGCCGCCGAGCCGATCAAATTGGCGATGGCGGCGGCGGCAAAGACCTTCGAGTCCCTCGGCGCCCACGTGGAGGAAGTGACGCTGCCATCGCTTCGAGACTTCCATGCCTGCAATTTCGTCATCATGCTGGCGGAAGCGTATGCAATCCATCAGGCGTCGATCACCAAGACGCCGGAAAAATATGGCGAGATCCTTCGGGACCGTATGATGTTGGCCAGTTTCATCACCGGCTACGACTATGTGCAGGCGACGCGTATGCGGACCAGCCTAAAAGCCGCCGTTGATACAGCGTTGTCGAAGTACGATTTTCTCCTAACCGCCGGTGGCCCGACCCCCGCGCCGAAGCTTGAGCAGATGCCAAAATTCTATGTCTTCGAGAACCCGCTCCTGACCTCGCCCTTCAATGTCTCAGGGCACCCCGTCCTTTCGGTCTGCAACGGATTTTCGGACGCGAAGCTGCCGGTCGGTATGCAGATCGTCGGGCGTCCCTTCGATGAAGCCGGCGTTTTAGCGGCGGGTCAGGCGTTCGAACAGGCGACGCCGTTCCGGAACGAAAGGCCGATGATGCAATGAGCAGTCCTGGCGAAAATACGCTGCGGATTGACGGGCCGCGCCTGTGGTCGACGATCATGCGCTCGGCCGAGGTCGGGCCCGGCGTCGCGGGCGGGCTTCGCCGCCTCGCCCTCTCCGATTCCGATAAGGAAATACGCGACATATTTCGGGACTGGTGCGAGGCGGCGGGGCTTCCCGTCACTGTCGACCGTCTGGGCAATATGTTCGCCCGCCGGGAAGGCCAGGAGCCAGGCCTGCCGCCTGTCATGATCGGCAGCCACCTCGACACCCAGATCGCAGGCGGACGCTTCGATGGCATTGTAGGCGTGCTGGCGGGCCTGGAGATCGCCCGCACCTTGAATGACCGGGGCGTTCAGACCCGGCGGCCAATCGAAATCGTCAATTGGTCCAACGAGGAAGGCGCGCGCTTCGCCCCGCCGATGTCCGCATCATCGGTCTTTGCGGGCGTTAACAATCTGGCTTGGGGCCTCGGGCGGACAGACGCTGAAGGCGTCACCTTCGGCGCAGAGCTCAATCGCATCGGTTATGCCGGCCCCCTCCCCGTCGGCGGCCGCGATATCGACGCTTATTTCGAACTGCATATCGAACAGGGACCGATCCTAGATCAGGCAAAGATACCTGTGGGCGTCGTCACCGGCAGCTATGCCGTGCGCGGTTTTGTGACAGACGTCATCGGCGAAACGTCCCATGCCGGGCCGACGCCGATGGCGGCGCGCAAGAACGCCCTTGTGGGCGCTGCTATGATCGCCGTCGGGGTGAACGATATCGGCTGGAAGTATTCGCCCGACGGCAAGAGCACGGTCACGCGGATCGAGAACTGGCCAAACCTTGTCGGCATCGTACCGAGCCGCGCCCAGGTGACGGTCGATATGCGCCACCCTGATCTGGAGACCGTTAAGCAGATGGGCGCGGAGTTCATGGCGCTGCTTGAGGACGTGCGCAAGCGCGCCAATGTCGAAACCGCGATTGCGGAAGACTGGAGCTATGGCGCCGAGGGCTTTGACGAGAGTTGCGTTGCGCTGGTGCGGGACGCCGCAAATGCTCTCGGCCATGAGAACATGGATATCCTCAGCCAAGCTGGCCACGACGCCTTCAATATGGCCCGCGTCACGCCGACGGCGATGATCTTCTGCCCCTGTACGGATGGCATTACCCACAACGAAGCTGAAAACTGTCTGGCTGAGGACGTGTTTCCGAGTGTGGATGTGCTGATGCACGCGGTGCTGAACCGCGCCAACCGCTTGTAAGGAAGCAACATTTGACCGCAACCGACCTGACCGATCTAGGCGTCGTCGAAGCCGCCCAGTTGATCGCCGCCCGTAAGCTTTCGCCCGTTGAACTGACCGAGGCCTGCCTCGCCCGCATAGAGGCGCTGGATGGGAAGGTGAACGCCGTTCTCAGGCTGTTGCCGGAACGCGCCATGGAGGCGGCCCGCCGCGCGGAAGCGGAAGTTGCAGCGAATGCCATTCGCGGTGCATTGCATGGCGTCCCCTATGCCTTGAAAGACATCATCGACCTTGAGGGAGTCCCTACCACCGGCCATTCTCAGATCCGCGCCGATGCGCCCCCGGCCGACGCCCATGCGCCCGTCGCCTACCGACTAGAACGTGCAGGCGGCATTTGCCTCGCCAAGCTCTCAACATGGGAATTTGCCGTTGGCGGGCCAAGTTTCGACCTGCCATGGCCGCCAGCGCGCAATCCCTGGGATCTGGAGCGGACGCCCGGCGGATCATCCTCCGGTTCGGGCGCCGGCCTCGCCGCGCGGTTCTTTCCGGCGGCGCTTGGCACCGATACCGGCGGATCCATCCGCAACCCGTCCGCCGCCTGCGGCATCGTCGGCTTGAAGCCGACCTATGGCCGCGTTCCGCTGAAGGGCGTTCTGCCGCTCAGCACCAGCCTGGATCATGTCGGGCCAATGACGCGAAACATCGCTGACAATGCCGCTATTTTTGAAGTGATCGCCGGCCATGATCCAGATGATCCGACATCTGCGGCAGTCGCCCCACAAAACATCGCCGCGGCGCTCGGCAAAGGCGTGAAGGGCATGAGGATCGGGGTCATCCGGCATTTCTGGGAGCGTGACGGCATCGCCGACCCGGATGTTGCGGCGGCGATGGAGGCGGCGCTTGAGGTTTACCGCAGCCTGGGCGCCGAACTGAACGATATTGAACTGGAGCCTTTGCCCGAATATGCCGCCTGCCTGAAGTCGATCATGGCTGGCGAAGCCTACGCCTTGCATCGCCGCACCATGGCGATGAACGCAAATGCCTATGGCGCGCTCGCCCGGGACCGCATCGATGCCGGCTCAACGCAAACGACAGCGGAATACCTGGAAGCCATGGAAACGCGCCGCCGCCTCGAAGCCGCGTTCCGCGTCTCCATGCAAGGCATGGCGGCGGCGCTGACGATCGTGACCCTGGCGCCCCCGCCCCGCTTCGACGATGCCGACGGCCTGGCGCGCAGTTTCAGCTTGGAAGGCCGCCCGCCCTTCAACATTGTTCGGGCGCCGGCGCTGGCCATGCCCATGGGGGCAACCGCGACAGGCTTGCCGCTCGCCATTCAAGTTATCGGCCATCACTTCGACGAGGCGACGGTCTACCGCGTTGCCGCGGCCTATGAAAGGGAAACGGAATGGACCAAGCGGCGGCCGCCCCTGTAAAGGCAAGCGCGAGGCAGCGCCTTTCGGGCGTCTGGGCCGCGATCTTCACGCCTTTTCAGCCTGACGGCGCGCTGGACCTTCAGGGCGCGGCGGCGAACGCACGAGCTTATGGACGAAAGTTCGCGCTCGATGGAGTCTTCTGCAACGGCATCATGGGCGAAGGCTGGTCCCTGGCGCTGGATGAACGCAGAGCTGTTTTGGAGGCGGTCCTCGACGGCGCGGGAGACAGGCTGCGGGTCGGCGTGGTCGTAACCCATCACGCGCTCAGCGAAACCCTGGCGCTCGCGCGCCATGCGGCGGACGCCGGGGCCGATCACATCGTCCTGATGCGGCCGCGCGGCCCGTGGTCGGGCGCGGAACTGACCGCCTACGCGGAAGCCACAGCGGAGGCTGCGGGCCGGTCGATCACACTATTCGAATCAACAGCGCCAGGCATGGGCTTTGGCCCGGATATGATCGAGGCTTTCGCCCGGACAGGCTGCATCCATGGCATTAAGGCGACCGGCGGCGTAAAAGCCGTCCAAGACCTCCGGCGGCGGTTCCCCGACCTCACGATCGCGGACCCCCATGAGGATCAATGGCTGACCACCCTGCTCAGCGAAGGCGACCAGCCGCTCTACGCTGATCCAGAACCCTATCTCTATCGCGTCAATGGCGATGATGTCCTCAGACGTTATCAACGGGCAGCGCTCTCAGGCGATCACGCCGCCGCGATCGCCGCCTGGCAGAGCCTCGCGCCGCTTCGGAAGATCTATGACCAATGGATCATTGGCCCGTTGGATCAAGGCCGCTCCCCCGCCGCCGCGCTTAAGCATTGGGCCGCCCGGCGCGACCTCGCGGCCGGCCCCGTCCGCTTCCCACTGAAACCACTTTCCGACTGCGATTCCGCCCGGTTGACGCAACAATTAGAAGCGGCGGATACGCGGGCAGCGTTGACACGTTAATTGCCCCAGTCGGCCGTTGATCGGCACGCAAGTTGGGTGCCGATCGGCGCCACACGCATTGAAATTACGAACTTTGAGAGGGGCACGACACGACGCCAATCAACAGTCAGCGCCTTATTTCCCAAATTTTATTACCCCCAGCATTAATCTCGGACACAGAACAAGGCCAATGAGTAACAGTGACCGAAAAGCGTCTCTATGAGCCGAAAGTCCGAGTGATATGGATTATATAATTCGACCTATCGACGAGTACTGTCCATCGTCCAAACATTTTGGACAAATATGGGTTTGATATTTCAGAGGAATAGCCCCATCAGGTCGGCAGCAGCAGATCTCGCTGCATCTCGGAAAACCAATAACGCAGGCTGTCCTCCGTATCCAAGCAGTCGCCGAAGCCCGCTTGGCGAATTTTGATCGTTGAAACCAAGCTCGGAGGAACTGGGCCACCGCCCGCCCTCATTGCGCGGTCGAGGAACTGCCACGAACCGCCGACCAGGTCCGCCAGCATGAAGGGCTGAAGGTTGTGCTTGGCGACGATCCGCACCCACGCCCCCATCATCAATCGGCATGTGTCAGGAGGGTGATCGGTGTTCCAGACTCTTGAAATCGCAGGCGCCAAGGAGATCCAAGTGAGGCGCCGACCGACACAGGGTAGAATTTAGGAGGCGCACCAAATCCCGCACCAATTAATGATCATTCTGCGCGGCCCGCTCCCCGCAAGAAGGCATCGTTTTGCTCAAACGCCTCTGCCATCTCGTCGAAGTACGAGTAGCGATTGTAGACGGCCGCAACGCCGCCAATCGAGCCGCTGACGTGGTTCAGGATCTTCTCTGTCACGTGAATCGGCACGGATAATCGCGCCAAGTTCGAACTGAACGTCCGCCTCAGATCATGCAGGACATAGTCGTTGAAAGGCAGCGCCTCATCGAACCGTGCCTTGCATTTGCCCCAGCCGTTGAACGGCTTCGCCAGATCATCGCGCGACGGAAACAGCAGATCCCCATATTCCGGCAAGCCGTTAATAACCTGGATCGCCATCGGCGACAGCGGCAGCCGGTGTTCGCGCTTGTTCTTGGTGAAGCCCGCCGGGAAGGTCAGCACGCCATCCATGATCCAGGATCGCCGGATCCCAACGACTTCGCCACGACGCTGGCCAGTGAGGATCAGCAGCTCGACGATCGGGCCGTAAGGGAAAGGGGTCTCCTTTGCCCGCTGGTAGATAGCTGAGAGTTCATCGTTTGTCAGAACGCGATCGCGTGAGACCGTCCGTTGACGGACCTTCGGCATTGGCGACGATTCGAGGAAGCCAGCCGCAACACACCAGTTCAGCATCGTCCGGAGCGCGACATAGGCGTGCTGTTGTTCACCCGGCGTCTCACTCAGCTTTGAGAGCATCTGCGTAATGTCGGCCCGCTCGATCTCCTGCAGGTCCTTCTTGAACGAGAAGTGCCGATGCAGGAGCCGGCGATAGCTCTCGACGGTCCGTGGTTTGTTGCGGCCCTCACAGTGGACCAGAAAACGATCGCACGCCTCGCCAAATGACAGCGCCGCGGCCCCGCTCGCGTCAGACCGTTCCTCCGCCGTCGCCAGGAACCGCTTCGCCGCCCGCCGCGCCTCGGACAGAGAAAGGTC
>CALAHN010000123.1 GCA_937891825.1 uncultured Alphaproteobacteria bacterium
CCCGCGCCGCCAACGCCGCCGCGGCGGCATAGCGGCGGCGGTCGAGCGCGATCATCGCCCGGAGCAACGTCGCCGCCTCGGATCGGTCGCGCCGGAGCAGGAGCGCTTCGAGGCGCATGCGTCCCGTCAGGCGCCCGGACTTCAACGCCGCGCTGACGCGCAGCCGACGCACATCCGCCCGCGCGGGATCGATCCCGCCAATGTCGACAAGCTGGCGCGCGGCCTCGGGCGCGCCATCGGCGAGCGCCTCGCCCGCCAGGGCCATGAGCGCGCCATCGTCGCCAGCCGCTTCGGCTTTTGCCATGAGGCCAGATCTGACGTCGCCAGTCTTCCGGGCCAAGAGATCGAAGGTCGTCTCCAGGCCCTCCCAGCCGCGCGAGCCATCCTGGATATCCGGCGCCGCGACGGGCTCAAGGCCGTGCCACCGACAAAGCCGCTCGATCTCGGCGCGCGTGCAGCAGCGCGTGCGGCCATCCGGCGTGCGGTCGACCCCGGCCCGGTAGAGCCCGTGATTGAATAGCGTGATCAAGGCGCCGCGCCGGGCCTGCACGGTCTGGGCGTCATCCCCTCCTCGAGCCAGCGTCCTGAGCCGCTGCCCAAGCGCCGTGTAGGCCAGATAGAACCGGCCCGCCGGCCTGAGCACCCGGTTCGCCTCCTGCAATGCAGCGCCGTGAGCAGCGAACATCAGCACGCCGTGGCACCAGGCTGTGTCGAAGGCCGCATCCTCGAACGGCAAGCTGGCGGCGTCGCCGACGCTCGCGACCGCTTGCCCCGACAGGCCGATGGCGGCGGTCACGGCGTTGGATATCGTCACGAACTCCGGCCGCAATTCGACGCCCCTGGCGACGCGGTTCATCGCCGCATAAGCATTGGCCCAATGCCCGGCGCCGCTGCCGATATCGAGGCCCGGCCCGGCATCGACGAAGCCCAGCTTCTCGAACGCCGCGCCATAATGCGGCAGCCCGACCGCATAGCGGCCAAGCGCGTAGCGATAGGCATACTGCGCTTTCGGGTCACCCGCCCCGAGTTGCGGCTGACTTTGCAGCCAGGTCAGCGCCGTCGCGTTCAACGCCTGCAATTTCGGGCGATCCATCAAGCCTGGTCCTTCGAGGGGCGCTGCATGCGCTGCATGAAGCTTATGCCGGCCGCCGCCAAGAAGGCAAAAGCGACCAGATGATTTGACCTATTCCGTTCAGGCAGCATCTGGCGCCCGGCGATACAGGCCCCGCTCCGCCCGGCGGAGCGCGCGGGCCAGCGCGCCCAGATGCTGGGACATCCGGTCCTCGATCGCGATCTGGCGGAAGGCCTGGTAGGCGGGGCGGTCGTCCCGCGCCAGGACGAAGCGCTCTAGGCGGCGGAAACGATCGTCGGCGTACTCCTGCTCCGGACTGAGGCCGCCGCCGGAAACACGCTGGCTGTAGCGCGCCGTCATCTGCCCGCGAAACGAGGTCCGCTCATAGATCGCCCGGGCGCGGAGCGCGATGTCGTGCAGGTCCGGCGCCAGCATGCCAGCCGCGCGCAGCCGGTCGATCAACAGCGGACAGGGAATTGCGTCCAGGACGAAGCGGTCGTCGCCGACGGCGAGCGCGACCATGCCCTCGCCCCGCAAACGCGCCTGGCGGCGTCGTTCAGGGGTTGCACGGATTGTAAATTTCGCCATCCTGTTATTGCCCTTCCTGCAATGATTCGGCCAACGTCGCCGCCCGGTGCGCCCGCGTCCGACCTGTCGCCTTGGCCAGGGTCGCGCGGAGGTCGTCCTTGTCAGCCCGGCAGCCCGGCTGATCCGGCGACGGGCCATAGGCGGCCGGCCAGGCGCGGCCCATTAGCCAGGCCAGCGTCGCCGCCGCCAATTGGCGGCGCGACCGCCGCAGGAATTCCGGCGGCCACGGGTCCGGGCCATCGGCAGAGCCAGACGCGCTTGCGGCATCGGCGTTGGTCTGCGCAGCAATATTTTCGTATTTTGTTCTTGTGATAATTTCCCTCGACGGCATAACGGCAAGCACGCCTGTCATATGCCCAGCCGCAAGCGCGGCGTCCTCCGCAACCGCGTCGACCAAAAGCGCCGAGCCGACCGCCTTCGCCTCGACGCTGCCGCCGCCCCCGCCGCGGCGTCCTCTAAGCGCGCCAACCGCAAGGGCAAGGACCGGCCGGACGGCGCTCGGCAGATGATCGGTCCACGCCAGAAAGTCAGTCCCGTCGAAGGCGAAGCTGGGTCTCTCGCACATGGCTTTCTCCCTATGGGCGCCGCCGGCGTCGTTGCAATCCGGACCGATATATTGCGATGTTCCCTCTTTTTCAATATTTCTTGTGAATTTCTATTGATGACGACACGCGGTCGCTATGGCATACTGCGGGGCATGGATGGTCCGACAATCAAACGCCTGTTGCGGGAAAGCGGCAGAAAGCAGCGCGATCTGGCGACGGCGCTGGACGTCGATCCGTCGGCGATCACCCGGCTCTTGCGCGGCGAACGCCGCCTGCGACTGGATGAAGCGCCGAAGGTCGAGGCATTTTTCGGCCGCGCCAAGCCCAGCCCGAATGTCGAGCCGAGGCCCGGCGACGGCGCCGAGGACCCCGATCTGGCGCCGCGCAACCTGCCGGTCTACGCCAGCGCCCAGGGCGGCGAGACCGGCATGGTCATCACCTATGAGCCGATCGAATATATGCGCCGCCCGCAAAACCTGGAGGGGGTGCTGGACGCCTTCGCCTTCTATGTCGTCGGCGACAGCATGTCCCCGCGCTTCCGTCACGGCGAGCGGCTTCTGGTCCACCCGAAGCGGCCGCCGCGCCCGGGCGAGGATGTGCTGCTGATCCTCAAGGGCGGCGGCGAGGCCGATTTCAACGCCATGGTCAAAACCTATGTCGGCCAGTCCAGGAGCGCGGTGACAGTCAGCCAATACAACCCGCCCCGGGAATTCGAGATCGCCAAGGCGGATATCGACGGCCTGTTGCTGATCGTCGGGTCCTACTTCTACGGCTGAACCGGGAACGCCGCGCGGAAGGCTCGGTCGCCCGCCGGCGAGAACGTGACGCTCCGGCCCTTCGGCGCCCGCTGCGCCCAGCCGATATCGTACATCCGTTGCAGGATGGCTGCGCCCAGCCCGCCCGCCAGATGCGTCCGGCGCGCGCTCCAATCCAGGCAGGGCCGACAAAGCGTGCGGCGCGCCGAGGTCAGCGGCGCAAGCGCAATGCCGAAATGGGCCATGAAATCCCGCCCGTCAGCCGTCAGGTCCAGGGCGTCGGCCGACCCGATCAGCAGGCCCCGGCCGGCGAGGCTGTCAAACATCCTCACGCCCATATCCCCCGCCAGGTGATCGTAACAGACGCGGGCGTTCCGCATGGCGTCGTCGTTCGGGCCGGTGCGGGTTCGCATGTGGCCCTGCCTGGCGGCCAGGCCCATCATCGCCTCAAGCATGGCAGCGACCTCCGGCCCCGCAAGCGCGAAATAGCTGTGGCGCCCTTGCTTGCGGCGCGCCAGCAGTCCGCCGCTTTCGAGCTTCGCGAGATGTGCGCTGGCAGTCGGCGCCGACACCCCGGCCTCGCCCGCGAGTTCGCTTGCGGTCAACGCCTTGCCGCACATCAAGGCCGCCAGCATGTTCGCTCTGGCGGGTTCGCCCGCCAAGGCGCCGACAATCGCGATATTCGGTCCGTCCTTCATACTTCGACGCTAAACGAACCGTATCGGCAGCGCAACAGCGTAACGTCGCCGGATACCCGACCGGTTTCGAAAGGCGCTACGACCATGACCCGCCCATCCAGCGAATATGCATTGCTCGGGCTGCTCGCCCTGCTCTGGGGCTCCTCCTATCTGTTTGGGAAAGTCGCGCTCACGGACATTCCGCCGTTGACGCTCGCCGCGACCCGCGTGACGCTGGCCGCGGTCATGCTGCTTTGCGTGCTCCGCCTCCAGGGCGCATCCCTGCCGCGCGGCTGGCCGATCTGGCGGGTTCTGTTGATCCAGGCGTGCTTCAACAGCATCGGCGCCTGGAGCATACTCGCCTGGGGCCAGACCCAGATCGACGCCGCCCTCGCAAGCGTACTGAACTCCACTTCGCCGCTCTTCGTGTTCTTCATCACACTGCTGATAACGCGCCACGAAGCGCTTTCGGCCCGCAAGCTTTTGGGAGCCGCAATCGGCGTCGGCGGCGTCGCGACGATAGTCTCCCATGATCTCGCGGATGGCTTGGACGGCAGCGTCCTTGGCGCGGCGGCAGCGCTCTTCGGCGCATTCCTCTACGGCTGCGCTGCGGTCTATGGCAAACGATTATCCATGCTTTCGCCGGCGGCGTCGGCGGCGGGCACGATGCTCTGGGCGACTGCTGTGCTGGCGCCCGTGGCGCTGATCGTCGACCGACCCTGGACCTTGGCACCAAGCGGCACGGCCTTGGGCGCGGCGCTGACGCTCGGCCTCGCCTGTACCGGCGCCGCGCTGCTCCTGTACTTTCGCTTGCTCCGCACGCTTGGCTCGCTCGGCGTGGCGAGCCAGTCCTATCTCCGCGCCGGATTCGGCGCCGTGCTGGGCGTCGTCGTCCTGGGCGAGCGCTTGTCGCCGGCGATGGCGCTTGGCTGCGTCTTCGCGGTCGTGGGCGTCGCGCTGATGATCCAGCCGGCGCGGAAGCCTCTCGCCGTCGGCAGGCAGGCGCCGTAGTCTCGGGCGGCGCATCTGAACAGCCGGGAGACGCGATTGTGGCGGTAGGAGTTGGCTTGGGCTTGGCGGACTTTCCCTTTTCGTCCGCGAACGCCTATTGGGACTGGGTCGATCTGGCCGAAGCTGGCGGCGTCGATTCGCTCTGGCAGACGGACCGGCTGGTGTCGCCGGTCCCGCACCTGGAATGCATGAGCGCGATGGCGGCGCTGGCCGGACGGACCCGCCGCATGAAGTTCGGCATGAACGTCGCCTCCCTCGGCCTCCGCGATCCGCTGCTGATGGCGAAGCAATGCGCGACCATCGACTTTCTTTCGAATGGCCGCTTGCTGCCGGCATTCGGCGTCGGCTCCCCGGTCGCGCCTGACTGGACGACGACCGGCCGTTCCTCCAAAGGCTCCGGCAAGATCGCCGACGAAGCCATGCAGTTGGTGACCCGCCTGTGGCGCGAGGATGCCGTCTCGTTCGAAGGCGAGCATTTCCACTACGAAAACGCCCGGATCGAGCCGAAGCCCGTCCAGAAGAAGATACCGTTCTGGATCGGCGGCTCATCGAAGCCGGCGATCCGGCGGACGGCGAAATATGGGACGGGCTGGCAGGCCGGCCAGGAGACGGCGGCTGAGCTTCCCCCGGTTCTGGACGCGATCAAGGCCGCGCTCAAGGCGGAAGGCCGGTCGATCGACGCCGACCATTATGGCGCGGGCTTCCATTTCCGCTTCGGCGGCTGGGACGATGCCGACCTGCCGAAGCGCGTCAGCGCGTTCGAGAAGCGCACCGGGCGCGACGGCAAGCAGCACTTCGCCGTCGGCGACGCGGAAGCGATCCTCGGCCGCATCGAGGGCTATGCCAAGGTCGGGATCTCGAAGTTTATCCTACGGCCCATCGGCGCCGATGACGCGGATTTAATGGCGCAAACCGAACGCCTGATCCGCGAGGTCATCCCGAACGCCGTGAAACTGCCGGTCGCCGGGACCTGACCCGGCGCCCTCACGACAGATGCGGCAAGGCCGCGCCGGCGACGGGCAGGCGGGCTTTCAGGATGTGGCCGCTTTCGGATTCGGTGATGTAGAGGTCCCGGTTATCCGGCCCGCCGAAGGCGACGTTCGTCGACGTCAGCCCAGTCTCGCACCGCACCCGGTATAGGGGCTCGCCGATCTTCGAGAACACCCAGACCGCGCCCATGCCGGCATGGGCGACGACCAGGCCGCCGTCGGCTGTGATCGCCATGCCGTCCGGCCCGCCGCCGCCTGAAAGCTGGAGGAAGACGCCGACCTTGGAGGCCGCCCCATCGGGCATGATCGGCGCGCGCCAGACGGCGTTCGCCCGCGTCACCGCGACATAGAGAATGCTTTCGTCCAGGGAGAGCACCAGGCCGTTCGGGCTCGGGATGCCGGTCAGGAAGGCGTCGAGCCGGCCATCGGGCCGCAGGCGGAACACCCGGCCCGACGGGTCCTGCAAGCCAGTCTGGCCCTGATCGGTGAACCAGACCGTGCCGTCGCGGCCGACCGCGAGATCGTTGACGCCCTTGAAAGCTTCCAGGCGGAAGCGCGCGCAGTGCGGCGTCACGGCGCCGGTCCTCGGATCGATCGCCATCATGCCGTTCTTGTAGTCGGCGACCAGCAACGAGCCGTCCGCCATGACGCGAAGGCCATTGGGCTCCCCGTCATATTCCGCGACCAGGTCGACGTCGCCGGATGGGCTCGCCCGGAAGATCCGGCCCCAGGCGATATCGACGAAATACAGATTGCCGCTGGAGTCGAAGGCCGGGCCTTCCAGGAAGCTGTCGATGGCGGCGCCCGCCTTGTTGATTACCGCCCATTCCGGCGTCTTGCCCTTGACGCGGAACCGGTCGGGCAAGCGGACGAACACTTCGGCCGTAATATCGGCGGGCGGCGGAAACAGCGACATCGAAAGGCCTCCAGATCAATCCTTGGAATAGGGATTGTCGGCTTTGCGCATATGAAAGCGCAACGGCACCCCCGGCAGGTCGAAGGCGACGCGCAGTTCGTTCGCCAGATACCGCAGGTAGGTTTCGGGCAAGGCGCCCTTCTCGACCCCGAAGAACGCGAAAGTCGGCGGCCGGCGCTTGACCTGGGTCATGTAGCGGAGCCGCGGACGACGCCCGCTCGACATCGGCGGCGGGTGGCGGGCGACGACCTCCGCGAGCCAGCGGTTGAGCGCGCCCGTCGGCACGCGCTTGTTCCAGAGATCGTAGGCCGCGAGCGCCGTATCCAGGAGCTTGTCGACCCGCTGGCCCGTCAACCCGGAGAGCATCGTCACCGGCACGCCCTTGGCGTCCGGCAAGGAGGTTTGCAGCTTGTCGCCGATATGGCCGCGCGCCGCGTCCCGGTCCGCGACGGCGTCCCACTTGTTGGCGCCGATGATCAGCGCCCGGCCTTCGTTGATGACGTGATGGGCGATGATCAGGTCCTGCCGCTCCAGGCCCTGGGTCGCGTCATAGATCAGCGCCGTCACGTCGGCGAACTTGACCGCTTCGAGCGTATCGTCGACGGATTTCTTCTCGACCCGGTCGATCACCTTGGCCCGGCGACGCATCCCGGCCGTGTCGAACAGCTTGACCGCCCGACCGCGCCATTCGAAATCGACCGAAATCGAATCCCGCGTAACCCCTGGCTCCGGCCCGACAAGCACCCGTTCCTCGCCCAGAATCTGGTTGAGCAACGTGGATTTCCCGACATTCGGCCGTCCGATGATGGCGAGCCGGATGGGGCGGGCCGGGTCGTCCGGCGTTTCAGCATCGATATCGACATCCACGCCCGTCGCCAGCGGCTCTTCCGGGGCCAGGGCCTCGGGATATGCGGCGACGCCCGCCTTTTGCAAGAGCGCGCGGATCGTGTCGTAGAGGTCGCCCATGCCCTCGCCATGCTCGGCCGAGATCGGCACGGGCGCGCCTGCGCCGAGCTCCCAGGCTTCATGGACGCTGGTATTGGCGAGACGGCCTTCGCACTTGTTGGCGATCAGGGCGGCGGGCTTGCCGGATTTCCGCAGGACTTCCGCGAACACCTTATCGAGCGGCGTGATGCCGGCGCGCGCGTCGAACAGCATCAGCGCGGCGTCGGCTTCCTCAAGCGCGCGGGCTGTCTGCGCGCGCATGCCCTCTGCCAGGACGCCGACGTCGGCATCGTCGAAACCGGCTGTATCGATCACCGTGAAGGACAAATCCGCGATCGAGCCTTCGCCGTAGCGGCGATCGCGCGTGACCCCGGGCTGATTGTCGACGATCGCGAGGCGACGGCCGACGAGACGGTTGAACAGGGTCGACTTGCCCACATTCGGGCGGCCGACGATTGCAAGGATGGCCATCAGCGGTACGCCTGAAGGACGCCGGCCTCAGTCAATACAAAGAGCGTGCGGTTGGCGATGATCGGCGCGACCTTGGTCCGGCCCGGCAGGGCGATCTGATGCGCCAGAACGCCGTCTTCGGGGCGGAAGAACAGCAGCTGCCCGTCGCCGCGCACGACGATCAGATTGCCGCCCGCCGCGACCGGCCCCGCATAGAGCCGGACAAACGGGCTGGCGTCCTTATCCGAGATATCGCCGGCCGCGACCTTCATGTCGGTCGCCCAGGCGACGAGGCCTTCATCGGCGCTGACGGCGACCAGCGCTCCGGCGTCGGTCGTCAGATAGACGAACCCGCCCGATACGGCGGGAGTTTCGGCGCCGCCGATCTGCTTGTCCCAAAGCCGGACGCCGGTCGCGAAATCGATGCCCGCCATGAAGCCTGCAGCGCCTATGGCGAAAACGCGGCCGTCGACGATTACCGGCAGCGCCCGAACGGCCGGTATCGCTTCCGCAATTCCGACCCGCCGGACCGCCGTCAGCGAATCGTCCCAGGTGATGCGGCCGTTGGCGGCCCTGAAGGCCACGATTTCACCCGTCGTCATCGCGGCGATCAATGCGCCGTTCGCGGCCGCAGGCGACGCGCCGCCAAGGAGCGAAGCCGTCGCGGGCGGCGATTCGTAAATCCAGATCGAGCGGCCGGATTCGGCGTCGAGGGCGATGACGCGATTGTCGATAGTGACCGCATAGACCCGGCCATCCTGCACGGTCGGCGCCGCCCTGGACGGCGTCACGAGGCGGGTCCGCCAGCGCTCTGCCCCGGTCGCCGCGTCGAAGGCGATCACCTCGGCCCAGCCGGTCGCGAAATAGAGCACGCCATTGTCGAGAGCCAGGCCGCCGCCGAAGCCGTCTTCCTCGTCGTCCGGCTTCGGGTCGACGCGCCAGAGCTGCTGGCCACTGGCGATCGACCAGGCCGATACAACGTCACCGGCGTCAAGCGCGAAGACCGCCGTGTCGGACGCGACCGGCGGGTAGACGATCCGCCGTTCCTCGCCGTTCTCGCCCTCGCCGATATCCGCCGACCACGCCAGGGTCGGCCGGTCCGCGAGCGCCCGATGGCCAGCCGCATGGGCGGCGTCGCCATAGGGCTGCGGCCAGGCGCCGTCCGTCGCGGCCGCCAAGCCAGGGCGCACGGCGCCAAGCGCCGCATCGACCTGCGGGGTCACGTCACGGGTCAGGATGCTGATGCGCTCGCCCGGCAGCGTGGGCTTTTCGGGCGACCCGAACCAGCCGCCGTCGCCGCAAGCCGATAGGAGGGTCGCGAGCATGATAATCGGGAGAAGGACAAGACGCCCCATGGGCTTAGCTTTCCGGTATCGCCGAAAGCGCCGCGTCCGCACGGGCGCGGAGGCCGATCGGCGCGTTCAAATCTTTGCTGATCGTCTCAAGGCGCGCCCGAGCCGCTGGCAAGCGGCCGAGCTTCCATTCCAGCATCGCCGCCTGCTCGATCGCCAGCGCGCGCCACGGCCGCCCTGGCGCCGTGAGCGGCTCGACCAGCGGCAACAGGGTTTCCGGCGCTTCGGTATAGCTGCGGAGCCCAAGCGCCAGCAACCGCGCCAGTTCCTTGTAGCGCTCCGGCGCCTCCAGGCTCTCAACGCCGTTCAGCGCGGCGATGGCGCCGGCGCGGTCGCCGGATTGGGCCAGAGATTCGGCAAGCTTCAGCCGCGCCAGGACCGGATACCCGCCCGGCCCTTCCTCGGCGAGCGCGCTGAATGTCGCCTGGCCGGCGCCGGGCGTTTCATGCTGGGCGCGAACCGCCGCGACGAACTGGGCGCCGGCCGTCTGCTTTGCTTCCAGTTGATGCTGCTTCCAGAACGTCGTGCCGCCGACGCCGCCGATCGCCAGCACGAGCACGGCGATCCCGATCGGCCCATAGCGCTTCGCCGCCTGGCGCATGCGCTCGCGGCGGACATCCTCATCTACTTCGTCGAAAATATCGACCACGTGGCCTGTATCCCAATTCGCTGCGGGGAATAGAGCGGTCCGCACCATATCGTCGGCAGGGCACTGGCACAACAAGGGGTTTACGCAAGCCCCCTGACAAGCGAACATGCTGGGTCCGGAAGGTCGAGGCTGCACGCGGATTCCTTGCCGGCACGGCCGAAGCTACCCAGAGGAGGCGACATGGCGACGCTGGTCGATCTTGGGAACTACCGACGGACGCGCAGTCAGGTGTCCCTGCAAGCCGACGAACTTCGAGCGCTGATGAACGTCTACAGTCGATATGTCATGCGCGGGGAATGGAAAGACTACGCAATCGACTTCCAGCCCGGATATGCCAGCTTCACAATGTTCAAGCACACCTTCGACCAGCCGCTTTTCAGCGTTGTGAAAATCCGGCGCCGGGTCGGCGGACTAGAGTGGCTGGTCTTCAACGGCAAGGAACGGGTCAAGCGCGCCCAATCCTTGGCCGACGCCTTGACATACTTCGACAAGAAAATGGAACTTGTTCAATAGCATTCTGATATTATATTATCTTTTATTGAAATACTTAGCTCGTCCCGCCAGCGCTCGAGCACGGCTGGCGCGCCGTGCGCTTGAACCGCTTGCCGAACCGAGACGACCGCCACACATCTTGAGCCATAGCGGCACAACATCTGGAGACGGTCCCTTGCGTGCAATTGCGGCCTTCGTCATCGCGGCCTGCCTGGCGTTTGGGGCTTCGCCGGCCGTTGCGGATCTGCCGGCGGCGCTCGCCGCCCTCAAGACCGGCGGACATGTCGTCTTGATGCGCCACGCCATCACCGAACCGGGCACGGGCGACCCGCAGAATTTCGATCTTGGCGACTGGACGACCCAGCGCAATCTGGACGACCGGGGCCGCCGCCAGGCGCAGGCGCTCGGCGCAGTCTTCGGCGCGGCCGGGGTGCGGTTCGACCGGGCGCTCTCCAGCGCCTGGCGACGCTGCACGGAAACGGCGGAACTGGTGCTCGGCGGGGCCGGGCAAGCAGCGCTCCCCGTCGAAGCCTTCGAGCCATTGAATTCCTATTTCGAAGACCGGGGGCCGGCGGCCCGGCGGGACGGCGAAGCGCGCGCCGCAATCGCCGCATGGCGGGGCGAAGGCAATCTCCTGATGACCACCCACATGGTGAACGTCTATGGCATGATCGGACGCGGGGTCCCGCAAGGCGGGTTCCTGGTGCTCAGGCCCAAGGACGACACATTCGAAATCGTCGCCGAAGCCGGCGGCTGATCGACCGTTCAAAATCCCTCCCTCAATCCATTGTATTTGCAGGAGAAATAGCATGCGAGCCTTGATCATAGCCGCGGCCGCGCTTGGCGTCTTCGCGACCGCTTCCTGGCAGGCCCTCGCCCATCACGGCTGGTCCTGGACGTCCGGGGGCAATGTCATCGTCGAAGGCGTCGTCCGGGCTGCGAAGCTCGGCCTGCCGCACGGCGTCGTCACCCTCGATGTCGACGGCGCCGTATGGACGGTGGAGGTCGGGCAACCATGGCGGAACGAACGCGCCGGCCTGAAAGACAGCGACTTCGCGGCCGGCAAGGAAATCAAGGTGATCGGCGAGCCGTCCGCCGACATCAATGACCGTCGCGTCAAGGCGGAGCGCATCGTGATCGGCGAGACCGAACATGTCCTCTATCCTGGCCGCGATTAGACCAAGGCGCGGCCCGGCGGACGCGCCTTGACTGCCGGCGGTCTGCGGACCCGCCAGAAGCAAGGTTGATCTAGCGCATGGAGGCCCTGCTCGCCGGGCTGGCGGCGACCGACCTCGCGACGGCCCTTCGCGGGTCGAGGTGGCTCTACGCCGCCGTGAACGGCGGGCATATTCTGGGGATCGCGCTGCTGGTCGGCGGCATCGCGCCGCTCGATCTCCGCCTCCTTGGCTGCTGGCCGTCGGTCGATCGGACAGTGCTGGAGCGCGTCCTGACGCCCATGGCCGAGGCCGGCCTGACGCTTGCCGTGCTGACCGGCCTGCTGCTCTTCGCCTGCCGCGCACCGGACTATGCCGACCTCACTGTGTTTCAAGCCAAGCTTGGCCTGATCACGGTCGGCGCGAGCGCCGCGCTCCTGCTGCATGTCCGCTATGGCCGGGCGCTCGAGCGCGCGCCGGCCGGCCGTCTCAGGCGGGCGGCGGCGCTCTCGCTCATCTGCTGGACCGGCGCGCTCGGCCTCGGCCGCCTGATCGCGTTTGTCGGACCTTGAGCTACTTCGCCAGGGTGTCGGTCACTTCCCGAAGCTGCACCCGGGCCCGCAGCAGATAGAAGCCCAATGCCGAAAGGTGGGAGGGCATGATCAAACCATCCTGAGCGCCGTTCGAGATCATCAGGGGATGCATTTCCGCCGCGCGACTGAGATTGCTCAACATCCGGCTATAAATCTCGGTCAGTTGCTTGTCGGCGATCACGACCTGATAGTCGACGCCGATGTCACGCAGGATCAGATAATAGGCGTAAAGTTTTCCCTTGACGTTATAAAACGTCTCGTCGGCGCCGAAGTCGAAATAGCCCGCATCGCTGTCCAGGGTTCGCTGGTCCAAGGCCGCGGAGGATGAGCCGAGGTCCGATGTGATGCGATCCAGAAGCGCGATCAGATTGTCGGCGCGCTTGTCATAGATCGCCTCGCCCGCGCCCAGCCGCTTGTTATAGGACTGAAAAGCTTCAATCGCCCGGCGATATTGAGCCTCGGCGGAGGCCGTGACGCGCCAGCCGTCCATGACCCAGGTGCGGCCGTCATAGCGCAGGAAGCCGGCGGCTTTCTCCAAGTCCTTGTCGGACGCGCTGGAGCCGCGCTGGCGGCCAAGCTGATCCACCATTTCGATGGCGAATCGCGACAGCCCCTCGACCAGGCCAAGTTGAAAATTCGGCATGTTGTCGATGGTGATGGCCGGGCTCCAGAATTGCTCGTTCGGCGCCCAGCGGTCGATTTCCCGCTCGATCACGGCGGCGGCGGTCGCGACCGCCCGGCTTTGGCCTGGCTCGACGTCCGTCGCATCGGCCCGGAAGCTCACGTCGTCGTTGATGCGCTGATAGATCAGCCCGCCGATGAGATACCAGACAGGAATTGCCGCCAGAATGCCGATGCCGAGCCATTTCGCCCAGGCCCAGCCGCGCGCCGTCGTCGCGTCGATCTGCGCTTCGGTATCGGCGGCATATTCCGACGCAGCGGCGAATTTGCGCTTGAACCACTCAATCATGAAACCCGATAGCCTTTCAGACTGCGCGCTCCTGGCGGGAGCGGCCGGAGCATTTTCCTGAAGATGGGGATATACCATCCAGGAACAAGCTGCGAGCGAAAGGCGAAACTATGCGCACCGATACTCCCGTCGCGATCCGCCGCGAGGACTATGCTCCGCCGCCCTATGGCGTGGACGCCGTCGACCTGACCTTCGACCTCGCGCCGACCGCAACACGGGTCACGGCAAAGATCGATTTCACGCCCTGGAGCGCGGCGAGCGCCGGTCAGCCGCTCCGCCTCCATGGCGAAGCGCTCCGGCTAAAACACATCATGGTCGACGGGGCGCCGCTCGCCGAAACAGCCTATGCGACCGACGCCGGGGGGCTGACCCTGCTCGCCCCGCCAGCCCGCCCGTTCACGCTGGAGACCGAGGTCGAGATCGCGCCGGCGGAAAATACCCGCCTCGAAGGGCTTTACCTGTCGGGCGGCGTCTATTGCACCCAGTGCGAGGCCGAGGGCTTCCGCCGGATCGCCTATTTCCTCGATCGCCCAGACGTCATGGCGGTCTACACGGTGGAAATCCGCGGCGACGCGGCGGCGCTTCCCGTGCTGTTGTCGAACGGCGACCGGATCGCCGCCGGCGCATTGCCGGATGGGCGCCATTTCGCCCGCTGGCACGATCCGCACCGGAAGCCCTCTTACCTGTTCGCCCTGGTCGCCGGCGACCTCGCCGTATCGACGGACAGCTTCACGACCGCCTCCGGCAAGCCGGTCGATCTCTTCATCTGGACCGAGCATGGCCAGGAAGCGAAGACCGCCTATGCGATGGACGCCCTGAAACGCTCGATGGCCTGGGACGAAGAGGTTTATGGCCTCGAGTACGACCTCGGGCAGTTCAACATCGTCGCGATCTCCGACTTCAACATGGGCGCGATGGAAAACAAGAGCCTGAACGTCTTCAACGCGAAGTACATTCTGGCCGACCCGGAAACCGCCACCGACGCCGATTATGCGTTCATCGAAGGCGTCGTCGCCCACGAGTATTTTCACAACTGGACCGGCAACCGCGTCACCTGCCGCGACTGGTTCCAGCTTTCGTTGAAAGAGGGCCTGACCGTCTTCCGGGACCAGCAGTTTTCAGCGGATCAGCGCTCGGCCCCGGTCGAGCGCATCGACCATGTCCGCCGCCTGCGCGCCCGCCAGTTCCCCGAGGACGCCGGCCCCCTCGCCCACCCGATCCGGCCGGACAGCTATATCGAGATCAACAACTTCTATACCGCGACCGTATACGAAAAAGGCGCCGAGGTCATCCGGATGCTGCATCGCCTGATCGGCGGGCAAGCCTACCGCAAGGGCATCGACCTGTATTTCGAACGCCATGACGGCACGGCGGCGACCTGCGACGACTTTGTCGACGCCATGGCGGACGCAAGCGGCCGCGACCTCTCCCGGTTCCGCCGCTGGTATGGGCAGGCCGGGACCCCGAACATCGTAGTCTCGAGCGAATGGCGCGACGGCGAACTCAGTCTGACCCTGAAGCAATCGACGCCGCCGACGCCGGGACAGGCGTTGAAGCAGCCCGTCGAAATGCCGATCGAGATCGGCTTGATCGGCCAGAACGGCGGCGATGTTATCGCGGAAACCCTGGTGCTGACCGAGGCCGAGCAGACGTGGTCGTTCAAGGGCTTGAGCGACCGGCCGCGCCTTTCGATCAATCGCGGCTTCACGGCCCCGATCCGGATTGTCCACGACGAAGCGCCGGGCGACCGGGCCTTCCGCATGGCCCACGACAGCGACGCCTTCAATCGCTGGGAAGCCGGGCAGACATACGCGACCGAAACCCTGCTCGCCATGGTCCGCCAGATCGCCGCCGGCGCCGCGCCGGTCGCCGATCCTGGCTTCGTCGCGGCCTGGGGCGAAGCGCTGGCCGACCGGTCGATCGATCCCGCCTTCCGCGCGCTCCTGCTGACGCTGCCGAGCGAAGACGCCGTCGCCGACGCCATGACCGTCGCCGATGTCGATGCAATCCATCGGGCGCGGCAAGCTCTCAGGACCGATCTCGCGACCGCCCATGCAGGCGCGCTCCGAGCGATCTGGGCAGCGGCGGCGCCGACGGGCGCGTTCTCGCCGGACGCCGCCGCGGCCGGCGTTCGGGC
>CALAHN010000124.1 GCA_937891825.1 uncultured Alphaproteobacteria bacterium
TAAGACGGTCGGCGACACAACTGGCGCCGCCTCCGGGAAGGCCTGCCGATAGGAGAGACGGCCATGACGGAACCGAGTTTGAAATCAGGCCGGGTGCGCTTGCGCCGCCGCCATGACCGGGGCGCCTACGATCGCGCGTCGCTCTATGCGGTGCTGGATGCGATGCCGCTCTGCCATGTCGGCTATGTCGTCGACGGCCAGCCCTATGTGACGCCGACGCTGCAATGGCGGGAAGGCGACCGGATCTACTGGCACGGCTCCGCCGCCAGCCGGATGTTGCGGGCGACGGACGGCGTGCAGGTCTGCCTGACGGTTTCGCTGCTCGACGGCTTCGTCATGGCGCGGTCGGGCTTTCACCACTCGATCAACTATCGCTCGGCGATGCTGCTCGGCAAGGCGGAGAAGGTGACCGACAAGGACGCCAAGGTCCGGCACATGCAGCGGTTTGTCGACGGCCTGTTTCCTGGCCGCTGGGACATGCTGCGGCCGGCGACGCCCAAGGAAATGAAGGCGACGTCGATCCTCGGCATGGATATCGCGGAGGCGTCGGTCAAGGTGCGCGCCGGCCCGCCCGGCGACGACGAGGAGGATTACTCGCTGCCGATCTGGGCGGGCGTGATCCCGCTCGCGCTGCAAACGCTGCCGCTCGCGCCCGACCCGCGCAATCTGCCCGGCGTCGCGGCGCCGGATCATCTCACGCGCTTCAAGATCGGATGACCGCGATGCTGACCCCGGAAATGCAAAACCTGATCCGGAACCACACGGCGGGCATGGTCGCGTCCACGAACGGCGACGGGACGCCGGCGGTCTCGCCGAAAGCGACGTTCGTCGTACTGGATTAGCGGACCTTGGCGTATGGCGATATCCGCTCGCCCGGAACGGCGCGAAACCTGATGGCCCGGCCGGCGGTCGAAGCGGTGTTCATCGATGTCGTGCTGCGGAAGGCCGTCCGCGTCGCGGGCACGGCGGAGATCGTGCCGAAGGCCGCGGCGGATGCGGCGCTGCTGGCGGCATTTCAGGCGACGTGGCCGACTTTTCTCGATGTCATGCAGCGCTTCGTGAAGCTGCGCGTCACAGCCGCCAGCATGATCCTGTCGCCCGCCTATGACCGGGGCGCCACGGCGGGCGACCTCGCGGCCGCCAACCTTGCCCGCCTGACCGGCCTCTATGGAGATCTAGAATGACGCTGCCCCAGACCCTTTCGCCCCAGACGCCTTCGCCCCAGACATGCGCGCCGCTAATCCGGTTGCCGCAGCCAAGGGATTTCCAGCCCTGGCTCAAGCTCTGGGAAGGCTACAACACGTTCTACGGCCGTCCAGGAGCGGTTCCCGGCGCCGACAGGACCTGGGCGCGCTTCTTCGACGGCCGGGAGGAGATCCACTGTTTCGTCGCGGAACACGATGGCGTGCTCGTCGGGCTCGTGCATTTCCTCTACCACGCCCATACGCGCCTCCCGGCGCCGAACTGCTATCTCCAGGACCTGTTCACGGCCGAGGCCGCGCGGGGGCTCGGCGTCGGCCGGGCGTTGATCGCGGCGGTGCATGCTCATGCCCGCGCCAACCAGGCCTTCCAGGTCTACTGGCACACCCATGAAAGCAACGCGACCGCGCGCCGCCTCTATGACGGCGTCGCCGAGCGCTCCGGATTTATCGTCTACCGGCAATTGCTCTGAAGCGGCGGGCTTTCGAACTGGGCGTGGAGGCGCCTTCGATACGGTCCCATGCTATGAGCCGAGCCGGCGGCTTCAGGGAGCTACGAGGCCTGTGGGGCCGGAGCGACGCGTCGGCGGGACCAGAAAATATTGAGGTAGGTCGCGCCGATAATAAGAACGCCGCCCCCAAGCGTGTAAGGGTCTAAGTTTTCGCCGTAGAACACGAAACCGATCATCGCCATGGTCGGAAGCGACAGAAAGGTGATGGGCATGACGACGCTAGCGTCGGCGATGCTCACGGCTTTCGTCATGCAAAAATGCGCCGTGAGTCCGCTCATCCCGACGAAGATCACCCATGGAATATCGGCGGTTTCGGGCAGCGCGATGTGGCCGCCCGCAAGCACAAACGCGAGCCCGAATTGCATGGCCATCATGTAAAATACGATGCGCAAGGTCGGCTCCGTCGACGTTAGCGCCTTCACCATGATGATGGACGCCGCATAACAGAATGACGCGAGCAACGTGATGGCGGTTGCGGTCTCAAACGGGATGACGCCGGGCCGCACGGCGATCAGCACGCCGACGAAACCGCAAAGGATGACGGCGAGTCGCGCTAATGTCAGCCGCTCCCGAAGGAATGCTACGGCTAGGACAACGCCAAAAATCGGCATCATCAAATTCAGGGTCGTGACGGTGGCCAACGCCAAATGGGCGACGCCGTAGAACCAGCCGTATTGCCCGATGAAATGTACGATATTGCGCATTAAGTGGCCGAGCGGGCGGCCGGTGACGACGTTCTTGACGCCGCCGAACGCCAGGGCGATCGGCAACATCAATGCGACGCCAACCAGGCTGCGGTAGAGCATGACCGCGACAGCGTCGTGCGCGCCGGAGAGTTCGCGCCCCGAAACTTGCATCAGCGCGAAGCTCAGGACAGTGCCGAGCATCCAAAGGGCGCCCAAGACCGGTCGATTCTGCTTGGCTTCCTGGCTCACGGCTGTTGTTAGCATCCTGGCATTGATCGGGGATGACGCGGGACATGCAGGCGCGCCGATAGACGGGGTTATGCGGTTTGACAGTCCATACGCACAAGCGCGCGCCATCCAGCGTCGCGGCCGACGAACGGCGCGTCTGACTTAGACGACGGGTCCGCCGGCGACCTGAACGCGGCGCATGACGCGGCGGTGATCGTGGACGTCGTGGACTGCCAGATGCTTGGTCGAACGATTGTCCCAGAACGCGAGGGATTTCGGCGCCCATTGGAAGCGGCAGGTGAACTCCGGCCGGTGGCCCCAGTCCATCAGCCAGTTCAGCAGCCCTTTCGATTCTTCCACGGTCCAGCCCTCGAAACGGGTCGAGTAGGAATGGTTGACGAACAGGCATTTCTTGCCGGAATCCGGGTGGGTGCGCACGACCGGGTGAACGCTTTCCGTCGGCCGCCAGTTTTCATCCTCGCGGATGACCGTCGCCCGCTTGGCGTTCAACCGGTTGTGCGGCCCCGCGACTTTCATGTCGGAATGGACGCAGCGCAGATTGGCGAGCGTCGCCTTCATGCCATCGGACAGCGCGTCATAGGCGAGCCATTGGCTGGCGAACAGCGTGTCGCCGCCGAAGGGCGGAGTTTCGAGCGCATAAAGCAGCGCGCCCATCGGCGGCTCCGGCATCATCGTCGTGTCGGTGTGCCATTCTTCGCCGACGATGCGGGTGTCGCCGGGCGCGCGGACGATGGTGACAATTTCGGGGTCATGGTCGCCGGTGTTGAAATTCGGGTGGATGAAGATGTCGCCGAAATGCCGGGCGACGCGCTTCTGATCCTCGGCGTCGAGCTCCTGGTCGCGGAAGAACAGCACGCCATGCTCCGCCAGCAGGCCGCGGATATCGGCGGCGACGCCCTGGTTGATGTCGCGGGCGAGATCGAGGCCGCCGATCTCCGCGCCGACCGCGCCTGATAGCCGTTTTACCTGCATCGACCGTTCCTCCATTGGCAGAATTGCCTGAAGCTTAGCGCGCCTTGGGGCGGTCGCGCCATGCTCTTCCGAAACCGCGCCGATCCATGCAAAGCTTCCTGAAAAGCGAGCAATCGCATCAAGGAGGATCGCCCATGACGACGCCAAAAGTCGTCGCCGAAGGTTTGTCGTTTCCGGAAGGTCCGCGCTGGCATGAGGGCGCGTTGGTCTTTTCCGATTTCTATCGCCACACGGTCTTCCGCCTGCCGCCAGGCGGCGACCTGGAAGCTGTCGCGACGGTCGAGAATCAGCCCTCGGGCCTCGGCTGGCTGCCTGACGGGCGCATGCTGATCGTCTCGATGATCGACCGCCGCGTCCTCCGCCAGGAAGCCGACGGCCGCCTGGTCGAGCATGCGAACCTCTTTGACCTTGCCGGGTTTCACTGCAACGACATGGTCGTCGACCGCATGGGCCGCGCCTATGTCGGGAATTTCGGGCACAACCACTATGTCGAGCCGACGCCGAAGCCGGCCGACCTGATCCGCGTCGATCCGGATGGGACGACATCGATCGCCGCCAGGGGCCTCGCCTTCCCGAACGGCGCCGTGATCACGCCCGATGGCGGCACGCTGATCATCGGCGAAACCCGCGCGAATTGCCTGACCGCGTTCGATATCGATGGGGACGGCCGTCTCTCGAACCGCCGGGTCTGGGCCGATCTCGGCAAGAATTT
Organism: uncultured Alphaproteobacteria bacterium; assembly: GCA_937891825.1. GTDB lineage: Bacteria > Pseudomonadota > Alphaproteobacteria > Bin95 > Bin95 > VMCJ01. The sequence continues at coordinate 4,331 of CALAHN010000124.1, forward strand.
CCCTGATGGCATCTGCCTGGACGCCGAGGGCGCGATCTGGGTCGCGGACCCGCGCAACAACGAAACCATCCGCGTCAAGGAAGGCGGAGAGGTCGAGGCGCGCATCTCGACCGGCCGCAATGGCTCGTTCGCCTGCATGCTCGGCGGCGACGACCGCAAAACTCTTTTCATTTGTACAAGTTCCGGCTCCGGTCCCAAGGCGGCCGAGCGCCGGGACGGCCGCATCGAAGCCATCCGCGTCGCCGTTCCCGGCGCCGGCCTGCCATAGGAGACCAGGAAGTCCATGCAGTATATCCGCGTCGAAACATCCGGCCCCGTCCGCACCGTCACCCTGACGCGCGGCGACCAGCGGAACGCCCTCAACCTCGCCATGCTGGACGAGATGCTGACGGCGTTCACGACGCCGCCCGCCCAGGATGAGCGCGTTCTGGTCATCCGCGCCGAAGGCCCGGCCTTCTGCTCCGGCATGGACCTGAAGGAGCGGCTGGCGAAGCCGATCGAAAACAATGAAAGCCCGATCGAAGGCGTGCTGCACGCGCTGGAGAATTATCCGCTGCCCGCCGTCGCGGTCGTGCATGGCCATGCCATCGCGGGCGGCTGCGAACTGGCGCTGCACTGCGATTTCGTCGTGGCGGCGGAGACGGCGCGCTTCGGCATGTCGCTCGCGCAGATCGGCCTCGCGCCGACCTGGTTCCTCGCGAAGAAGCTGATGGAGGTGGCGGGGCCGGTCGGCGCCCGCGAAGTCCTGCTTCTGGGCGATCCCCTGCCATCCGGCCGGCTGCGTGACCTTGGCGTGATCCATTCGACCGCGGCGCCGGACGCGCTGGAAGCGGCCGCGTCCAAGATCATCGATCGGCTGGCGCAGAATGCGCCCTTGTCGCTCCGCGCGATCAAGGCGCTCCTGGTGCGCGAGATGGCGTTCCGGGACGGCGTCTATCACGGCGATGTCGACAAGCTGGTCAACGCGACCCGGACCAGCGCCGATTCCAAGGAAGGCATCGCCGCCCGCCTGGAAAAGCGCGCGCCGAACTTCAAGGGCGTTTGAGCCATGGCAGTGCGCATGACCAAGGGCTGGAAGCCCCTGACCCTGGAAGCGGCGGCGAGGCTTGCGGGCAATCTCGGCGTCTATCAACTGGCGAACGCGGCGGGCGAAATCGTCTACATCGGCGCGGCGACCGGCCAGTCGTTGTTCGGCTTGCGCGGCGAGTTGATGGCGAAGGCCAAGGCGCCCCCCGCCGAGGCGTCGCAGTTCCGTATCGAGATCAATACGGCCTACCGCACCCGCCACGGCGAGCTCCTGGCGGCCTATATGCACGATCACGGCCGCCTGCCGGTCGCCAACACAGATATCGATCCGGCCCGCCTCGGCCGGATCAGCCCCGGTTAGGGAAGGACCTGAGCAGATGAATTTCGATCTGACCGAAGAACAGAAAATGATCGTCGACATGTGCCGACGGTTCGTGCGCGAGGAAATCTTGCCGCTGGAGGATAAGCTCGACCCCGATACGGATGAGCTTGAGCCGGCGGATTTCGAGCGGCTGAAGAAGATCACCATGGAGATGGGCCTCTATGGCCTGGATACGCCGCCGGAATATGGCGGGCCGGAAATCGACCTGGTGACCCGGACGCTGATCGCCTTCGAAATCTCGCAGCACCGCGCCGGCATCTACGCGCCGAGCTACAATGTCTTCGGCGGCGCGGGCCAGGCCCAGTTGTTCGAGGCGACGGACCTGCAGAAGGAAAAATATCTCTACCCGATGCTGCGGGGCGAGAAGAAGACCTTCTTCGGCTTGTCGGAACCCTCCGGCGGCTCCGATCCTGCCCGCGCGATCCAGACGCGCGCCGTGCGCGACGGCGACGATTGGGTGATCAACGGCCAGAAGCTGTGGATCAGCGGCGCCGACCGGGCGGACTACGGCCTGGTCTTCGCCCGGACCGACGGCAGCCAGGGCCGCGCCGGCGTGACCTGCTTCATTGTCGAAACCGACTGGCCGGGCTTCCATGTCCGCCGGGTGGTCCACACGCTCCGCTCCGCCCGCTACGCGACGGAATTGCAGTTCGAGGACCTGCGCGTGCCGCACGAGAATATTCTCGGCAAAGTCGGCGGCGGTTTCGCCATCGCCAATGACCGGCTCGCCCGCCAGCGCATTCCCTATGCCGCGACCTGCGTCTCGGCGGCGATCGCGGCCCATGAGCGGGCGATCGAGTACTCGAAGATCCGCGAAACCTTCGGCGCGCCCTTGTCCACCCGCCAGGGCATTCAGTGGATGCTGGTCGAGAACGAGATCGAAATCCGGCAGGCGCGCCTGCTTTGCCTGGAAGCGGCGGCGAAGGCGGATGCCGGCTTGCCGTTCCGGACCGAAAGCGCCATCGCCAAATATGTGGCGGCGGAAAGCTCGTTCCGGGTCATCGACCGGTCGATGCAGATCCATGGCGGCCTCGGCGTCGCCAAGGACCTGCCGTTCGAGCGCTGGTTCCGGGAAATGCGCATCCGCCGTATCGGCGAAGGGCCGAGCGAGGTGCAGAAGCACGTCATCGCCCGCGATATCCTCGGCCAGGGGTTGCGCTGATAATGCAGCCGCCATTCGATCCGAACGGGCGCTGGCCGCTCGAGGGCGTCAAGGTGCTGGACCTTGGCCAGGTCTATAACGGCCCCTATGCCGGGCTGCTGCTGGCGCAAGCCGGGGCGGACGTCGTCAAGGTCGAGCCGCTGGACGGCGAGGCGATCCGCAGCCGCGGCGGCGGGCAGACGCCGCTCGCCCACATCATGCTGAACTCGGGCAAGCGCGGCCTCGCCATCGACCTCAAGTCCGAAGACGGCCGCGCGATCTTCATGGACCTCGTCGCCAAGGCGGACATCCTGCTGGAGAACTTCGCGCCTGGCGCGATGGACCGGCTTGGCATCGGCTCGGGCGTGCTGTTGAAGCACAATCCGCGGCTGATCTACGGCTCGTCCAGCGGCTATGGCGTCTGGGGGCCGGATACGCACAATCTGGCGATGGACCTGACGATCCAGGCCTATTCCGGCATCATGAGCATCAACGGCCCGGAAGACGGGCCGCCGCTCAAGGCCGGTCTGGCGGTCGTCGATTTCCTGGGCGGCATCCATCTCTACGGCGCCCTGATGACGGCTTTGTATGAGCGCAGCCAAACCGGCAAGGGCCGCGTCGTCGAAGTGGCGATGCAGGAGACCGCGCTGACGGCGCTCGCCACGTCGTTCACGGCGATGCAACTGGCGGGCGGCAAGCAACCGCCCCGGCGCGGCAACAATCACCCGGCGGGCACAGGCGCGCCTTATAACGTCTATGCCTGCAACGATGGCCATGTGGCGATCATCTGCGTGCGCGATAGCCATTGGGCCGCGCTCGCCAAGGCCTCCGGCAATGCCGAGGCGGCGGAAGACCCGCGCTTCAAGGTCGGGCCGGACCGGGCGCGGAACGAGGCCCTGGTCGACGAGATGATCGGCGCCTGGACAGCCGGCCTCTCGAAGTTCGAGGTCGCGGCGATCTGCAAGGAAAAGCGGGTGCCGGCGGCGCCGGTGCGCACCATGCCGGAAGTGGCGGCCGATCGGCCGCTTCGGGAACGCGCCGCGCTCTTCGATATTCACGATGCCGAGGTCGGCGACGCGGTGGTGCCGGGCAGTCCGCTCCGGTTCCATGGCTCGCCCCGGCCGGAATGGCGCCCGAACCCAGCCATCGGCCAGCACACCGGCGAGGTGCTGGCGGACTGGCTCGACTTGCCGGCCGATATAATCGGCGGGCTCAAGGCCGGCGGATCGATCAAGTAGGACGGAAACCCCGATGCAACTCGCGATCCTCGGCTTCGGCGTCATGGGCGAACGCCTGACGCGGGCGGCGCTTGACCACCCGGACCCGGCCATTCGGCTGACAGGCGTCTGGGACCCGGCGCCCGCCGCCATGGCGCGACTCAAGCGTGATCTGCCGGACGTGGCCCATCACGGAACGGTCGAAGCGGCGATCGCGTCCGCCGATTGCGTCTATATCGCCTCGCCGCCGAAAACCCATCTGGCCCACGCCAGGGCGGCGCTGGCGGCGGGCAAGGCGGTCTTCACGGAAAAGCCCCTCGGCGTCGATCTGGCCGACAGCCAGGCCTTCGTTCGCGAAACCCGGGGCCAGCGGGCGGCGGTGAATTTCGTCTTCGCGTCGTCGCCGGCGGTCGCCCAGCTCAAGGCGTGGCAGGCGGCGGGGGCGGTCGGCCAGCCCCGGTCGCTCAAGATCGAGACCGACTTCCAGGCCTGGCCGCGCGGCTGGCAGATGGATGCGGCTTCCTGGCTCGCCCGGCGCGGCGAAGGCGGTTTTACCCGTGAGGTCGTCTCCCATTTCCTGTTCCTGACGATGCGGATGCTGGGCAATACGGTTCTGGGCGACGCCCATGTCGATTTTCCGCCGGGCGACGGGGCCGAGACCGCGATCGAGGCGACCCTGGCCGCGGGCGACGTTCCCGTCGCGCTGACTGGCGGCGTCGGCGTGACCGAAAAGGCGGACCACAATCTCTGGCTTCTGGAAGGCGACGCCGGCCGGATACGCCTCCGCGACTGGTCGACGGCGGAACGGCTGGAGGCGGACGGCGTCTGGCGCGCCGCCGCCGACGTGCGGCCCCATGAAGAGGTGCGGCCGCTCATCCTGCGGGACCAATTATCGAAACTCGCCGCCATGACGGCGGGCCAGCCCCACGATCTCGCGACGCCCGCCGAAGCCCTGGCCGTCCAGGAGATCGTCGAAGCCATCCTGGCGCGCGGCGCCCAGGCCCATCGATGCTGTACCTGATGCGCCATGGGCAGACGATCTGGAACCTGCAAACCAGACTGCAGGGCCGCAAGGATTCGCCGCTGACGGCCCTGGGCGTCGCCCAGGCGGAAGCCTTTGGGCGTAGTTTGCAGGCGCTGCTGCCCGATCCGTCATCCTGCCGCGTCGTCTCCAGCCCCCAGCCGCGCGCCTGGTCGACGGCGGTTCTGGCGGTGACGGCGATGGGCGGCGACCCAAGCGCCATCGCGCATGACGCGCGCCTGATGGAGCATGCCTTCGGCCTGTGGGAGGGCCTGCTCTGGTCCGAGGTGCAACGGGACCACAAGGACAGCCTGGATGCCCGCATGGCCGACCGTTGGAATACCCCCGCGCCCGGCGGCGAAAGCTATGCCGACGTCGCGGCCCGTGTCCGCCCCTGGCTCGCGTCGCTCGATCCCGATGCGACGGTCCTGGCCTTCAGCCACGGCGTCACGACCCGCGTCATCCGCGGGCTTTATGCCGGCCTGTCGGAGGCCGATACCATGGCGCTCAAGGAGCCGCAGGACAAAATCTTCGTGCTGGATGGCGGGCGGCTGGCCGAGATCGCGGTTTAGCAGCCGGCTGCCGCCTTACCCATGGTCCTCCATGAACGAGATCAGCCGGTAGAAGCCGATCGCCGGGTCGCCCTTGGCGCCTGCGGCTTTCAGGGCCGAGGGGCGGAGGTGCTCGGCCGCCGCGCGGCGGAGGGCGGCTTCGTCCAGGGCCTCCAGGACCAGCACCCGCTGGCCGGCGACGGCGGCGTCGCCGGTCGCGTCCGCGTCGGCGCGCCAGAGGTAGCCGCCGACCGCGTGCGGCGCCTGGACCATGGCGTCCAGCGCCGCCGCCAGAAAGGCGTCAAGGCCGTCGCCGCCGGTCGCGCGCACGACCAGCGCCATGCCGCCGTGGCCGCGCCCCGCGCGCTTGAGGCAGGGGCCGCAGAGGCGCTGGAAATTCTCGAACTTTGCCATGATCGCCTGGGACCAGTCGGTCTGCCGGGCCAGGATCGCCTTGTAGGTCGGCGTCGTCAGCGCCTCCAGGCCGTCGGTTTCATAATAGGCGAAGTACTTCGGCGCGCCGTCGACGGCGACGAAACGGAAGGCGGAGCGGAAGCCCGGCAGGTCGACGCGCTCCGCCACATGCTCGTTGGTGTACCAGTCGTTGAAGTCGGCTTCCGTGTCCGCCGGAATGTCCATGGCGGTAATCAGAACAGCGGCGCCCATCTGTCAATTCTCCTTTAAACCCGATAAGGCATGCTAAGCTGACGTGGACAATGGACGCCATGCCCCAGATTCTGACCGAACCCGCTGCGCTTGCCGCAATCGCCGAAGCGCCGGCAAATGACCGCGCCGCCTTGCTGGCGGCGGCGAAGTCCGTGCTGGCGACGACGGCCGCCGATCTCGAAGCGCGCTTCATGGACGGCCTGCCCGCGCTCGACGCCATGGCCGAGCGCTCCGCCGTCATGGACGCCGTCATCGAAGCCGTGCTGGATCATGCGGCCTTGAAGGTCTTCCCGGCCGCCAATCCGACGACCGGCGAGCGCTTCGCCGTCATCGCCGTCGGCGGCTATGGCCGCGGCCTGCTCGCGCCCTTCTCCGATATCGACCTGTTGTTCCTGACGCCCTACAAGCGCGCCTCCCGGGTCGAGCAGATGGTCGAGCATGTGCTGTATCTGCTATGGGACATGGGCCTGAAGGTCGGCCACGCCACGCGCTCGATCGAGGACTGCGTGCGCCTCGCCAAGGCCGACATGACGATCCGCACATCGCTTCTGGAAGCGCGCACGCTCTGGGGGGAAACCCGCCTCGCCGACGACCTCCGCGAAGCCTTCTGGAAGGATGTCGCCGGCGACGACGCAAGCTTCATGACGGCGAAGCTGGCGGAACGGGAAGACCGCCACCGGGCCTATGGCGAATCGCGCTATCTGCTGGAGCCGAACGTCAAGGAAGGCAAGGGCGGCTTGCGGGATCTGCATGCGCTTTACTGGATCGCCAAGCATCATTACCGGGTCGAGAATATCGACAGGCTCGTCGATGAGCAGGTGCTGACCGACGGCGAGCGCCGGCGGTTTCGCAAGGCCGCGGAGTTCTTTACGACCGTGCGCAGCCATCTGCATCACTGGGCCGGCCGCGCCGAGGAACGCCTGACCTTCGACGCCCAGGTCGTGATCGCGGAACGCATGGGCTATAGCGACCGCCCGCATATCCGCGGCGTCGAACGCTTCATGAAGCACTATTACCTGACCGCGAAGACAGTCGGCGACCTGACCCGCATCATCTGCGCGGCGCTGGAGGCGGCCCAGAAAACGCCCGGCCGGTTCTCGCTCTCGCGCTTCCTGACCCAGCATCGGGCGATCGAGGGGTTCAATATCGTCGGCGGCCGCATCGCGCCGACGGACGACGACGCCTTCCGCCGCGATCCCGTCACCATGCTCCGGATCTTTCATGTGGCCGAGCGCATGGACATGGATATCCATCCGGGCGCGCTCCGGCTGATCAGGCGCGATCTGAAGAAGCTCGACGCCGTGCGCGACGACCCGGAGGCCAACCGCCTGTTCATCGAAATGCTGGAATCGAAGAAGACGCCGGCGCGGGCGCTCAGCCGGTTGAACGAAGCGGCCGTTCTCGGGCGGTTCGTGCCCGATTTCGGGCGTATCGTCGCCCAGATGCAATACGACATGTATCATACCTTCACGGTCGACGAGCACACGATCCGGGCCATCGGCATGCTCGCGCAACTGGAAAAGGGCGAGCTTAAGCAAGCCGCGCCGGTCGCGTCCTCGGTCGTCGGCCAGACGGAATCCCGGCGGGCGCTCTATGTAGCGCTTTTCCTGCATGACATCGCGAAGGGCCGGGGCGGCGACCATTCCGTCCTTGGCGCGGCCGTGGCGGAGGAGCTTGGCCCCCGCTTCGGCCTGACGGATAGCGAAACCGAAACCGCGGCCTGGCTGGTGCGGCACCACCTGGTCATGAGCCAGGTGGCCTTCAAGCGCGATCCGGCCGACCCGCAGACCGTGAAGGATTTCGTCGCCGTCGTGCAGTCGCTGGAGCGGCTGCGCCTGTTGCTCGTCCTGACGGTCTGCGATATCCGCGCCGTCGGCCCCAGCACCTGGACGGAATGGAAAGCCTCGCTCTTGCGGGAGCTGTATTTCCGGGCGAGCGAGGCGATCGCCGGCGTCGACGGCGCCAAGAGCGTCGCCGGCCGGCTGCGGCGGCGCCAGGACGAAACCATGGAGCGGCTTGGCCATCTGAGCCAGGCTCAGCGCGACGACATCCTGGAGCAGGCGCCGCCGGCCTTCTGGCTGTCGGCCCCGCCGGCCGAACTGGCGCGGCGCCTGGAAATCTACGGCAAGGCGCAAGCGTTCGATCCGCCGCTGCTGATCGATATTCAGGCATCCCCGGAAGGCGAGGCGACCGATGTCATCGTTGCCGCGCCCGATCACCCGGGCCTGTTCGCGCGCATCGCCGGCGGCCTGGCGCTTGCCGGCGTCGATATCGTGCAGTCCAACGCGGCGACCTTCCGCAATGGCTTTGTCCTGGACCTGTTCACCGTCGACTGCGACCCCGACCGCAGCGGCGCCCCGCGCCGGGATGACCGGATCAAGGACTGCGTCCGCTCGGCCCTGTCCGGCAAGGTCAGCTTGTCGCAGGAATTCGGCAAGGCGCCGCCATGGCGCAAGCGTTCGGAAGCTTTCTTCGTGCCGCCGCAGATCTTCATCGACAACAAGGCGAGCACGACCCACACCGTGATCGAGGTTTGCGGCCGCAACCGGACCGGCTTCCTGAACAAGATCGCCTGGACGCTGACCCAGCAGGGCCTGCAGATCGGCCAGTCGCGGATCTCGACCTATGGCGAGCGCGCGGTCGACGTGTTCTACGTCAAGGATGTGTTCGGCATGAAGATCGAGCAGGAAGCCAAGATCGCGGCGATCCGCAAAGCGCTGATGGCCGCGCTCGAGGAGCTTGCGACCGACCCGAGCGGCGCCGCCAAGACGCGAAAATAGGCGCTGGATCTAAACCGCGAGCCCGGCCGCATGGCCGGCGTGGAGCGCGCCCATCAGCGGCCTGGGGCTCTGGCAGTCGCCGATGCGCTGGACTGTCGCGCCCGCCATGGCGTCGGCCAGCGCCAGGTTGGGCGAGCGCGGCGTCGCGTAGACAAACAGATCGACGCCCTCGATTGTTGATTCCACGTGGGTATAGGCGTTCCGCCACGTCAGCGATCCCGCCTGCCAGCGCGTCGGCTCGGCCGCTGGCGTCAGGCGGACGCCCGCGCCGTAAAGCCGGCGCATCACGCCGATGGCGCTGCAATAGTTCACCGCTTCCGCGAAGCCTGGGCGCGGCGTCAGCAGCCAGACCTCCTTGAAGTCCATGGCGAGCCGGTCAGCCAGACCGTAGACCGCGGCCCCGTGGTCCTGGTCGAACAGCACGACCCGCCCTCGCGAACCGGAATGCCCCTCCTTGAGGTAGGCGCGGCCGGAGAGCGACGGGCCGTCGCTCACGCCCAGGCTTTCCGGCAGGCGCTGCCGTGCCCCGCTCGCAAGCAGCACGACATCCGGCTGCAGCGCCAGGATGTCCGCGGGCGCCGCTTCGGCGCCAAGGCGGAATGCGACGCCGTGCCGGTCTCCCATCAGGCGCTGCCAGGCGACGATCCGGCCCATGTCCGCCCGTCCGGGCAGGCGGGCGGCCTCCAGCGCCAGCGCGCCGCCGAGGCTTTGGCCGAACAGGGTTACGGCATGGCCCCGCGCCGCCGCGACCCATGCCGCTTCAAGGCCAGCCGGGCCGGCTCCGACGATCGCGACCGTCTTCGGCGCGTCGCTCCGGGGCGGCCGCCAGCCGCTTTCCCCGGCCTGACCGATCAGCGGGTTCAGGTGATCCAGGAGCGGCTTGCCCTGATGCACCAAACCCCACGCCGTATTATCGAAGGTGGTCGGGCGGATCGCCGCGCTATCGTCAGCCGCGGCTTTCAGGGGCAGGTCGGCGTCGGCGATCAGGGCGCGGGTCATCCCGATCAGGTCGCCGGCGCCGTCCGCCAGCGCGGCCTCCGCTTCTTCGGGCGATCCGAGCCGGCCGAGCGCCATCACCGCGGCGGCGCCGGCAGCTTTCCGCATGCGCTTCGGGATATCCAGAAAATGGCCGGGCCGGTAATAGAGGTCCGGCACATGGCTTTCGAGGCTCAGGGAAAAATTGCCCTGGCTGTAGGCGAAATAGTCGAAGAGGCCGCCGCCTTCCGCTAGCGCAGCCGTCAGCCGTTCGGCTTCATCCGGGTCGATGCCGCCCGAGACTTCCTCCGTCCCCGGCATTTTCAGGCCGACGATGAAATCGGCCCCGGCGGCGTCGCGGACGCCCGCAGCGATCGCGCGGGCGAAGCGCACGCGATTCTCGACCGCCCCGCCCCAGCGGTCGGTCCGCGCGTTCGACCAGGGCGATAGAAACTGGTTGATCAGGTAGCCGTGGGCGCCGTGCAGCTCGACGCCGGCGAACCCCAGTCGCGCCAGTTTGGCCGCCACGGCGACAAAGGCCGCGATGACGCCGGCGATATCGGCGTCGGTCATGACGCGCGGCACGGTCCAGGAATAGGCGTCGGGCTGGTCGGAGACGCCCATGGGCGAGGACGTGGCGCCCCAGAGCTGTTGCTTGCCCGGATGCCAGAGCTGCCCGACAAGCGCGGCCGCCGCCGCGCGGACGCGGCCCGCGAGATCGCGAAAGTCCGCGTCATTAGCGGCGTCGAAGCCGGTCACGATGGCCGGTTGCGCCACGGCGTTGGGATCGACGGCGATCACCTCCGTCGTCAGCATCGCGGCGCCGCCTTTGGCCCGCTCGATCAGGAAGTTCTTGTAGGGCTCGGTGATCCTGTTGGCGCGCGCCAGATTGGTCACGGTCGCCGGCAGGCAGATGCGGTTCCGCAGCGTCTGGCCAGCGAGCGCGAGCGGGCTGAAGAGCTGAGGATAAGGCATCGTCATCGCGCGTTCCGACTCCAGGCGCCTGTGGCGGTCTCGGCTTTAGCGCGGCGCGCCGTTCAGGCCCTCGAGATAGGCGACGACGTTCGACAGCGGCTCTACGTCGCCGAACTTGGCGTCAATGTCGAACAGGTTCCATTCAATCGCGCCGGCTATGCGGTCGCCGATGGTTTCGCGCGGGATGATCGGCCGGAAGCCTTCTGCGATGGCGTCCTCAACAGTGTTGCGCACGCAGGCGCTCGCGGTCGTGCCGGTGACGATCACGGTGTCGACCTCGGCGGCCCGGAGGAAGCCCGCCAGCATGGTGCCGTGGAAAGCGCTCGCCCGCTTCTTGACGATCAGGTGCTCGTCCGGCCGGCGGTTCAGGCGGCTGTCGATTTGCACCGCCTCGGAGCCTTCCTGCAGCACTTCGGCCGGGATCTTCTTGCCCCACATGCCCATGTCGCTGTTGGGGCCTTCGGTGACGGCATAGGCGGTCGTCGTGAAGATGATCGGGATCTTCTGGCGGCGGGCTGGGACGAGCAAGGCGTTCACGGCGTCGATGATCGCATCGCAATTGGCGCAGGTGAAGGCGTTTCCCGGCCGCGTCCAGGCGTTCGCCAGGTCGATATTCACCAGGGCCGGCCGGACGCCATAGCCGATGCGGCGCTGGAAGCCGCGGTTCTGGTATAGCGCCGAATCGGCGGCGAATACGGTCGCCAGGGCGTCCTGGAGTTGCTTCTCGTCCATGTCGGTCATTCCTTGCCGGTCATTGCAGCACGCCGGCGGCGCGCAGGGCGGCGATGTCGGATGGCGTGTAGCCCAGTTCGGCCATGACGGCGTCATTATGCTGGCCGAGGTCGGGCGCCGGCCGCACCGGGGCCTTGTCCTGGCCGCGCATGAAGACCGGGCTGCCGATGGTGCGGTCCGCCGGATTGTCCGCGCCGGGCGAAGCGATCACGCCGCCCGCGTCGGCGAAGGTGCGGTCGCCCGGCACGTCGCCGACCTTGCGGACGATGCCGAAGGTGATGTCGTTGGCGGTCAGGATCGCCTCCCACTCCTCCCAGGTCCGGGTCGCGAAGACGGCGTCCAGTATCCTGGTGAGCGCCTGGGCGTTCGCCTTCCGGTCATCCTGGGTCGCGAAGCGGGGGTCCTCCAGGATGTCCGGCCGTTCGATGGCGGATATGAACTTTCCGATCTGCCGCTGCTCGTTGACCAGCGCCAGGATGAACCAGCGGCCGCATTTGCAGACATAATGGTTCGAAAGCGCATTGAACCATTCGTCCCGGTGCGGCCGGGGCGGGATCGCCGCGCCGGCGAGCGCGGCCTGCACATAGAACGAGTTCCACCAGGTCCCGTTCGCGAGCAGCGAGGTCGACACATAAGAGCCTTCGCCCGTGGTCGCGCGCTTGTAGAGCGCCATGGCTATCGCGGCGAAGAGGGCGGTGCCGGTCGGATGGTCGCCCATGCCGGGGGTGGAGCGCGTCGGCGCGAGATCGGGGGCGGTGCGGACCAGATCCATGAGGCCAGAGCGCGCCCAGAGCGCGGTCGAATCGAAGCCGGTCTTGGAGGCTTCAGGGCCGTCTTCGCCATAGGCGGTCAGCGACGCATAGATCAGCTTCGGGTTAGAGCCCTGCAAATCCTCGTAGCGAAGCTTCAGCTTTTCGCGCACGGGAAACGGGAAGTTGGTGATGAAGATGTCCGCCTCGGCGATCAACTTGTGCAGGATTTCCTGCGCCTTCGCCTGCTTCAGGTCGAGGCAGAGGCCGCGCTTCGAGCGGTTGTCGGCGAACCAGGCATAGTCGAAATCGGCGGCCGGCATGCCGGGGCCGCGATGCAGCGAGCGATAGGGATCGCCGCCGGGCGCTTCGATCTTGATCACGTCCGCGCCGAAATCGCCAAGGATCGTCGCCGCCACCGGGGCCGCGATGAAGCTGGCGCAGTCAATTACTTTCAGTCCGTCGAATATCCGGCCGGTCATGCCTGTTCGTCTCGCTTGCTTGCACTGCTTGGGCCGCCAGAGTGCATCCGGCGCGCCCATCGCCGCAAGTCCGAAGGCGAACGCGGCTGCCGCTCTGGCGTTCGCCGTTTCCGGCCTTTAAGACACATTTCCATGGAAAAGATCAGAACGCCCCTTCGAATCGGCACGCGCGGCAGCCCGCTGGCGCTTTGGCAGGCCCACCGGGTCGCGGCCGCGCTGCGGGACGCCTGGCCGGCGTTACGACCGGACGACGCCCTGGAGATTGTCGAGATCCGCACGACCGGGGACCGCGTTCAGAACCGCCTGTTGAGCGACATCGGCGGCAAGGGGCTGTTCTCCAAGGAAATCGAGGAAGCGCTGGCGGCGGGCGCGATCGATCTTGCCGTGCATTCGATGAAGGACGTCGAGACGACGCTGGCCGACGGGTTCGCGATCGCCGCCGTTCTGGAACGGGCCGACCCCCGGGACGCCTGGATATCGGCCTCGGGCGCCGGCCTCGATGCGTTGCCGGCCGGGTCGCGAGTCGGCACGGCGTCCCTCCGCCGCCGGGCTCAGGTGCTGGCGCGCCGTCCCGACCTCATCGTGACGGCCTTTCGCGGCAATGTCGGCACCCGGCTGCAGAAGCTGGCTGACGGTGAGGCGGACGCGACGCTGCTCGCCAAAGCCGGCCTCGACCGGCTGGAGATGGCAAGCTGCATCACCGAAACCCTCGCTCCCGCGGTCATGTTGCCGGCGGCGGCCCAGGGCGCCGTCGGCGTCGAAACCCGGGCGGACGATGCTGACCTGATCCAGGCGCTCAAAGCCATCGATCACCGGCCGACGGCGATCCGGATCGAAGCCGAGCGCGCCTTGCTCGCCGCCCTCGACGGGTCTTGCCGCACGCCGATCGGCGCGCTCGCCGTGCTCGACGGTCAGGGCGGGCTCAAGCTCGACGGCCTGCTCGCAAGCGCGGACGGCGCGAAACTCTGGCGGACCAGCCGGGAAGGCGCGGTCGCCGACGCTGGCCGGCTCGGCCGCGACGCGGGCGCGGAGTTGCGCGCGAACGGCGACGCGCGCCTGTTCGAGTAGGCCTGGCGATGCCCGATCCGGCGCGCCGTCCCCGCCTGCTCCTGACCCGCCCGCCCGCGGCCGCGGCGGCGTTCGCCAAGGAGGCGGCGGCGCTGGGCTTCGACCCGCTGATCGCGCCGATGGCGGTTTATGAAGACGTTCCGTCCGCGCCGCTCGACACTGCCGGCGTTCAGGCGGTCTTGTTGACCAGCGGCCATGCCGCGGCCGTGCTGGCGCGACGGACGTTGGATCGGTCGGTTCCCGTGCTGGCGGTCGGCGACGCGACGGCGCGGGCGGCGCGGGCGGCTGGCTTCCTGGATGTGACGAGCGCCGGCGGCGACGGCGCGGCGTTGGCGGCGCTGGTCCGCCAGCGACTCGACCCCTCGGCCGGCCGCCTGATCCATGCCGCCGGCGCCGAGCGGGCGTTCGATGTCGCCGCCACAGCCATCGCCGACGGTTTTCAGGCGGAGACGCAAGTATTGTATCGCAGCCGGCCGGCCCAGGCGTTCAATCCCGCGGTCCTGGCGGCCTTGCGGGGCGAGGAAATTGACTATGCGGCGTTTTTTTCGCCGCGGACTGCGAAGACATTTGCTAAGTTGATCTCCACGGCGAACCTCCAAGGCTGCCTCGGCCGGATCACGGCTGTGTCCCTCAGCCCCGCTGTCGAGACGGCCCTTGGACAATTGACTTGGGCGCGACGGCGAACGGCTGCTAAACCAACAGCCGTCGCGCTTCTAGCGACACTGGCCGCGTCGATGTCCGACGCGGCGCCGGAGGACGGAGCCGGAACGCGCCCATGACTGATACGCCCAAGCACGACTCGTCCAAGCAGGATATGTCCGCGCAGGATGCATCTGTGCAGGACGCGCCCAAGCATGACGCGCCGCCTGAAG
>CALAHN010000125.1 GCA_937891825.1 uncultured Alphaproteobacteria bacterium
CGGCGGTGGCGTCCGCCTCGGCCGCGGCGATCTTGTCGCGGAGGCCGGCGATCGCGCGGGCGTGCTCGGCCGCGGCCTGCTGCACGTCGGCCGCCTCGGCCTTCAGCGCCTTGACCCGAGCGATGCTGCCCGCCTGGATCAGGCCGAGGTCGGCTTTCGGGGCCTCGCGCGCGATCAGGCCGAGCGCCTGGGCCAGATCCTTCGCGCCCTGGATCAGCCCCGGCAGCGCTTCGATCATCCCCGAGCCGAAGCTCGCGATCTGAGGCGCCAGGCTGACCAGCGCGCCCATCAATTGCGTCTTGAGGATGCGGCCGAGCGTGCCGAGCTTGTCGTTCGCGGTCTCGGCGGCGGCCAGCAGGTCGTCGTTCATGACGAGGCCGAGGCGCCGGGCCTCGTCGCGCATGTCCGCGATGCCGCGGCTGCCCTGGTTGAGCAGCAGCACGAGCTTCGGCCCGGCGTCCTCGCCGAAGATCTGGCTGGCCAGCGCCGTCCGCTGGGCGGCGTCCTTGACGCCGTCCATCTTCTGGGTCACGGCCTGGAAGATCGCCTCGGTGCCGGAGAGCTTGCCGGAGGTGATGTCGCCGGCGAGGCCCAATTGCTCCAGCGCGGCTTTCGCGGGGCTGGTTCCGGTCGTGGTCAGCAAGCCGACGCGCCGGTTGAGGCGCTGGAAGCCGTCGGTCAGGAGGTCGGAGGAGACGCCCGCCAGGTCGGCGGCGTGGCGGTATTCCTGGAGCGCGGTCGCGGAGATGTTGACCCGCTGCGCCGTCTTCGCCGTGGCGTCGGCGAAGTCGAGCGCCGCCTTGGTCGCGGCGATGAAGCCGCCGCCGGCGAGCGCCGAGCCAAGCACCGATTTCAGGTTGATCGTCCGGCGGATGAACCCGCCCATGCCCTTTTCGATCTGGCCGAACGAGCGCTCGACGCCCGCCAGCGCCCGGTTCATCCGGGCCGAGTTCGAGGTGATCGCGCCCTCGGCTTTCTTGATGTCGGCCACGAAGCCGCCCGCATCGAGCGCGAAATCCGCGAAGATGCCGCCGACCCGTGTCGCCATGATCGAAGCCTTTCCCAAAAGAAAAGGCCGGCGCCCGCGTCAGCGGGGCCGGCCTAATGCCGAAATTTCTGCGCCCGGCGCGGCCTACGTGGCCGGCCGCAGCGCTGCGTTCATGTCAGTCCGCCGAAACCGCTTCGGCGTCGCCGCCGTCCTCGTCGCAGGCGTCCGGCTCCCGGTCCACAAGATCGGCGCGGAAACAGGCGAGGCGGTCCAGCAGGTCGTTATCGACCGCCAGCACCAGATGCCCGTCGCGGACCTCCGCGCGGGTGAAACAGGCTTCCAAAAGTTCGATAGCTTCGGATTCAATGAGGGTGGCGCGGTTCATGGCGCTGGCTCCTACGATACGCATTGCCGGAGCGCTGGCGGTTCTTAAGCCGCCTGCAATCCGGGGGTTAAGAACCTGTCGTAGGTCAGGCCCGCTCGCCTTTAGGCTTTCGCCCTGGACATGCGCGCGCGGCCCCCGGATCGAAGATTTGAACGGAATAAAAGAGCAGGTGGCTTACAAGCTGATGGTGGATGTGCTTAAGGCAGAAGGCGTTGTGGTTGGCGTCTCCTTCAAAGGCGCCGACAGGGCTATGATCCTTCAGACCTACGTGGAATGCTTGAAAGCGGTCAGAAGCGGCGTCGCGTAACGCTGCCGATTCCGCACAAGCGAAGGCTTGGTGACGGCGCGGTAGCGCGTCGGTCGTTGTACTCGCCGTCATCACGTCCCGTTCCGTCCCCAATAAAAAAGGCCGCCCCAAAGGACGGCCTGTTGCTTGCGCCGCTGTCTGTCGCATCATCCGGCGCCAGCCTGCATCGCATAAGACGGCCGCTCGCGAATTTCAGCGACCTTCCGCCGACGCTTGATGTGATGCGCCGCGCAGAAACAGGCGCACACAACAAAGAGAACGAGGTTCGCCAGCCAGATGCAGAAGTAAACGATGTCCACGGTTGTCAGAACCACGGACTCGTCGCCCATCCGGTCGATCATCGGCCATGCCATGTAGGCCGTGCTCAGGGAAACGCCGAGCGCGGCCGAGCACAGAGAACCCGCGATGGTCGCCTGGGAACTGGTCAGCAAGTCCAACTCTCCGTCATAGATCGTGTGATATTTCGCTGGGGCAATCGTGGTCGTCGGCGCCAGCAAGCCCGGCGTGCTGTCCGTCAGCTTGATCAGCTCTTTAGTCATCTTGGGCCGCTGACTCGGGTTTGTGCCGCTTTTCCTCTTCGCGCGCCTTGAGCCACCGCTGGATGACCTGGAGGCTGTGCATTTGAATGTGGCCGCAGTTCATGCAAACCAGGATGGTCGCCGGATAGGACTGCCCGTTGAGAAGGTTCACCCCGTCGAAATAGGGCAATAAATGGACGTGTGGCGAAGAATCGACTTCTTGCGAATGGTCCCCGCCCCTCGAGACCGACCAATCGTTCTTGCCGCAAGCGCTGCACGCAGCCTTCACGCCCACCGAACTCAAGAATCGAATAATGTCTGCTTGCCCTACCATGAACGGCAGCATACGCCTCGGTTGTGCGGCCGCAATCCCTTTCTGCTTTCTAAGCCGTCGCCACCAAGCCCTCACGTCCCGACCCCATTCATCCGCTTGACTTTGTCTTTCATCGCCGCCGCGTTCTGCGCCGCCCGGTCCGCCAGCCCCGCCCGCTGGGCCTGGGTTCGGGCGGCGTCCGCGTCGAGCGCGGCCAGCGCCAGGCGCTCCATCAGTTCCGCCGAGGTCATGCGGCGGCCGAGCTCCGCCGCCGTCATGCCCATCCTGGCCGAGAGGTCCAGCACGAAGCGGCGGAGCGGCCGCCGCGTCAGTTTCCCTGGAGGTCGTCCTGGGCGGCGGCGGTCACCGTGTTCAGTTTGTCCGCCGCCTGGAAGACGCGCTGGATCGCCGCCGCCGAGCGCCGGGCGAGATCGGGGATCTGCTCGGGCGTGAACAGGAGATTGCCGCCCGCGTCCGCGACCGAAAGCTGGCAGACGGTCGCCCGGAAGCGGCCGGCGCTCAGCTTGCCGCCCGCGTCGACGACCGCCGTCTCGAACGCCTCGCGGTCGGCGGCCGACCAGGTCCTGATGTAGACCCGGCCGCCCCATTCCGGCACGTCGAGCGCCTCGACCCGGATATCCGACGCGCCGAGGATCGCCGCCGCGTCGAGCACGGCAAGCGGCGCGCGCGGGGCCGGGGCCGGAGCCGTGGCCGATCCCCGCGCCGTCTTCCGCCGGGCGGCCATCAGGAGGTCGCCCGGACGATGCCCGTGCCGTCGCCGGGCTGGAAGGTGGCGGCGGCCTCGTGCAGGTCGCCGACCGAGCCGCCGAGCGCGCCGTAATCGGTCAGGATGACGTTGCCCGACCATTTGGGGTTGGTCGCGCCGACGGTCGTGTTGACCGGCCGGATCTCGATGACGAAAGCCGCCGCGCCGACCAGCGGGGCCAGCGTCGCGTCGACCTCGCCCGAGGCGTAGTCCTGGGCGAAGGTCAGGGTGAAGGTCTGGTTCTTCAGGCCCGCCAGGAAGTTGTGGACGGCGTCGCCCATCGTCGTCTGTTCGACCGGGTCGACGTTGTTGTCGAACTCGATCGCGCGGATGTGGTCGGAGAGATCGACCGAGTTCACGCTGATGTAGGCGTTGGTCAGTACCATCTTGGCCATTGCGGGGCCTCCTTTGAGAAATCAGGGCTGTCAGAGGGGAACGATGCCGAAGGCGGCGACGATCGGGAAAACCGGCGTCGACCCGCCGAGCGTGTGCTTGAAGCGCCAGAACTCATCCGTCACGGCGCCGTCGACCGAGCCGATGGCCTGGCCGCGGCCGGTCATCTGGGCGAGCGTCACCCGCGTCGTCGGGCTGGAGAAGGCGCCCGTCGGCGCGCTTTCGACCGTGAGGTCCAGGGTCTTGCCCGCGCCGGTCGGGAGGCCCGTGGTGATCGCCGCCGCCCAGAGCCGCTGCGACGCGGAGAGCGCGCCCAGCTCGACGCCGTCCGACGCGCCCGTCGTGGAGACGCTGGCCAGCTGCTCGATCTGGCCCCGGATGAAGCGCTTGCGCGAGGCCACGTTGACGTCGAAGCCGAAGGCGTCGCCGACCGCGCCGCCGCGGGTCACGCTGGCGAGCAGCGCCTGGAGGATGTAGGCGACATTGCCGATCGCCGGCGCGCCCGCCGTCACGATCAGCACGTCGTCGGCCGTGCCGATGTTGGCGTCGAATACGCCGCCGGTCGTCACGTCCCAGAACCCGGATGCCGCGAAGACGCTGGTCAGCAGGCCGGGCGCGTAATTGTGGGCGGCGTCGCCGAACACGGTCTGCTCGACCGCGTCGGCGGAGAGATCGACCTGGCACTGGTTCATCGCGCCGGTCAGGTCGAAGCCGGCGAAGTAGATGCCGGCGTTTGTCAGGACGTGTTTGGCCATGCCGGTTATTCCCCGTGCCAGATGCGGATATCGAGGCCGCCGCGATAGGCCTCCAGGTCGTGCTCGCGGCCGTGGTCGCGCTCGTCGTCGATGAACGTGTCGTGGATCACCGGGCTGCCCGCCGGCGCCTGCCAGCGCTGCAGCGCCTGGCGGCAGGCGTCGCGGAGGTCGGCCATGCCGTCGAGCGTCGCGGCCCAGCAGTCGACCTGGAACGTCGTCTCGACCAGGCCTGTGTCGACGCCCATCGTGCTCGGGCGGCGCGAGGTGACGCGCTGGTAGCGCACCGCCGGCAGCGTCGCGTTCTGGATCAGCACCGCGTAGTAGACCCGTGTGCCGATGATCCCCGAGACCGCGCCGTCGGCCAGCAGGCGGGCGACGAGCGCCGCTTCGATGCTCATCGCCGGCTCCTGAACGCCCGGCTGCGGGCGTCGGCCTTGAGGCCGCGCAGCACATGCGCCCGGCCGCCGGCGCCGGCGACCTTCTCGGCGTTCTTGGCGAAGTTTTTGCCCACGGCGAGCGCCGCCGCCTGGATGGCCTCCTCCGCCGCCTGCTGGATCGCCGGGCGGATGAACGGCTGCGCCGGCTGATGCGCCGTGCCGAATTCGAGCAAGTGGGCGACGCGGTAGCGCTCGCCCTTGAAGTAGACCGCGTGCCGCGCCGACCCGCGTTTCGCCCGGCCCGTGCCGACGGTGATCTGGCGGCGGAGCTCGCCGGTATCGGTCGGCGCCAGCGCCCGCGCCCGCTCGGCCAGCACCTTCGCGCCCGCGCGGCTGCCGGAGGCCAGCGTCGATTTCTGCATCTGGCTCGGCAATTGCCGGAGCGCTTTGATCAGCGCGTGGCCGTCGACCCGCATCCGCGCCTTCACGGGGTCACCTGCCGCGCTTTCGCGACCAGCTCCAGCCCGACCTTGCGGCCGTATTCGACGACCGAGAGGATGTCCCAGAACTTGCCGTCATAGCTGATGCGCACGGTCGCCGGGCCGACGTCCGTCCGGTGCCGGATCAGGAAGACCGCGTCGGCCTCGGCCGTGACCTCGGCCCCGCCGCCAGCCAGATATTCCCGGCCGTGCTTCGGCAGGTAGCGCGCCCAGACGGTGGCCAGCGTCCCCCAGCTTTCGCCCCCGGCCCCGCGCGCGGAGAGCGCCGGCGGCGTGTTGGTCTGCAGCGTGATGCGGCGGTCCAGTTCGCCCGCCTTCAGACTGACGCTCATGGCGTCAGCCGCCGGTAGGGCGCCGTCAGCGCTTCCACCGCCATCGGGTAGACGCTGACGCTGGCGCCGACGTTGACCGCCTCGCGGTTGGCGTGCCAGTGGGCGATCAAGAGCAGCATCGCCTGGCGGATCGGCGCGGGCGCGGTCGAGACCGGGGTTTCGTCCTCGCTGTCGGCGTAGCCCGCGACGTAGGTCACGGACACGGCCGCCGGGGTCGAGGCCTGGAGCGTCGGGAAATCATACGTGTCGAGGAAATCCACGACCGCGCCGCCGGCGTCGCGGCGGAGCGTGTAGTTGGCCGAGGCCACCGTCTGGCTGTCGCCGTTGGCGTCAAGATAGGTGACCGACGTGACCGAGATCACCGGCCAGAGCGGCAGGCGGAGCGGGCGCGCCCAGCTGTCGAAGTCCTGCCGCCAGGTCTGCTCGGCCAGGCAGCGGCCGAGCACGCCGGTCCAGCCGTCGAAATGGGCGGTGGCCGCGTCGATCAGCACGCCGATCAGCGTGTCCTCGCTCGCGTCCTCGACCCGGCACTGGGCCTTGGCTTCGGCGAGCGTCACCGGCTGGATCGCCGGGGGCGTGACGAGGACGGGCGCGTGCATGCCTCAGACCACCTCGACCCAGATCGCGCCGGTCTTCGCGGCGCCGCCGGATGCCACGACCACCTTGATCCGGCCCGCGACTGCGATGCGGTCGAGCACGGCGACGCCCGACCCGGCGTAGAGCGCCGCCGCGCCGGCGGTCGTGTGCGTCGCCTGCCGGGGCGCGCGCACGGCGGCGGCGTTGACGTTCTCCTCCGCCCAGAGCGTCTCGCCCGTGTCCTCGAGCGTCACCGTGAAGTCGACGCCGTCGGCGAAATCGGCCTTGACGTAGCGGATGCGGTCGAGCAGGCCGTTGACGATGGGCGTGTAGCCCTCGGCGGCGCCGGAGCCGTCGGTCGTGAGGTCGACCGATACGCGGGTGACGTTCATCGGCGTCGCTCCTAGATCGTGATGACGGGCGGCGCGGCGACGCCGGCCGTGCCGAGCAGCACCCAGCCGACCGTGTCGTCGATATATTTCAGGGTGGCGATGTCGCCCGCGTCGGCGAAGACGATAGTCGCGAAGCCGGTCTTGGTCGCGGGCGTCAGCGTGCCCGTGCCGCCGCCGTCGACCACGAGGGCGAGCGTCAGCACCTGGCCGGCGCGGCCGTCAGCCAGCGTCAGCGCCTCGGCGTCGGCGCCCGTGGTCTTGCTGACGTGGGCCGCCGTCACCGGGATCGCGAGCTCGTCCGCCGCGACCGCGACATTGCCGCTCGCGGCGTCGACCAGCAGGCCGGCCGAGATATCGAGGGTCGCGCCCGCCGGCACGACCAGGTCGCCCGAGCCTTGTTCAAAATACGCGCCGCCTTGCTGAGACATGGGGCCGGTCCTTTCAGAAATTCGGAAGGGGGCCGGGCGGCGGGATGCGCCGCCCGGGTTGGGTCAGTCGGTCAGGCGGGCCTAGTTCGAGACCGCGGCCGAGGCCTGGATCGTCGCGCCCTGCGTCGCCGGGCGGCGTTTCGGCTTCAGGATCGCGATGACCTCGCCGTAGGCGATGTTGGCCGTGGCCGAGGTCCGCACCGCCTGGACGTAGCGCGCCGAGGGCTTGGTCAGTTCGACCGCCAGCGCCGTGCCGTTCATGTCGTCGTTGCCGGCCGAGGTCGCGGTCGCGACCGCGCCGGAGACCGCCGCCATGCCGCTGTCGCTGTCGACCGTGTTCTGCTGGATCGTCAGCGCGGCGACGCCGGTATCGGCGCAGTCGGTGATCGTGGTGATGAAGGTGACGGACTCGTAATCCGCCATGTCGATGCGCGAGGAGTTGTTATCGATCGAGGAGCCCGCCGCGACGGCGGCGCCCACGTAGCGCAGTTCGAGATTGTCGAGGATGCCGTGCATCGGAGGGGGTGTTCCTTTCGTTCGGGGCCGGTCTGGCCCGGTCGGTCAGGCCGGACCCGGCGGCGCGCTGGCCGCCGGGTTGGCCTGAGTTGGCTGGCCCCGCTGGGGCCGGGCGTTGGGTTAGGAGGCCGCCAGCTTCAGCAGCTTGAAGGCCTCGAAGTTGACGACGCCGCCGCCCGTCCGTTTCGTCGTGTAGAACTTGACGTACGGCTTGGCGGTGAGCGCATCGCGCAGGATGCGGATGCCCTGTCGGTCGACGATCTGATAGGCCTGAAGGAAGTCGCCGAAAGCCAGGCTGTAGGCGTCCGCCGCGATCGCCGGCATGTCTTCCGCCCGGGTCACCGGATGGCCCATGATCGTCTCGGCGACGCCCATGACGAAGCTCGGCTGCCAGATGTAGTTGCCGGTTCCGTCCTTGACCTTGCGGAGCGTCGTGACCATCGCCCGGTTCGTCAGGAAGCGGGCGTTCGGCAGATAGTCCTGCTTCAGCGCGCCCATCAGGCTGTGGATCTTGTCCAGCGGGTTCGAGGACGCGAGCGCGCCTGCCGCCCCGGACGCCACGTAGCCGACCTGGCCCCAGGTCACGCCGGAGCCGCTGTCGGCCGCCGTCGTGTAGGAGGTCAGGCCGCGGATGCGGCCCGACGCGCCGGCGACGAACTCCGCGTTCTCGAAGCGCCCGAGCTTGGCGCCGGCCTTGTTCGCGATCCAGGCTTCGATATTGACCGAGGCGTCGTCGAGCAGCTGCTGCGTCGCCTTCGGCTCCGTGTCGATCCAGTAGACCGGGATCGACCAATTGCCGATCTGGGCCGTGGTCGCGTCGCCGGAGGTCGTGGTCTCCCCGGCATAGCCCGCGCCGCCTTCGCCCAGATCCTCGATGCCTTCGAGTTTGTCGGTCGAGATTGTCTGCACGTTGGCGATCTGCCGCATCGGCGAGGTCTCGTAGATTTTCGTGACGATGCGGCCGGAGATATCCGGCGTGACGTAATAGCCGCCGTCCGGATCGCTGCCGACCGACATGGTCTTGACCTCGTCGGCGGTCAGGTTTTCCTTGCCCTCGCGCAGCAACTTCTCCTGCACGGCGCGGTAGCTCTCTTTCTGGCCGGCGTCGAGCGGCTGGAACGTCTTGTTCCGCTGAAGCGCCAGGCCCTGCAGGGCGCCGTTGAAGGTCTTCAGCTCGACCTCGTCCTGACCGGCGTCCTTGCCGCCGTCGAGGCGGGCGCGGCCGAGGCGGGCTTCGAGCTCCTCGCGTTCCTGCTTCTCGGCGTCGAGCCGGGCCTCGATCGCGGCTTTCGCCTCGACCGCCTGGTCGAGCGCCGCTTCGATGCGGGAGAGCTTTTCGGTCGCGACCGCGTCGGCCTTCTTCATCTGCTCCGCGTGGGAGGCCTTGAACGCCTCGAAGGCTTCGCCCTGTTTGTCGAGGAGCGTCTTGATTTCGCTGAAACCGCCGTCGGGCATGGTTCAGGTCCTTTCGGTGAGGGTGGTGATGTTGCGGCGCAGCTGCGCCATCAGATCCGCCTTGCCTTCATCCCGAAGGTCGCCGGGTTCGTCATCGAGACCGGCGTCGCGCCGACTCCAGGCCTTGAAGCCCGACACGGCCTTGACCGCGTCGGCGCGCGAGAGCCCTGCATCGCGCAGGGCCGCTTCAAGATCGCGCACATCGTGGAGAGAAAGATCGCGGAGGCTCTTGACCGCGCTGACCCGGGCCAGCGTGTTGGCCGGGAATGTCACGAGGCTGACTTCCAGCAGCTCCAGTTCCTCCAGCGTCCGGCGCGGCTCGTCGGGTTTCGTGCCGAGCGTGAACTTGCGCGTGCGGAAGCCGATCGACAGGCCGTCGATCGCCGGGCGCGGCTGCATCTTCAGGAGCGCGTAGGCGTCCCGGCCGCGCTGGGTGTCGGCGAGGCGGCCTTCGACCACCAGGCCCTTCTCGTCCTCGCGCATGTCGGTCCAGATGCCGACGGGCATGTCGTCGTCGCCGCCGAACCCGCCGTGCTGCAGCAGCATCGCGGGCATGCGGCCGGTCTTCGCCGTGGCCTCCTTCAGGGTCTTCCTGAAGGCGCCCGGCCGGATCACGTCGCCGTAGCTGTCGACATTGCCGAAATAGGCGCCGTAGCCGGAGAACGCCATTTCGGCGCCATCGGCGAGCTTCACGGCGTCGAGCGCCTGGCGTTTGGTTTCGATCATCGTCTACTCCTGTTGCGCGGGCGCGGGCGGGGCCTGCATCGGCTGGGCCAGGGTGTCGCCGCCGTCGATCCGGTCCATTTCTTCGAGGCCGCGCACTTCGTTCGGGGTCATCCAGGCCGCCGACCCGCCGGAGCCGAGCGCCTTCGCGTAGAACTCGCTGCGGTCCTTGGCGGCGCCGCGCATCAGGCCGTTGGGCGTGAATTTCGTGTAGTAGCCGGCGGCCCGGTCGGCGGGGCTGAGCAGGTTGGCGTCGGCCGACTGCTCCAGCCTGGCGTACCAGGGGTCCAGCGTGTGGACGACGTGCGCCAGGAACATCTGCTCGGCCGAGGCGTAGGTCGCGGTCTTGTCGGCGTGGCCGACCATGATCGGCATGACGCCAAAGGCGCGGCATATCTCCTCGATCTGATGCTTGCGCGTCTCCAGCAGCTGCTGATCGACGCCGGACATCGTGAACGGCGTGTATTCCGCGCCCTGGTCCAGGATCAGCGGGCTGTAGGCGCCGGCCTTCGCCAGCTGGTCGTCGAAATATTTCCGGAGCTGGGCGTATTTCTCCGGGGAGAGCGCGGCGTCGACCGAGAACAGGCCCGAGGTCTTGGCGCCGTTCTTCTGGAAATCCGCCTGGCCCGTCTCCAGGCTGCTGGCGAGGCCGATGGCCTCCCGCGCCAGGCGGGTCGCGTCCTGGCCGAGCCAGCTGTTCCAGGAGGGGCCGCGCAGATGCCAGATCGCGTCGGCGCCGAAGTCCTGCGTCTGGCCGCTGTCGGCCCTGACTTTGTAGGTGAGGCTCTGGTCCGGCCGCCGCTCGACCGTGACGCGGCCGGGTTCGATCGGCAGCAGTTCATGCACCCGGCGCTCGGCGCCGACGCGGTTGACGAAGACGTAGGCGTTGCCGGTGAGCGCGATGTGGAAGACCAGGGTCTCCCTGAACTCGAACGAGGTCTGCCACGGGTTCGGGCGCTGGCCGAGGGTCTGATAGAGCGGGTGGCCGGTCGCGACATCCCGGCCGCCCGCTTTCGTTCGGTAGACCTTGAACGGCACCTGGGCCACGCCGTTCGCCAGCACGCGGACGCAGGCGAGCACGGTCGTGACCTCCAGCGCCGTCTGCCAGTTGACCGTGGCGCCGGAGCGCGATGCGCGGCTGCCCATGATCTCCCGGAACAGGTCGAGCGAGGTCACGGCCGAGGACTTGGCGCCGAACGCCGCCTGGACGATGCGGGCGAGGCGGCTCACGCTGCCGTCTCCCAGAAGGATTTCGGCTCGGCCTCGTCCGCCGTCGCGGCGCCCAAGGCCATGATCGCGGCGACCATGCCGTCGATGCGGCCGGTCGCCTTGTCCTTGGCGGGCTTCATGTTGCCGGCGGCGTCCTGGATGACCGCCGTGTTCGAGGCCTGGGCGCGGGCCATCGGGTGGCCGCCGTGGTCGAACTGGCGGGCCAGGATCAGGCGCTCGGCCTCCTTGGTCGGGCCGGACATCGAGGCGAAGCCCTGGCCGAATGCCAGCATCGGCACGCCCTCGTCGGTCAGCTTCTGCACCAGGCCCTGGCTGTTCCAGCGGTCGAACGCCACCTGGCGGAGGTCATAGTCCCGGGCGTCCTGCAGGACCTGGGCGTGGATGAAGTCATAATCCACCACGTCGCCTTCGGTCAGGGTCAGGGCGCCGTCGTCGCGCCATTTCGTATACGGCGCGCGGTCGCGGCGCTCGCGCTGGAGGAGGGCGTCCGAGGTCAGGCCGGCCGGCAGGAAGAAGCGCCAGAGGAAGCGCCAGGCCTTGTCCGGCTTGAACGTGTCGAGCGGGCCGGGCTCGGCCGGCGGGAAGGCCAGCACGAGGGCGGTCGTGTCGGTCGTGGCCGAGAGGTCGAGGCCAGCGTAGCACGGGCGGCCCTTGAGGGCCTCCGGCAGGTCGGCTTTCCAGGCGTCGGCCTGGGCGGCGTTCTCGTCCCATACAGCCATGTCGAGCCAGCGGTGGTCGCTCTCGGTCCAGTCGTTCAGGAAATAGCGGCGGAAGCGGAGCTGCTGGCGCGGCGATTCCTTGGCGCGGGCGGCTTGCTCGGCCAGGAAGTCGGGGCTGACCGATTTGCCGTAGGCCGGGTTGGCGCGGCGCCAGACCTCGGGGTCCTGCCAGTCCTCGCCTTCCTCGATGCCCCACATGGCGACGAGCAGGGTCGGATCTTCGATCTCGCCGTTGGCGACTTTCAGGGCGCGGTCGTAGCGCTCCCAGCCGTAGCCCTCGCCGAAGACGCCGGCGGTGCTGATCTCGATCGACAAGGGCTGGGCGCGGGCGCCCATGCCTTCCTGGATGGCCTCGGCGAGCTCGCCGGTCGCCCATTCGTGGATCTCGTCGGCGATCGAGAAGTGCGGGTTGAAGCCTTGTTTGCCGCGGGGGTTGGCCGAGAGGCTTTTCAGGGAGGCGTTGAGCGCGCCGCAGTAGATGCTGGTCTTGTAGGGCTCCAGCAGATCGGCCAGCGCCGGGGGCGCGAAGCCCACCATGCGCGCGGCCTTGCGGAACAGGATCTCGGCCTGGTCCTTGTTGACGCCGGAGCAATAGCCCTGGCCGCCCATCTCGCCGTCCGCCACGAGCAGCAGCAGGGCGAGGCCGGCGGCGAACTCGGTCTTGCCGTTCTTGCGCGGCACCCAGATCGAGACCTGGCGGAAGAGGCGCGTGCCGTCGGCCCGCTTCCAGCCGAAGAGCGGGCGGACGATGCGGTCGGCCTGCCAGTCGTCCAGCACGAACGGCTGGCCGGCCCAGCGGCCCTCGCTGAGGCGGAGGAAACGCGGGAAGAAGGCGACGGCGGCTTCGGCCGCGGCTTCGTCGTACCAGGCGCCGAGGGCGTCCGATCCGGCGGGCGGGAAGCTAGTGAAGGCCCTGGGCATCGTCTGCTCCCCCGCGCTGGAGGAGGCCGAGGGGGCTGTCGGGGTCGATCGCCTGGGCGGCGCGGTGCGGCTGCTGGCCGGCGGCCGAGGCGGCGGCGGAGGCGGCGTCCATCGAGAGGGCGCGCAGGATTTCGTGGCGGGAGCGGGTGCTGAGGCCGAGGCGGTCCTCGATGGCTTCCATCCGCTTCTCGATGCGGTCCTGCACGGCGAAGGCGGGGTTGATGCGCTTCATCGAGCCGTGGTTGGTCTCGGTCAGATATGTGGCGCCGTCGCGGCGGATCTCGCGCTCCAGCTTCCAGTAGCGGGCGACGTGGTTGCAGTAACGGGCGAGGACCTCGCGGTCGGTCTGGCGGACGAGGCGCATCTCGCGCAGGTGCGGGACCAGGCGGTTCCAGATGGTCTTGCCGGCGGCGTTGAGCTCGCGCGGGGCGGCGTCGCCGATGACGGGCAGCGCTTCGGTCGAGGCGGCGCGGAGCGGCCGGCGGCCAGGGTTGCCCTTGGCCTCCTGGATCTCCGCCGGGGCCGCCTTACGTCCGCGCATCAGGTCATCCTTGTCAAAAGCAAAGAGGCGGCCCGCGATGGACCGCCCCCAGAAAAAAGTTCCGCGATTTCCGCGCCCCCAAAAAATTAGGTGGGGCGTCGGTCTCGAAGGCCGTAAGGCCGGACTTTTTGGCCCCCCTCCCGGCCGCCCGCCGACCCGCCGCCGCGCCCCGGAGACCCCGACCCCGACCCGACCCGCCGTCACCGCCCCGGCTGCGCGAACCCCTGTTCGGTCGCGGTCCGGCGGTCGTGGCACGGCTTGCAGAGCGCCCGGAGGTTGGACCAGTCCAGCCGCCGCTCGGGCGCATCGACGACCGCGACCACATGGTCCGCCACCGTCGCCGCCTCGACCCGCCCGGCCGCCCGGCAGAACACACAGAGCGGATGCGCCTTCAGGAACGCCAGCCGCACGCGCCGCCAGTTCCCGTCGTAGCCGCGCGACGCGGCAGACCCGCGCCGCGCGTCCGCATCCCGCCGCCGCTCTGCCGGCGAGCGATAGCCCGCCGGCCGGAACGTCCTGGCCTTCACCGGCATCACATGGCATCCATCCACAGTCCAGAACGCGAAGCGCCCGACCAGTTTCCCGGCCGGGCGCAACGCTCCATCAATGACAACGAACCATACAGAAACCCGCTAATCGTGCGAGCCGAAAAAGGGGAAAACGAACCGCCCGTTCGGAACCCGTTCAAACCAAAGGGATTTTAACCTCGACGCCATCCCGGTTCAGCCCGGCCGCAATCTCCCCGCAGGCGGTCGAATGCCACCGCTTGACCGTATCCCGGTGCACACGGAACGGCCCGGCGAGCCTCCCCCACGACCACAAATGCTTTTCGCTCAAGGGGTTGACCAGCATCCGCGCCCCCACCAGCCGCCGCTTCGGGACCGAGGCGCAATAGCGGAAGGCCCAGCGCAGCCGGAACTCCATCGCCGCGATCGCCTGGGCCGAGGGCAGGGCGGGCGGCATCCCGCCTTCCGGCGCCCGGTCGCCTTCCCGCACGGCGCGGACGATCTCCGGCCACGCGACGCGGAAGGTGTCCGGGAACTCATGGTCGGGCGGCAGCGCCAGCAGCGCCTTGCCGGCTTCCTCCAGGGCGGCCGCGACCAGCGCCGCCGTCCAGACCCGCGCCCGCGCCTCGGCCTCGACCGCACGCGCCTCGGCCCAGTCATCGATCACCGTCCGCTGTTCCGCTTGCGAATATCGCGCCATTGGCTGTTTTCCTTATGTTTTGGACAGTTGGGACAGTCAGGGACAGTTGCGAAAACCCGAAAACCCGCAAAAACCCTTGGATTGCTTAGACTTCTTGACAGTTGGGAGAGTTGGGATAGTTATCGGGGGGAGGGTTACGCTTGGGCGCCCGCCTGTACATGAGGCCCCCGGCATCTGTCCCAACTCTCCCAACTGTCCAAAACCGCCCGAAATCCGGGGGCTGCAGGGCGTGACCGGCCGGATTTCCAACTGTCCCAACTGTCCCTGACTGTCCCAAATCCGGGCGGACGCAGTCGCCATTGCCGCAGATCGCGCACTCCCCGATCGCGTCCGCGAAGCTCCTGGCCGCCTCAACCCTGCACCTCATCACGGATAATCCCCCGCGCCGGGACCCGGATCGCCGTGGTCGCCCGCATCGGGCTTGCGCCGGGCCTCGCCGCCGTAGCGCCACTCAGGCCGGAGCCGGATGCCCCGCCGGAAGATCACGCCCGACTTGAACGCCACGAACCCGCGCTCCTCCAGCGCCGTCCCGAAGCGCGTCTGGCTAAAGTCCCCGTCCCACCCGAACGAGCGCCGCCAGTCCTGGAAGGCGCTGTAGAGGTCGCCCGCGCTGGCGGACGCCGTCGGGTCGTCGGTCTCGCAGGCGTCGCCGACGAACGAGCCGACCGGGTCGCTCTGCCCCCGGTACGAATCCACCGCCTGCATCACGGCCGCCGGCGGCTTCAGCCCGCCCTGCGCCCAGTCGGCGTAGCCCGCGAGCGCCCAGTTCAGGATGCCCGAGAGCTCCGCCTCGAACCGCGCCCGCATGACCTCCTTCCGCTCCCATTTCGGGTTCGGCCGGCCGTCCGGCCCGCGCGGCAGGATCTGCACCGGCCAGATCAGCAACAATATCCGCCGCCAGATGCCGTCGTCCCCGCCGACCCGCGGCCGCGTGTTCCACGAAACCAGCAGCTGGAACGTCGCCCGAAACTCGAACGGCGCCTTGTTCAGCTGCCGCGCGACGATCTTGTCGCCGCCGGTGATGCTCTTGATCCGACCCTCGGCCAGCTTCGCGCCGCGCTCCGGCTCGCCGGCCGTCACCAGCCGCACGCCGCGCAGCCGCGCCAGGTCCGGCGTCGGCCCCGAGCCGTTGCGCCGCTCGTCCGCCAGCAGGGTCGCGAAGTCGATGCCGACGGCGGCCGAGCCCAGCAGCATCTCCAGCACGTCGATGAACAGCGATTTCCCGTTCGCGCCCTTGCCCTCGAACGCCACGAGGCATTCCTCGGAGTTGAGGCCCGTCAGCGCGTAGCCGACCAGCCGCTGGATGAACCGGCGGACCTCGGGGTCCGGCTGCACGTCCTCCAGAAAGCGCAGCCAGGCCGGGCACTCGGCCGCGGCGTCGTAGGCGACCGGGCAGACATGGGTCAGCCAGTCGGCGCGCCGGTGGACCAGATCGACCCGGACGCATTCCTCCGGCTCAACCGCGTGGCCCTTCGGCGCTTCCAGGAAGGCGACCGTGCCGTTCGCCACCGCCAGCAGCCGGGGCCGGGCGTCGAGGTCGTCGATGTCGATCGCCAGGTGCGGCGCCGCCTGCAGCAGGCAGCCGTTGATCCGCCCGGAATTGCCGGAATCCCGGCCGAAGCTCCAGCGCTTGACCTGCCGGTCCTGAAAGTCGCCGGGCGCCTCGTCGGGGACCATCTCCAGCATCAGCGCCTCGCGGCCGATCGCGGCGGCGGTCTCCTGGGCCGCGACCTGGGCCAGGCGCTCGCCCTCCATTTCGTCCCACCCGCGCCCGTCCCAGGCCAGCCAGCCGAGGCCGCGCACGAAGCAGAAATCCAGCCCGAAGCGGGCGATGAAGCGCGCCGCGTTGCCGGTGTCGTTCGCCGGCAGCCGGGCGAGGCGGGCCAGCAACCCGTCATCCTCGAACCGCCCGCCCGCGCCGCGCTCGGCCATCGCGGCC
>CALAHN010000126.1 GCA_937891825.1 uncultured Alphaproteobacteria bacterium
GGGGCCGCCGCGAGCGCCGCCCGCGCCGCCGCTCCAGCCGCCGCCGCCCCCGTCCAGGCCCCAACGCCGACAACATCGCTGATGGGCATACCGAAAGAGGAAGTCACCCCGAAGGTTCGCCTGGCGATCGAAACGCTGATGAAGGAAGTCGAGCGTCTCCGCAATGAAGTCGATGAGATGCGGCGGCACAACGGCGCTCTCGAGAAACTCGCCGATGAGGATACGCTGTTGCCGGTCTCCAACCGCCGGGCTTTTGTACGGGAGCTGTCGCGCTCCATGTCGTTCGCCCAACGCTACGGACAGCCGTCCAGCCTGGGCTTCTTTGACGTCAACAACATGAAAGCGATCAACGATACGCTTGGCCACAGCGCCGGCGACGCGGCGCTGTTGCATGTGGCGCAGACGCTTCTGGACAATGTCCGCCATTCCGATGTCGTCGGCCGGCTGGGCGGCGACGAGTTCGGCGTCGTGTTTTCCCAGGTTGAAGAGGAAGCGGCGATCCGCAAGATCACGCAGTTGGTCGAGCAGATCAGTTCAAACCCGGTGCGCTGGCGCGAGCAAGAATTCAATGTGTCGATCGCCCATGGGCACTACACGTTCCACGGCTCGGAAGACGCGAGCGATGCGCTGATCGCAGCCGACAAGTCGATGTACGCCCAGAAAGTCTCCAGCCGAAGCTGAGCCCCTGGCGCGGGCCGGAACCGCGGCCGCCGCCTCGGTCCGCTCGTCAGGCGATGATGTCGGGGCGGGATGCGCCCTCAAGCTGATCGATCTGCTCTCTGAGCTTTAGTTTGCGCTTTTTCAGGCGTTGGACCTGCACCTGATCGTAATGGGATTGTTCGCTCAGCGTCGCGATCGCGTAATCGAGGTCCCGGTGTTCTGCTTTCAAGGCTTCGAGACGCGGGGAGATCGCTTCCTGGACGTCGGTATCGTTCATGCCTTTTGCCCCCTGGCGCTTTCGAGGCTGACGCGCGATCGGGCCGGTCGGCGCGGCTGACCGTCGAGGCTCGCCAGCCATCTCAATCGCCCGCAGTCTATCACAGTCGGGCAATCCGCACTAAGAATGATCTTGCATGGATGACGAGGCCGCCAATCGGGAATTCTGGCATTGGGCGCTTGGCGCCTATGGGCGGCCGGGCGCGCAGGCCGTGCTGCTCGCCCTCCAGGATGAGCATGGCGGAGACGTCATGGCGGCGCTTTGGGCCGCCGCCGCCGCAGCCTGGGACCGGCGGCTGACAGAGGCCGAGCGCACGGCGTTCTTCGCCCGGACCGCCGCCCTGCGCGCGGAGGCTGCAAGACGGCGGGCCGAACGGCGGGCGCTGAAGACGGCCGGCGACCCGGTCCGCTATGCCGCCGCCAAAGCAGCCGAACTCGCGGCCGAGCGCGCGGTCGCCGCCGCCGCGCCGGATCCCGCCGCGGCAGGCGCCGATGCGGCGACGCCCGCCATGGCGCACAACCTGGCGCTCATGCTTCAAGGCCTGCACCCCCCGGTTTCATCCTGTCTGATCAATCGGTTAACCGAAATTCTGGGCGCTCGATAAGGCGAATTAACGGAGCCGAAACGCCCATTTTGGCACCTTGTGGAGCATAGACCCGAACCAGCGCCAGCGCTGGACCCAAGCCAGGGCCGCGGTCAGCAGAGGCGAGGGACAATGCCGAAACCGATCACTCGCGGCCATGAACGCCGCCGCTTCAAACGCTATGCCGTGCTGGAATCCGGCCTGATCTATGCCGATGGCCGTTGCCTGGATTGCCAGGTTGTGGACGTGTCCGCGAACGGCGTTCGCATCCGGCCGGTCGGCAGGGTCGGCAAGGCGGTCGAGAAGTGTCGCTTCCTGCTGGGCCGGATGGGCGGGTTTCAAGCTGCTGTCTGCTGGAACGGCGATGACACGGTCGGCATACGGTTCGAAGATGCGCCGGAAACCGTGGCGGAACAGTTTCGCGCGGTCCTGCCGTCCGATTGTCTCGCCGCCGCCTGATCGAAGCAATTGACGGGAGCGGGTCCGGCGCGGCAGAAAGGCCCGTTGCCGCATGCGCATGCCGTCGCCCGCAGAAAGGTTGTCAACCCGAACATGGCCCGTCGCTCGACGCCCTGGCTGAAGCCGCTCGCAGATTATGCGCCGCTCGCCGCGTTCCTTGCCGGCTATTACACCGGCGATCTGATGCGCGCGACGCTGTGGCTGATGATCGCGACCGGCCTCGCCACCGTGGCGCTCCTGGCGATCGAGCGCCGCGTGCCGTGGATGCCGTTGATGACCGCCGCAATCGTCGGCGTGTTCGGCGGACTGACGCTCTGGCTCAATGACGAGACCTTTATCAAGCTGAAGCCGACCATCGTCCAGGCGATCTTCGCGGCCGTGCTCCTGGGCGGCCTCGCCTTCGGCCGCTCGCTATTGAAGCCGGTCTTCGGCGCCGCGTGGACCTTGAGCGACGCCGGTTGGCGCGTTCTGACCTGGCGCTATGGCCTGTTCTTCCTGGCGATGGCCCTGCTGAACGAGGTCGTCTGGCGGACGCAGTCGACGGATTTCTGGGCGAATTTCAAGATCTTCGGCATTCTCGGCCTCACCCTGGCTTTCACCTTCTCCCAGATCCCGATGATCCTCAGGGAAGGCCGCGAGGCCGAAGCCAGGGCAAAAGCCGCCGAATAGGCGTCGCGCGGGCGACTGGACCCCGCGCGGCTGCTTCGGCATAACGTCCCGATCCGTTGCAAGCGTTGAACAGACCCATGGCCGAAGCCGAAGCGCCGTCCGTCAAGGACGACTTTATCCGAAGCGTCATCCGCGACGATCTCGCGAGCGGCCGCACCCAAACGGTCGTCACGCGGTTCCCGCCGGAGCCGAACGGCTATCTGCATATTGGCCACGCCAAGTCGATCTGCCTGAATTTCGGGGTCGCCGGGGAGTTCGGCGGGCGCTGCAACCTGCGCTTCGACGACACCAATCCCGCCAAGGAAGAACAGGCGTTCATCGACGGCATCCAGGAAGACGTGCGCTGGCTGGGCTTCGATTGGGGCCGGAACCTGCACTATGCCTCGGATTATTTCGAGCAGCTCTACCTCTGGGCGGAGCATCTCATCCTGGCGGGCGACGCCTATGTCTGCGACCTCTCGGCCGACGACATGCGGCTGTATCGCGGCACCCTGACGGAGCCTGGACGGGAAAGCCCCGGCCGGGTGCGTCCGGTCGGGGAGAACCTCGACCTCTTCCGGCGCATGCGAGCTGGCGAATTCCCGGAAGGCGCCCTCACCCTCCGCGCCCGGATCGACATGGCCTCGGGCAACATGAACCTGCGCGACCCCGCGCTCTATCGGATCAAGCACGCCGTCCATCCGCGCACCGGCGACGCCTGGAAGATCTATCCGACATACGACTATGCCCATGGCCAGTCGGATGCGATCGAGGGCGTCACCCATTCGCTCTGCACCCTGGAGTTCGCCGACCATCGCCCGCTCTATGAATGGCTGCTGGCGCGCCTGCCGGCCCCGGCGGCGCCGCGTCAGTACGAGTTCGCGCGCCTCAACCTGACCCACACCGTGCTCTCGAAGCGGGTGCTGACGCGCCTGGTGGCGGAGGGGCATGTGGATGGCTGGGACGATCCGCGCATGCCGACGATCCGGGGCC
The DNA here is from genome assembly GCA_937891825.1 of uncultured Alphaproteobacteria bacterium. Classification (GTDB taxonomy): domain Bacteria; phylum Pseudomonadota; class Alphaproteobacteria; order Bin95; family Bin95; genus VMCJ01. The sequence continues at coordinate 3,621 of CALAHN010000126.1, forward strand.
TTCGCCGGCGTGGCGTGCCGGCGGCGGCCTTGAAGGATTTCATCGGCCGCCTCGCGATTGCGCGCAGCGACAGCACGGTCGAAATGGCGATGCTGGATCATTCGGTCAGGGAATACCTGAACGAACATGCAGAGCGCCGCATGGCGGTCCTCCGTCCGCTCAAGGTTACGATCCGGAACTGGCCCGAAGGCAAGGTGGAGATGCTGGAAGCCCAGAACCATCCGGGCCGACCCGAATTGGGGACGCGCATGGTTCCGTTCTCCGGCGCGCTCTGGATCGAGCAGGACGACTTCATGGAGGACCCGCCGAAGAAATTCTTCCGCCTGGGTCCGGGCCGGGAAGTCCGCTTGCGCTTCGCCTATTTCATCACCTGCGAGGCGGTCGTGAAGGATGCCTCGGGCAAGGCGGTCGAGCTGATCTGCGCCTACGATCCGTTGACGCGGGGCGGCGACTCGCCCGACGGCCGCAAGGTCAAGGGCACGATCCATTGGGTGTCGGCGGCCCACGCCGTCCAGGCCGACGCGCTGCTGCTGGAGCCCCTGTTCCTGTCGGAAAGCCCTGCGGCCGCGACGGGCGACCCGCTCGACGACCTGAATTCGGCTTCGGTCGAGCAACTCGCGGGCTGCCAACTCGAGCCGGCGCTCGCCGATGCGACCGCCGACGCGCCGGTGCAGTTCGAGCGCATGGGCTATTTCGTGCGCGACAATCGCGGCGGCCCCGGCTTCATCCGCACCATTGGCCTTCGGGATGGGTGGGCGAAGGCGCAAGCGAAAGCATAGCCGCAGCCGTCGTTGCAGCCGCAGCCGCCCGTTTGCGGAACAGGGCGCCGTGGCGATATTGCCAGCCGGGACCGGAATCGATCGGATCGAGATACGGATCGGTGAAAATCAGATTGCTGACGCTCGCCCCTGGGCGCATGCCCGGCGGTCGCTGGCGATCTGTCCAGCCAGCGTGAATGGCTTCGAAACCGGTCAGGATCGGCGTGAGGCCGTTCCGGTCGAGGTCGGCTTCGATGCGGTCGAGATGGGCCGCCGTCACCGCCAGCATATCGTTGGTGTAGCCGGCGATGCGATACAGCGTCCGCGATTGGGTCGCTCCATCGACATAGACCAGGGCATTGCAGAGAAGCGTCACGTCATAGGCGCGCTCCGGCGTCAGATCGACAAAGGATTGCGCGTCCAGGAAACGCACGGCTTGCCGGATTTCCGGGACGACGCGCATTGTCGCTGCGTCCGCGCTTTCGAAGAACGCGCGTTCATCCGCTCTCAGACCGTTGAGCCAATCCAGCGGATAAACGCCGCGCCGGGCGAAATTGACAAAATTCTGGGAGAGATCAGTCGCGTCGATCTCGAACGCGAAATCGGGCCGCCGGAGGCGCAGTTCGATCGCCAGCGAATAGGCTTCCGCGCCGATCGAGCAGGCGTGCGCCAAAATGCGGACAGGGCGGCCGCTTACGGGTCGTATTTCGCTTGCGAGCGCGGCAAGGAAGGCGCGGTTCCGGAAAAAGGCGGTCGTACCGATGAACTTTCCGTCAATCGGCCGAACCCGCACGCTTCTATTGTCAGTCATGTCCGAACACGCTTCCATGGTCTGTCCTGCCGGAAGTGTTGGCATGCGGACGCCTGACGCATGGTTAACGGCGCTTCCGTTCCGGGCGGCGCGCGCCTCAGGGATCGGTCAACCGGATCGGTCCGGGGCGACCACCAGGCAATCGCGGCCGGATTGCTTGAGGGTCGAGCAGGCCGCGGCCGCCTGATCGTCGGTCAGGCCGCCGATCCGGGCGCGGTAGAGCCTGGCGCCGCTGCGGAGCTTGAGGGCGGCGACATAGGGCGTCGCCCCGGCCGCATTGAGGCCAAGGTCCTCCAGCCGCTTCGTCGCAAGCTGGGCGGCGGCCTTCGCGCTGCCGACGGCGCCGACCTGGGCTGAATAGACGGCGGGACCGGACGCGCTGCCGGCGATGGAAACCGGCATGGCGCCTGGCGTCGCCATCGCCGCCGTCGCCATGGCGATCGCTCCGGCGGGCGGCGGGCCGCCGCCAGGGCGGCGTGGCGGAAGGGCGGGCGCGCCCGTGCCGAAATCGACCGCGACCGGCGCGATGCCGGCATAGCGCGGTTTGCCCAAGCCGCTCGCGACCCGGAAGCCGGCGTCCATGATGCCCATCAGATCCAGGTCCCGCTGCGCGGGGGACTCGCCGCCGACGATCACGCCGATCAGGCGCCGTCCGTCGCGCTCCGCCGATCCGGCCAGGTTGAAGCCCGAAGCATTGATATATCCGGTCTTGATGCCGTCGGCATTCGGGTATTTCGACACGAAATGATTATGGGTGCGAATAGTCCGCCGCCCGTGGCTGAACCGCGCCTCGCCGAAATACTTGTAATATCGCTTGTGCTTGAAGTAGAGGCCGCGCGCGAGCCGGGCGAGATCGCGCGGCGTCGAGATCTGTTCGGGATCGTGCAGGCCCGAGGGGTTGACGAAATTCGTCCGCGCCATGCCAAGCGCCCGCGCCTTGGCGTTCATCTGGGCCGCGAACTTTTCCTCCGACCCCGCCAGCCGTTCGGCGACCGCGACCGCGACGTCGTTCGCCGACTTGACCGCAAGCGCCAGGATCGCGGTCTTGACCGTGATCGAGCCGCCGGGCCGGACGCCCAGGTCGGATGGCGGCTGGCGCGCAGCATTCTTTGAGAAGCGGATGGTCGAATTCAGTTTGAGACGCCCGGAGTTCAGCGCGTCGAACAACAGATACAGCGTCATCATCTTGGTGAGGGAGGCTGGGTGCGCCAGCACGTCGGCGTCGCTTTCGAGCAGGGCCCGGCCCGAAGTCGCGTCGACCACCACATACGCCTGCGGCGGCGCTGCGGCGGCCGAAAAGCTGAGGCCAGAGAGCAGGGCGACGCCGGCCAGCAAAGCCGCCAGCGCGCGAAACGATGCGTGAGCGTTCTTCATGCCGGAGTCTGTTAGCAGCACAACAGCCATGCCGTCCAGAACTATTGCGCAACTTGCCTTCAGGCGGGCGCGCCGAAAGCCGGATGGGCCGACGTCAACCCGGCAGAACGCGGCCGCGCCGCCGGTTGAGGCGCGCCCGCCAGGCCGCCGCGAGACCGAGCGCCGCGCCGCCGGCGACCGCCATCGATCCCGCAGCGTTCAAGGCAGCCGGCGCGCCGAGCGCCGGCGCCGCCCAGACGCCCAGGCCGTAGCCGCCGACCGCGAGGCCGACGGCGATGCCAAGGCTCGCCCAGACCTGCGCCGCGAGACTGTTGGTCAAAAGGCGCGCGGTCGCCGCGGGACAGATCAGCATGGCGATCACCAGGATCGAGCCGACCGCATCGAAGGCCGCCACCACGGCGATCGCGGCGGCGGCGTTGATCAAGAGATCGGATATCCAGCCGGGCAGGCCAAGCGCCGCCGCATAGTCGGGGTCGAACGCGACCAGGGCGATTTCCTTGAACGCCGCGAGGAAGGCGATCCCAAGCAGCAGCAGCGCGCCCGCCAGCAGCGGCGCCTCCCGCGGGAGTTCCGCCCATCCGGCCGGATCGAAGATGTCGGTCCAGACGTTCGGGTAAAGCCAGATGGCGGATTCCAGGCTGCCGTAAAGCGCATGCTCGACGTCCAGGTGGACGTTGCCGGTATTGCTGAGCTCCAGCATGAGAACGCCGCCGGCGAACAGCGCCGTCAGCACGACGCCCATCGCCGTCGCGGGATCGAGGCCGCCGAGCCGCCGGGCGGCTGCGATCAAGCCCGCGCCGATCAGCCCCGCCGCCAGCGCGCCCGCGACCAGCGCCCAGGAATGGGCCGAGCCGCTGATGAGATATCCGGCGACGATGCCCGGCAGCACCATGTGCGACAGCGCGTCGCCCATCAGCGCCTGACGCCGCAGCACCAGGATATTGCCGACCAGGGCGGCCGCCAAAGCCGCCAGAACCGCGACCAGAAGGGCTGGGAAATCGATCTGAAGGAACGTCATGCGCCGCTGCGCTCCAACTCGGCGATGACGTCGCGGGGGAGAAGCTCCCAGATCGGCCGCTCCGACGCCGCGATGCGCCCGGCTTCCTCCGGCCGGTTGTCGAGATAGCGGGCGCGGAGCGTATCCTCCCTGGCCCAAAGGGCGGCGGCGGCCAGTCCGGCAGGCGTCGCGGCGCCGGCGCCGTCGATCCAGCCGCGCCGTTGGGCCAGCCGGCGGTCGCCTGGCGGAGCGCCCGCCGCGATGCTGGCGAGCGCCGCCCGCCGCGCCAGCAGCCGCCGGAGCCGGAGCCGCCGGAGGCCAGCCGCGATCGCGCCCCGCCGGGGGGCGAAGGCCAGGCTGAAGGCGAAGACGAGGCTGAGGATGATGACGATCAGCGCGCCCGTCGGCACGCCCGGCAAGGCCGCCGAAAGCCCCGCGCCAAGATAGGCTCCGCCAGCGCCGAAGATCGCCGCCAGCACCGCGAGGCGCGGCAGGCGGTCCGTCCAGAACCGCGCAGCCGCGGCTGGCGTCACCAGCAGCGCCAGGATCAGCACAAGGCCGACGGCGCGCAGCCCGGCCGCCACGAGGGCCAGCATCAAGGCGCTGGTCACAAGGTCCAGCATGCGGACCGGCATGCCTTGCGCGGCCGCCTGCACCGGATCGAACGCCGCCTGGGACAGTTCCTTGAACAACAGGGTCAGGATGACGAGCGCGCCGCCGCCGACCGCCGCGCCGACCCAGGCCTCCTGGCCGGTCATCGCCGCCGCCTGGCCCAGAAGATAGGCGTTCAAGCCCGCCTGCCCGCCCGTCGGCAAGGCCTGGATCAAGCTCAACAGCGCGACGCCAAGGCCGAACGCCACGCTCAGCGCCGCCGCGGTCGCGGCGTCCTCGCCGATCCGCTCGCCGTCCTTCAGGAGATGCATGGCGCCGGCCGCGAGCGCGCCGGTCATCGCGGCGCCGATCAGCAGGAAGGCCGGCTGGCGGCCGTCGCCGGTCAGCGCCAGCGCCGCGAGGAAGCCAAGCGCTACGCCCGGCAGCGTCGCGTGGGCGACGGCGTCCGCCAGGAGCGGCCGCCGTTTCAGGATCATGAATGCGCCGACGGGTCCGGCCGCCGCGCCAAGCGCCGCCAGACCCAGCATGACGACGACGGCGTTATATCCGGCGCCCAGCGTCAGCGCCGCCCAGATGTCGCCCGCCATGCCGGCTGGTTCAGCCAATGGCCGCAGTCAGTTGCGTCGCGGCGAGGCGACCGCCATAGGCGCGTTGCAGGTTCGCCTCGGTCATTGCTTCGGCGACGGGGCCGGCGGCGATGCGCCGGACGTTCAGCAGCAGCGCCGCATCGAAATATTCACGGACCGTCGAGAGGTCGTGATGGACGACGATGGCGGTTTTGCCCTGGGCGGAAAGGCGGCGCAGCAACGCCACGATGGTCCGCTCGGTCGCGGCGTCGACCCCGGCGAACGGTTCGTCCATCAGGTAGAGGTCGGCGTCCTGAACGAGCGCCCGCGCCAGGAACACCCGTTGCTGCTGGCCGCCGGACAACTGGCCGATCTGCCGATCCGCGAAATCCGCCATGCCAAGTTCGGCGAGCGCGGCGAGCGCGGCTTCCCGGTGGCGACGGCGGACAGGGCGCAGCCAGCCGATCTTGCGGTAGAGGCCCATGGTCGCCACATCGAGCGCGGTCGCCGGAAATGCCCAATCGACGCTTTCCCGCTGCGGCACATAGGCGATGCGGCGGCGCATGGTCCCAAGCGGCGCGCCAAAGGCGGCGGCGCGGCCCGCGACGGTCGGCACAAGGCCAAGCGCGCCTTTCAGAAAGGTGGATTTGCCGGCGCCGTTCGGCCCGACGACCGCGACCAGCGCCCCGGCCGGGGCGGTATAGTCGATATTCCAGAGCGCCGGCGCCTGATTGTAGGCGACCGTCAGGCCGGACACGTCGAACGGACTTTCCGCATCGACGGGATCGTGGATGGCGGCGGCGGATGAGACGACGCGAATTTCAGGGCTCATGGCTTATCCTTCATCCTGCGAGAGCGGCGCCAGCAGACCATGCCGGCCAAGCGGCGGCGCCTCGCCCCCAAGCCCTACGGCGATGCGGGTGGCGTTATGGTCGAGCATGCCGATATAGCGGCCTTCGTAAGCGCCCGGCGCGCCCATGGCGTCCGAGAACAGCGCCGACCCCTTGCGGACATCGGCGCCGAGGGCGCGTGCGCCCTCGATCACGGCTTCGACCGCTCGGGCCGCCGTCGAGGTCTCGGCGAAGACGGCGCGGACACGGCGCTCGGCGATCACCCGCGCCAGATCGCGGATATGGGCGACCCCAGCTTCGCTTTCCGTCGACAGCCCCTGCACGCCCAACACTTCGATGTCGAAGCGGCGGCCGAAATAATTGAAGGCGTCGTGGGCCGTCACCAGAACCCGGCCAGCCGCTGGGATGCTGGCGATCCGGGCCTCGACATAGGCCGCCATGTCGGCGATCTCCGCCAGCACGGCAGGTTGATTGGCCTGCACGGCCGGCCCGCAGCCGGGGAACCGGTCGACGACGGCGGCGGCGGCGCGGGCGATCGCGTCCGACCAGAGCGTCGGGTCCATCCAGATATGCGGGTCCGCGGTCACGCCATCGGGGCGGATCAGGCGCTCCGGGGGCGCCAGCTCGCCTGCATATACAACAAGCTTCTGGGTCCGCAGCCGCTCGAACAGGGCGCGCATCTGCGCTTCCAGGTTCAAGCCGTTCGCGATAATGCCGTCCGCCGCGAGGGCCTTGGCCGTGTCGGTGCGGGTCAGCCGGTACAGATGGGGATCGACGCCAGGGCCGAGCAGGGTTTCGACGTCGGCGCAGGCCCCAAGCATCTGGCCAAGCGGCTCGCCGAGTTGCGCGATGGTGATCAGCAGCTTCGGTTTCGCCTCGGCCCGAGCGGCGCCGTTGAAGAAGACCATGCAGCCAAGAGCCAGCGCCGCCGCAAGCAGCGCCGCGCGGCCATGACGCCGCAATCTGGCGCCGCCGACATCAGACATGGGACCTTACCCGGGCGCATCGCATGGCAATACCTCTTCTCATGCATGATATGAACCTTTCAGGCTTGGTTGCAAGGTTTGGCGAAAGAATATCTTCTAAACATTCATTGCAAAAGTTAGCATAGGCTAATAAATGCGCCTGGGTTGCGCAATCCGCGTCAGCCTATAGGATGCCGACACCCTTCGCCGCTGGCAGACATCCGATGACCGATCCGAAATCTACCGACGCCCGCCTGACGGACCCGACAAGTCAGGCCGCCGGATTCGACCGCATGCGGCAAGCGCGGCAGACCGAAATCGCCGAAGATTATGTGGAGTTGATCGCCGATCTGATCGCCGAGGAAGGCGAAGCGCGCGCCGTCGACCTGGCCGCGCGGTTCGGCGTGTCCCATGCGACCGTGAACAAGACGCTCGCCCGGCTGCAGCGGGAGGATCTGGTGCAGACCCGGCCCTATCGCTCGATCTTCCTGACGGAAGCCGGGGCTGCCATGGCCGAAGGCGCCCGGCGGCGCCACCAGATCGTGCTGGAATTCCTGACCGTGATCGGCGTGCCGGCCGAAACCGCCGCCATCGACGCCGAGGGCATCGAGCATCACGTCAGCGAGGAAACCCTGGCCGTGTTCGAGCGAATCGCCCGGCAGGGCCTATAGCGGCCAGAAATACAGGATCGACGGCACGGCGACGGCGACGATGATGACCTCAAGCGGCAGGCCCATGCGCCAGTAGTCGCCGAAGCGATAGCCGCCGGGACCCATGACGAGCGTGTTGTTCTGGTGGCCGATCGGCGTGAGGAATGCGCAGGAAGCGCCGATGGCGACGGCCATCAGATAGGCGTCGGGGTTGACGTCGAGGGCGCCCGCGACGCTGGCCGCCAGCGGCGCCATGACAACGGCGGTCGCGGCATTGTTGAGAACATCGGAGACCGTCATCGTCACGACCAGTATCAGGGCCAACACGACCCAGGGCGGCAGATCGACGGCATGGACGGCGACAAAGTCGGCGGCAAGCTGGGTCGCGCCCGACGCTTCGAGCGCTGAGCCCAGCGGAATGAGCGCGCCGAGCAGCACGATCACCGACCAGTCGACGGCTTCGTAGAGCTGGCGCGGCTGCATCAGCCCGGTCAGCACCATGCCGAGGCCCGCGCCCGCCAGGGCGACGGCGATGGGCAGCACGCCGAACGCGCCAAGGGCGATCGCGGTCGCGAACAGGCCGACAGCGATCAACGGCGCCCGGGGCGACCCTCCGAAGGACGAAAGGCCCCGGTTCGCCAGCGGCAGGCAGCCCAGGGTCGCGATCACGTCATCGATCCGGTCGGCCTCGCCCTGCAGCAGCAGCACGTCGCCTTCGGCAAAGACGAAATTCCTGAGCCGCCCGCGATAGGGCTGGCCCTGGCGCGAGACCGCCAGAAGGTTGACGCCGTGCCGGCGCCGCATCCGCGCGCCCCGGACGGTGCGCCCGGTCAACTGCGAGCCGCTGGCGATGACGGCCTCGACCAAGCTCACGTCCGCCGATGTCAGCAGGCCCGCCATCGGCGCCCCGGCGTCGACGATCTCGAGGTTGAGAGCCTTGACCGCATCCTTGAGGCCATCCGGCGCCGACTCGATCAACAGGACATCGCCTGCCCGCAGGCGGACATAGCGCGGGACGGTCGGATAAATCCGCTCGTCCCGGATCAGCGCGACCAGCTTGATATCCTGCTCGCCGATCGTCTCTTCCAGGTCCCGGATCGTCTTGCCGATGGCGTCGGACTCCTCGCCGACCTTGGCTTCCGCCAGATAGTCCTCGATCCCGAAGGCCTCGGCGCCCCCGCCAGCCGCACGGCGGAGCGGAATGAGGCGCCAGCCGAATATCGCGACGAACGCCAGCCCCGCCAGGGCGACGAGCGCGCCGACAGGCGTGAAATCGAACATATAGAACGGCTCGCCGAACGCTTTCTGGCGGTAAGTGGCGACAATGATGTTCGGCGGCGTGCCGATCAGGGTGACCAGGCCGCCAAGGATCGAGCCGAACGCCAGGGGCATCAGGAGCAGGGAGGCTGAGCGCTTGGCGTCGATCGCCGACCGGATCGCGACGGGCATCAGCAGCGCCAGCGCGCCGACATTGTTCATGAAGCCGGAGAGCGCGGCCGCGACGCCGGAGAGGCTGGAGATATGCATCCACTGCACCCGGAACAACGGCTGCAGCGCGGCGGCGATGATCTTGGTCGCGCCCGATTCGGAAAGCCCGCGGCTCAGGATCAGGACGGCGGCGACCGTCACCACCGCCGGATGGCCGAAGCCGTCGAAAGCTTCCTGTCCGGGCACGACGCCAAGCACGACGCCCGCGAACAAGGCTGCGAGGGCGACCATGTCATAGCGGAGCCGCCCCCAGGCGAAGAGGAGCAGCGCAAACCCAAGGACGCTGACGCTGGCGATCTGCTCGTAGGTCATGGTCTGCTCATGCTCTCGAGCAAGGCGCGCCCACGCGAGCGCGCGGTCCATGCTCAATCTCTATGATAGCGTTCAACCTGTCCGCCTTATAGTGGTTCCGATAAAAGCCGAATTGATCCAGAGCATGGCCCGAACGCTTAATGTCGCGTGCGATCGATGCTCTAATGGGTTGAAAGCGGGCAACTTATCTGCGTTTGGGCGATTCCGCCAAATCGGCGCCCGATCTAACATGCGCGGCCTGGAAGGACGAAGCGATGGCCCTACGTCAATCACCCAAAGCCAAGGTCGACGCCGCGTCGGCCGCGATCGGCGCGGCTGCGGCCGCCGCGCGCGCGGGCGACGGGCAGACGGCGCTTCGGATATTGCTGCAGGCGGCCCATGCGAACCCTTCGGCCAGGGCGCTTTATCGGCCATTGGCGCGGCATCTTGCGGACATGCGCTTTTCCGAGGCTAGCCCGGCAGTCAAGGCGGTCGTCGCGCGCGTGCTGACCGCGCCGGGCGTCGACCCGCAACCGCTCGCGCCGGCGGCGATCTCCCTGCTCAAGGCGGAATACGACCTGACGGCCGCTGCGCCGGATGACCTGCACAGGGGCCTTTGGGCCGAGCCGCTGCTGCTGACGCTGCTGGAGCGCGCGCTCCTGCCGGACGCCGATCTGGAAGCGCTGCTGACCCGGACCCGGCTGGGCCTGCTGGCGACGCCCGGTCGGCCGGCCGCACTGCCGGCGCTGCTGACGGCGCTCGCCCGGCAGGCGCTCTTGAACGGCTGGATGTGGCGGGAGACAGCGGCGGAGCTGGCGACGCTTGCGGCGCTCCGGGCGGAACTGGAGGCGGCGGCCGGGTTCGGGCCGGCGCATCTCGTCTACGGGCTCTACCGGCCGCTGACGGACCTGGCCGGCATCGCTGGTCTGGCCGCCGCCGCCAGGGGGCCCTGGCGCGCCGCCGCCGCGGCGCTCGTGATCGAGCCGCTGGAGGAACGCCGGCTCGCCGCGCGCCTGCCGTCCCTCGGCCATGTGCCCAATGCCGCGACGGCGGCCGTCAGGGCGCAATACGAGGCCTTTCCCTATCCGCGCTGGACCGCCGTCGGCGGCGGCCGGACGCCCCGTCCGATCGGCGTCGTCGCGGCCGAGCTGTTCCCCCATGCGCATCTGCCGGACTGGCCGAAAGGCCGGCTAGACGTGCTGATCGCCGGCTGCGGGACCGGCAAGCATGCCGCCGATGTCGCGGCGCGCTTCCAGGGGGCGTCGGTTCTGGCGGTCGATCTGTCGCTGACGGCGCTTGGCTACGGAGCGCGGATGCTCAAGGGGACCGGCGCGGTCCGGTTCGCGGAGGCGGACATCATGGCGCTGAGGAGCCTGGAGCAGCGCTTCGACCACATCGAATCGGTCGGCGTGCTGCATCATCTGTCCGATCCGCTCGGCGGGTGGCGCGTGCTCAAGAGCTTGCTGCGGCCGGGCGGGACCATGCGCGTCGGGTTCTATTGCCGTCGGGGCCGCGCCCGGGTCGTGGCGGCGCGCGAAGCGCTCCAGGCGGCCGGGTTCCATGGCCGGGACGATGCGGACCTCCGGGCCGCGCGCGCCCATGCGCTCGATGCGCCGCCCGGCTCCGACGCCTGGCTCGCGACCCGGGAGCTCGACTTCTACGCCGCCAGCGGCGCGCGCGACTTTCTGTTCCACGCCCAGGAAGCGGAATATCGGCCGGCTGAGCTGGCGGACATGGTCGAGGCGCTCGGCCTGTCGGTCATCGGGCTGGAGCTGACCGACCCCGGCGCCGCCGCGCTCTACCGCGGCCGCTTTCCAGATGACAAGGCGATGGCGGACCTCCGGCGCTGGGACGCGATCGAAACCGACCATCCCGACATCTTCCGGCATATGTGCCAGTTCTGGACGATGTAATCGCGGTCCATAGCCATTGATTGATGCATATCACGCAAAGACCCTTTGGCGCCTGGCCCGATAGTACTTTCGGCCCTGGCGCCCGACATTGGGGCATGCCAGATCGCATTATGAAGAAGGAGCGCCCAGATGCCTCAAGCAGCAGCGGCCGCCGACGTCCAGGCCGAGTTCAACTACTATGTGCCGACAGGGGCCAGGCCGTATCGGCTGACCTATGCGCCGGCGCCGGGCGAAGCTGAGACGAACGCCGCTTTCCATGCAGTCCGGATGCCAGTCGCCGATCTGCGCGGGATCGCGGCCGCGCCCGATCTCGACCGGGAGGGCTTCGCCGTCGTCGCCGCGCCGTCGGTCGTGCGCAATTTCGGCGACGAAGAGGCGATCCGGACTGCCTACTACGCCCAGTCCGAGGCCATCGTCCGGCAGGCGACCGGCGCCAGCCGCGTCATCACCTTCGATCATACGATCCGCCGCGCGCAAGCGGGCGCCGACCGCATGCCTGTCGCCCGCGTCCATAATGACTACACGGAAGTGTCCGGCCCCCAGCGGGTGCGCGACCTGATGGGCGACGAAGCCGAGGCGCTGCTGGAGAAGCGCTTCGCCATCGTCAATCTTTGGCGGCCGATCGGCCATCCGGTCGAGGATGCGCCGCTCGCGATCGCCAGCGCCGACAGCGTCGATCCGCGCGCATTCGTGGCGCAGGACCTGATCTACCGGGACCGGGTCGGCGAGACCTATATCGTCACCCACGCGCCGCAGCATCGCTGGCACTATATCTCCCGGCAGACGCCGGACGAGGCGATGTTGATCAAGTGCTACGATTCGGCGACCGACGGCAGGGCGCGCTTCACGGCGCATTCGGCTTTCTACGATCCTGCGGCGCCCGCCGGCGCGCGGCCACGCGAAAGCATCGAAATCCGCACGCTGGCGTTCTTCGACGACTGATCGCCGCGCTCTATCTTATTGATAGCGATCAAATTATCCAACCTTAGGCGATTCCGCCTAAGGTTGGTTTGATCGAGGCGGCGGCGCAGCTACTCGAACGAGCGAGCGAGCCGCCGCAGGTTCGCCTCGAATTCCCGGCAGAGCGTGATCGTGCTGGTTTCCGGGTCGAAGAAGGCGTTGGCCTCGCCGCAGGCTTCGACCTCGACCGTCAGGCGGCCGGCGAGGCTCATCAGGGCGTTCAGGTCGTCGACCTCCTGCTTCAGGAGCCTGGCGGTCAGCGAATCGGTTCGGCCCTTGAAGCGGATGGTCTTGCCGGGACCGCGGTCGGTCATCTCGTCCAGGATCGGGCCCCAGCTCGCTTCGGCCAGGCTGTACTCCGCCTCGCAGCGTTCGGCGCGGTCTTGCGGAAGCTCCATGTCCCTGGCGACAGCCCGGCGCTTCTTCGGGTCGGCGCCGAAGAACAGGCAGACGGTGTTGTAGAACCGCTGCTCGTCGGGGCCGTGAACGTCCCACCAGGGGATTTCGTCGCTCATCCGCTGTCGCTCCTCCGCTTCGGCCCAGAATCCCAGAGCGGCGTCGTAGGCGATCGCTTCGGCGGATTCAGCTTCGTAGATGGTCTGGATCATCATGACGGAGAAGACGTCAGCCGCGTCTTCTTCCTGACCGAAGATCGGGACGGCTTCGATCTCGATTACGGCATGGCCAAGCTCGTGATAAAACGTCGCGATCAGGTTGGCCTCGACAAAAGCTTCGACCGTTTCGACGTCTGCCCGGATGGATTGCGGAAAAATCGCCAGGAGCCCAAGCGCCGCCGCCGCAAGCGTCCGTCGCCAGCCAAGGATCACGTTCAACCCACCTTCGGGCGGCGCGGCCTTTGCCCCGCCGCTATGTTACCGCCGCTATCTCGATCGAGACGCCCGGCGGCGCCTTCGCCCAGGTCGTATCGGCTTCCGTGCGGTCGTCCCAGCGCAGCATCAGCATCTCGGCTGGGCGATCGAAACAGGCGAACGGATGATGCCAGACGTTCGGGCGGTAGCAAATCCCGACCGTCTCATCCAGCACGAAAGCTTGCAGCTTCTCGAAGTCCGGCTGCCCGTCGGGGAGCGTCGGCGCGACGGCGGCGAGCCAGCGGCCGACCACGATGGGCGCGAAGGTTTGCGCCGAAAAATCATGCCGTTCCAGCGCCGTCACCTTGATCGGCCCGGCGACCGGCCTGGCGCGGCTGACCGATACGTTCAGACTGGCGTGGCTGCGGCCGTTCGCCATGCGCGCCGCGAAGTCATGGCGGTCGCCGTCGAGATCGCGCAGCGCGAAACACTCGCCATATGGCTCGAAGGCGGCGGCGTCGAAGGGTTTGGGAACGATCTGCATCGCGTGGTCCATGCCCTGTTCGGGTTTAGTGGTGAACGAAAACCGGCATGGTCGCTTCGCGCAGCAACCGCTTCGTCGTGGAGCCGAGGAAGGTCCGGCGCAGCAGCCCGTCATGGCCGAAAGCGCCCATGACCAGCCGCCCGGCGCGGGCCGCGTTCGCCGCGCCCAGGATCGTCGCGCCGGGGTCGCCGGTCGACTTGACGCCGTTCGCTTCGGCCTTGACGCCATGATTGCGGAACAGGGCCGCGCCCCGCTCCGCCATGGCGGTCGCCTTCGCGCCGTCCGCATTGACGGAGACCACATGAATTTCGCGGCCGTCCGCCAGTCCGAGCAGAAGAAACATGTGCATGGCGCGGGATGCGGTGACGCTGCCGTCGAAGGTCACGACGACGATATTCGGGTCGGCGGTCGGCGGGATTTCCGCTGGCGCGATCATTAGCGGGCGCGGATTGTCGTGGATCAGCCGCTCGACGGTTTCGCCGATGTCATGATCCTGATCGCCGTGGAAGTTCGTGTCCCGACCGATGACGATCATATCGTGGCGGTCGGCTTCCTGGTCGATCTGTTCGACCGGGTCGCCTTCCGCGCCGATCGCGCCGCAGCTCACGCCAGCCGCGTCGCAGCGCACATGAAAAGCGTCGATGCGCTGGCGCAGGCTTTCGCGGCCTTTCGCCAGAAGCTCCTGATTGCGGTGGGTCTGATAGGAGCCGCCGCCGATCGGCGTGGCGCGCGGCGCCGTCACCCAGGGCACGTCGAGCACGCCCAGGCCGACAAGCGCGGCGCCGGTGCGGCCGGCGATTTCGAGCGCGAGGCTGCACGCATTCTCGCTCGACTTCGACCCGTCCAACGTTACTACGATGCTTTTCATCATGGCCGTACTTTCAGCCTCCTGATATCGGACGAAAAAACCGGAAGCGACGCCAGCCTTGACCCTGACTCGACCTGATCCAGCGCGACCGCCTCCGCTTAGCTCAGCGCGCCGAAACGCGCCAGATGAAAATCGCCGTCGCCGAAGCTGCGGTCGATCATGGTGAGGCGCTTGAAATAGTGGCCAGCCGCATATTCGTCGGTCATGCCGATGCCGCCGTGCAGCTGGATCGCCTGCTGGCCGACGAAACGCGCGGACTTCGCGATCTGCACCTTCGTCGCGGAGGCGGCCTTGCGCCGTTCGCTCGCGTCGGCGTCGTCGATCCGCATCGCCGCCATCATCGCCATGGATTTCGCTTCCTCATGGGCGATGAACATATCGACCATGCGGTGCTGCAACACCTGGAACTTGCCGATGGGCTGGCCGAACTGCTCGCGCGTCTTGATGTATTCGAGCGTCATGTCGTTGAGGGTGCTCATGGCGCCCACGGCTTCAGCGGCCGTGGCGGCGATCGCGCCGTCGATGGTCGCGTCCAGCACGTCAAAGCCGCCGTCGACCGCGCCGACGACAGCATCGCCCGCGACCTTCACGTCGGTCAGCGTGACCTCGCCCGCGCGCATGCCATCCACGGTCGGGTAGCCCCGCACCGCGACGCCCGGCGCGTTCGCATCGACCAGGAACAGCGTCACGCCTGCCGTGTCGCGCTGGCCGCCGGCCGTCCGCGCGGAGACGATGAATGTGTCGGCCGATGGCGCGCCGAAAACGACGCTTTTCGCGCCCGACAGCACATAATCGCCGCCGGACTTCTTCGCGGTCGTCGCGACGTCGGCCAGATTGTACCGGGATTGCCGCTCCGCGAAGGCGAGCGCCATCTTCAGCTTGCCTTCCGCGATCTGCGGGACGAGCGCCTGCTGCTGCGCGTCAGAGCCGCCATGGACCAGCGCGCCGCCGGCCAGCACGACCGTCGAAACGAACGGCTCCGCGACCAGGCCTTTGCCGAATTCCTCCATGACGATCATGGTCTCGACTGGCGTGCCGCCATAGCCGCCAGCCGCTTCCGGGAACGCCATGCCAAGCCAGCCGAGCTCCGCAAACTGCGCCCAATGGGCGTCGGAATAGCCCTGATCCGCGCCGACGATCTTGCGGCGCTGTTCGAAGGAGTAGTTGTTCTGCACAAAGCGGTTGACGCTTTCCTGCAACATGACCTGATCTTCGGACAGTTCGAAATTCATAGCCCCTTGGCTCCTCTCGCGGCGACAGTCGCCTGTTCTTTGGTTTTTCGGATGAAAGGCTAAGCGGGCGCGGCGGCGGACGCAAGCGGCCTCGCGGCCTGCCCGGCTTTTGCCGGTCAGAGACCCAGCGCGCGCTTCGCCAGGATGTCCTTCTGGATTTCGTGACTGCCGCCGGCGATGCTCATCGCCCGGCTCTCGAAGTAGTCCGGCGTCATGCGGTAAAGGTAGTCCGGCCCGATCTGGCTGGCGTTGCTTTCGCCCCGGATCTGGGCTTGCTCGAAGGGTTGGGCGTAATAGGCGCCCGCCTCCATCATCAGTTCGTGCCCGCGCTTGAGCGCGTCCATCACCCGGATTTTCAGGATCGAGGCTTCCTGGCCGACCGGCTTGTCGGCCGCGGCGGAGGCCAATTGGCGCATCGCCATGGTCGCGGCCGCCTGTAGATCGATTTCAAGCTCGGACAGTTTCGCCCGGAAGGCCGGCTCATCGGCGAGGCGCGCGCCGTCGACGCGCTGGTCGGCGGCGATATCCTTCAGCTTCTTGAGGTTCCGCTTGTTGATCGAGACATAGGAAGCGTTCGAGCGTTCATGGCCCAGCAGGAACTTGGCGATCTTCCAGCCCTCGCCTTCCTCGCCGACGCGGTCGGCGACCGGCACGCGCACGTCGGTCAGGAATTCCTGGTTGAAGTGATGCTTGCCGTCCAGGGTGATGATCGGCCGGATTTCGACGCCGGGCGCCTTCAGGTCGATCAGCAGGCAGGTGATGCCGTCCTGTTTCTTCGGCTCCTTCGAGGTGCGGACAAGCGTGAACATGCGGTCGGCGCAGTGGGCATAGCTCGTCCAGATCTTGACGCCGTTGACGACGTAATGGTCGCCGTCCAGCTTCGCCGAGCATTGCAATTGCGCGAGGTCGGATCCGGCCTGCGGCTCGGAATAGCCCTGGCACCAGATTTCCTCGCTGGCGATGATCTTCGGCAGATAGCGGGCCTTCTGTTCCGGCGTTCCGAAGGCCAGCAGCACGGGCCCGACCATGCGGGTGCCGAAATGCACCATGCGCGGCGCGCCGCCAAGGAAGATCGCTTCTTCCGCCAGGAACTTCTGGGCGATGGAAAGCCCGGGACCGCCGTCCTTCTTGTCCCAGTTGACCGCCGCGAGGTTTTGGGTCGAGAGGATGCGCATCCAGCGCGCGAAGTCGTCCCGCGTCAGCTCGATCCCGCGGTCGACCTTGGTCCGGATATCGGGCGGCAGGTTGGCTTCGACGAAATCGGCGACCTTTTTCTGGAAGGCCAGTTCGTCGGCGGTGAAATTCATGTCCATGAGGGCGGCGTTCCTTCTCTGGCAGACGCGCGCCATAAGACCGTGGCCGTCATGACGCGAAACTACCGGCAATCTAGACCATGTTTGGGCGCGAGGCGAAAGCGATCCGAAGCGGCTTCGCGTCGCGTCAGGCGGACGCGCCCTGGGCCGGGGCCTTGCCTTCGTAGCGCTGGCCGCTCGCATCGATGAAGCTCGCCGTATCCTCGAACTGGGCCTGGCGATATTGGTCGATGGCGGCGGCCGCGTCGTCGCGGCTGCGGCCGAGGCCGCGGAGGACGGCGCCGCCCATGTGCAAACTCGATTCGTTCACCTCATGGACGACGACGTCGGCGCCGGCGGCCTTCAGGACTTCGCCGCTCATCTTGGTCTCGGCGCGGGCATAGACCGGGAGATCCGGCCGGCGCGCCTTCAGCCAGGCGACGATGTCCGGACCGGCTTCCGATTCGCCGACCCCAACGACCGCCAGCCGCATCTGCTCGATGTCGAGCGCCGCCAGCGTCTCCGTGCGGGCGGCGTCGCCATAGAACACCGGCGCGCCCTGACTCGCCGCCGCCAGGACGCGGGGCGGCGCATGATCGATCGCGACATAGGTTTCGGCGGCCGCGTCCAGGACTTTCGCCAGCGACTGCCCGGCGCGGCCATACCCGAAGATCACGACATAGCCGGGCGAGGCCGCCGTGACCGTCTCCAGTTCCTTCAGGGACGGCAGGCCCGCCCGCTCCAGCCGGTGATCGATCCAGGCGCCAAGCGCCGCCAGCGCCGGCGTCAGGCCAAGCGACAGCGCGGTCGCCAGCAGGAAGACCTGGGCCTGCATCTCGGTCACCAGCCCGCCGCCCATGGCGATGGCGGCGAGCGCGAAGGCGAACTCGCCGCCCTGGGCGAGCAGCAGTCCGGCATGCAGCGCGGTCGCCCACGGGAAACCCCAGAGCCGCGCGAGGCCGGTAATCACCAGCATCTTGAACAGGATAAGCGCGGCCGTGGCGGCAAGCGCCTCGCGCCAGAGGTCGATCAGCGCAGTCACATCGATCAACGCGCCGATCGACATGAAGAACAGGCCGAGCAGCAGCCCCCGGAACGGCACCAGTTCGTTCTCGACCTGGTGCCGGTAGCCGGAGCCGGCGAGCATCATGCCGGCCAGGAATGCGCCAAGCGCCATCGAAAGCCCTGCCGCCGCGCCGGCCCAGGCCGTGACCAGCACGATCAACAAGCTGGATGCCGCAAAGACCTCGCGGCTGTTCAGGCTGGAGATCACGCCCAGAAACGGGCGCATGAAATAGCGCCCGAAGACGACGATGCCGAAGACGGCGCCCAGGGCCAGGCCGAATGCGGTCATGAGCTCGGCGATGTTCGGCGTCGTCGTTTCGTCGGCGAGCGCGATCAGCGGGGCCGCCGCCAGCATCGGCGCGACCGCGAGATCCTGGAAGAGCAGCGTCGAGAACACCAGGCGGCCAAGCTTCGAGTTCAAAGCGGATCGTTCCGCCAGCAGCCGCAGCACCAGAGCCGTCGAGGACAGCGAGAGCGCGCCGCCGACCAGCAGCGCCGCCTCCAGCGAGAGGCCCGCCATGCGGCCGAAGATGAAAACGCCCGTCGCCGTCAGCGCCACCTGGACGAAGCCGAACCCGAACACCTGTCGGGCCAGCATCCGCAAGCGCTGGAACGATAGCTCCAGCCCGATGGTGAACATCAGCAGCACGACGCCAAGCTCCGCCAGCCCGCGCGCGCCCTCCATATCCTTGACGACGGCGAAAGCGTAGGGCCCGAGCGCCACGCCCGCGATCAGATAGCCAAGGATCGGCGTGGTCTTGAGGCGCGCGCAGACCGGGGCCACGACGACGGCGGCGCCAAGATATACGACCGCATCGTGCAGCCAGGTCAGATCGTCGGGCGAGCCGCCTGCCATGGGGGCTAGATCCTTTCTGCGGCGAAGAGACGGGGCGGCGCCGCAAGCGCCGCCTGGGCGGCGATCAACGCCAGCTCCGGCCGGCCAAGGCGGCGGGTCGCCTCGAAGACGGCATGGACAGCGCTTGCGGCGAGCGCGAGCGCGGCGTCCGGCGCGCCCTGTTCCAGATAACGGGCGAGGAACAAAGCGGAGAACAGATCGCCCGCGCCGAAGGCGGGCGCATCGACCACGGGCGCCGTGACGCGCCAGCCCGCCTTCGCCGTCAGGGCGAGGCTTGCGAGGCTGTCGCCCAGGCGGACGCCCGTCGCGACCACCAGCCGCCCCGGCGCCGCGAGCGTCCGGGCGGCGGCGGCGGCCGACTCCAGCGAATCGACAGTCCGGCCGGAGAGCCACGCCAGCTCGAACGCATTCGGCGTCACGATATCGGCGAGCGGCAGCAGGTCGGACACGATCGCGGGCGGTATGGCGGCGTCCACATACCGGCCCGCCGGCCAGTCGCCGATGACGGGATCGAGGCAATAGAGCGCATCCGGCCGGGCGGCCCGCACCGCCTGGACGGCGCGGGCGACGGCGGCGGCGTTTTCGGCCGTGCCGAGATAGCCCGAGATCACTGCGGCGACCTGCCCGAGCAGCCCGCGCGCCGCCAGCCCATCGACGAGCGCGTCGATGTCGGCGGCCGCCGCCGGGCCGCCGCTGTAGCCGCCGTGCTTCGGGTGATTGGAGAAGCGCACCGTATCGATGCGGATCACGTCGCGGCCGAGCCGCTGCATGGCGAAAGCCGCCGTCGCATTGCCTACATGGCCGTAAGCGACGCTGGATTGGAGCGTCAGCACGAGATCGCTATCCTGAACGCTCTTCACGGGCCCTGCTCGTACGCCTCCACATATCGGTCGATCTTTTTCTTATACGCCAGGAGCTTGCCAATGTCCCAACCGACAGCGCCGATTCGGCCCCGCCGCAGCGTGCTTTATATGCCTGCCGGCCGCGCCTCGGCGCTCGAAAAAGCCAAGTCCCTGCCCGCCGACGCCCTGATCTTCGATCTGGAGGATGCGGTCGCGCCGGATGCGAAGGCGACGGCGCGGGACATGGCCGTGGCGGCCGCCGCTTCCGGCGCGTATGGCGCGCGGGAAATCGCGATCCGGGCGAACGGCCTCGACACGCCCTGGGGCTATGCGGATATCCAGGCGATCGCCGGATCGGGCGCCCATGCCGTGGTCGTGCCCAAGGTCGAATCGGCGGAAACTGTCCTGAAAACGGCGGCGCTGCTGGCTGCGGCCGGCGCGCCGGCGGCCATGGCGATCTGGGCGATGATCGAAACCCCGCGCGGCGTGCTCCGCGTCGAGACGATCGCGGCCGCGCCGCGTATGGGCGCGCTGGTCCTCGGCACATCCGACCTCGCCGTCGACCTGAAGGCGACCCATACGCCCGACCGGCGGCCGTTCATGACGAGTTTCGGCCTCGCCCTCTTGGCGGGCCGGGCCTACGGCGTCGCGGTGCTGGATGGGGTGCATCTCAACCTGGCCGACGAAGCCGAGTTCCAGGCCCACTGCGCCGAAGCTGCGGCCATGGGCTTCGACGGCAAGACGCTGATCCACCCGAAGCAGGTCGCGCCCGCCAATGCCGCCTTCGGGCCGTCGGCGGCTGCGGTCGCCGACGCGGCGGCGGTCGTCGCCGCCTACCGGGACGCCCTGGCGGCCGGCCAGGGGGTCGCGACGCTGAACGGCCGCCTGATCGAGAACCTCCATGCCGCCCAGGCGGAGCGCACCCTCGCCATGGCGGCGGCGATCGAGCGCCTGGCGGGGTAGGCGGCGCTTTGCAAGCTCCTGGCGCTCGCGTAATGCTGGCGGACTTGCGGACTCGCAGACAGGCGGTTTGACAGAAGGAGCGATTTCGATGGCCAAGGCATTCGCGTCCCAGGCGGACTTGGAGGAGAAAGTCGTCTCGTTCACGGAACTGGCGGACGGAGTCTATGGCTACACGGCCGAGGGCGACCCCAATGCCGGCGTCATCGTCGGGCCGGAGAGCGTCGTCGTGCTGGAGGCGCTGGCGACCCCGATCCTGGCGGCGAAGCTCGTCCATGAAATCCGCAAGGTGACGGACAAGCCGATCAAGCATCTGGTGTTGTCGCACTATCATGCAGTGCGCGTGCTGGGCGCCTCGGGCTATGGCGCCTCAGAGATCATCATGAGCCAGGACACCCGCGACCTGGTGGCCGAACGCGGCCAGCAGGATTTCGAAAGCGAGGCCAGGCGCTTCCCGCGCCTCTTCCAGGGCATCGAAAGCGTGCCGGGACTGACCTGGCCGACCCAGACCTTCGAGGGCGCCATGACCCTCTGGCTCGGCGACCGGGAGGTGCAGATCGTCCAGCCCGGCCGCGCCCACACCAAGGGCGATACGGTCGTTTGGCTGCCGAAGGAGAAGGTGATGTTCTCCGGCGACATCGTCGAATACCGCTCTGCCTTGTATTGCGGCGACGCCTATCTCGGCGACTGGATCGGCACGCTCGACGCGGTGCAGGATTTCGGCGCCGCCAAGATCGTCCCCGGCCGCGGCGCGGCGCTCGACACGCCCCAGAAGATCAAGGACGCCTTCACGGGCACGGCCGCCTTCATCGATGCGCTCTACGAGGGCGCCGACGCCTGCGTCGAGGAAGGCAAAAGCCTGAAGGAGACCTACAAGGCGGTCTATGCGGCGATGCGCCCGGAATTCGGCGACTGGGTGATCTTCGACCACTGCATGCCCTTCAACGTCGCCCGCGCCTATGACGAAGCCAACGGCCTGATCGACCCCAAGATCTGGACCGCCAAACGCGACGCCGAAATGTGGGCGGCGCTGGAGGGATAGGGCATGGCGCGCTCAAGCGAGCGCGCGGTCCATGCTCTACCTCGTTGATCTAGAGCGCCGTCGAACTCCAGAAGCTGGGCATGCCCGTCGGGCGCCCTTGATGTCGTTGAGCAAGACGGCCGCGCCATGATCGCCCTTCTCGACCAAGCCGCGACCGGTCCAATTTGTCGATCCTGGCGAGCCCGGCGATCACGATCTTCGCCATCCGGCTCAGCTTGCTTGAGAGTCGGATCGGACTTGCTTTTCCCCGATCTCATCCAGCGCCTTCTGAAGCGAAACACGATCGAGCTTATCGATCGGCAGGGCGAGAAAACCCGTCAGCCGCAGCCGCATGGCGCGGAAGACATCCTTGAAGGCGAGCGCCCTTTCAGCGGTTGTGCCCTCGACCTTCACCGGATCAGGCAAGCCCCAATGTGCAGAGATGGGCTGGCCGGGCCATGGCGCGCATTCCTCGTTCGCCGCTCGATCGCAAACGGTGAACACGAAATCCATCTTGGGCGCGTCGGGCTTTTGAAACTCGCTGATATTCTTTGCCTTCAGCTTGGACGTGTCGTAGCCGAGTTGGCGCAGCACCTCCAATGCGTTGGGGTTCAACTCCGAATATGGGCTTGTACCTGCAGAGAAGCCCTGGAATTTATCTGCCCCTTCGCGATTGATGATCGCCTCGGCAAAGATCGATCGGGCCGAGTTGCCGGTGCATATAAACAGGACGTTGAACTTTCGATCGGTCATTTGAGGGAATCCCTTTTCAAGCCTGTGCAACGCGTGAGCTGCGAGCGGATCGCACAACTCCGGACGGCCTCGGCAGCAATCCATCACCAGGAAATCGATGAACTCGCCCGCGCGCGTCAGATTGATGCGATAGGAAATCGATGTTCCGAAGCGATGCGCCGTAATCAGACCGGCGCGACTGAGCACGGAAACATAGTTGGAGAGCGTATTGGGCTTGAGCTCCAGCGCGCCCGCAATCTCGCCAGCCCGCACAGCATCGGGCGCCCGCCTGGCCAACAGGCGGAAAACCGCGAGACGCCCTGGGTGCGCCAGGGCCGAGAGGGTTTCAATGCTTCGATCTATTTCCATAATTCATGAATATCCGAAAAAGCGAGCGCGTCGTGTGAACCTTATGTGACGGTCGCACGCAGATGCCGTGCCCCGCCCAAACCGCGCCATGCTCCAGCCGGTTTCAACCCGTCGCAGCAGGCTGGCGGATGAGAATGGTCAGCCGGAAGTCCGGCCAGCTTGCGATATTCAACGACACCTGTTCATAGCGGAGCAGGCCGTCGGACGGGTGGTTGAAGGCGCGTGCGCCGCCCTCGCGCTTCAGAACGCCGTGGGCCGCCCAGAATGCGGCGAAGTCCCGGCTTTCACGGGCCAGATCGTTGATGAGGGCGTCCCGCTCCGGGTCTTCGACGTGGCTGGTCGTGGCCGCGCGGAATTCGGCGGCGACGCGGCGGGCGCGTTCCTCCCAATCGCAAATCAGGCTGCGCGCCTTCGGATGGCAGAACACAAAGCGTAGAAGATTGGGCTCGCCGCCGCGGTCGAGCCACCCGCCGAAAAGCCGTTCGGCGGCGCCGTTCCA
This sequence comes from uncultured Alphaproteobacteria bacterium, assembly GCA_937891825.1. Lineage (GTDB taxonomy): Bacteria > Pseudomonadota > Alphaproteobacteria > Bin95 > Bin95 > VMCJ01. Next base: position 26,946 of record CALAHN010000126.1, read on the forward strand.
GCGCCGGGCGGTCCATAGACGATCCAGGACATAGGCCGGCGCCTCGATCGCATCGACGCAGGCGAGCACCGCTTCGGGCACGTCTTCCCGCATGTCCTGGTTCCAGTCCGGGTCGAGCTTGCCGGCAAGCTCGAACAGATAGGCGCGCTCCGCCCGGGACATCTGCAGCCCGCGGGCCAGGCGCGCGAGCGTCGCCGGCGTGACCGAGACCGGGCGGCCCTGCTCGATCCAGGCATACCAGGTCGCGCTGACGTTGCTGAGCTGCGCGACTTCCTCCCGCCGCAAGCCCGGCGTGCGGCGCCGGATGCCTGCCGGCAGCCCGACGGACCCCGGCGTGATGACTTCGCGCCGCGCCCGCAGGAACGCGCCGAGCGCCTGACTTTGCTTTTGTGGATAATTCTGGCTCATGGTAGATATTATACTAGGATAAATTCGCGCCTTAAACTGGTATCCAAGTCCGGCTAAGCTGCCTCAATAGACATGCATGGGAGGGCCGTTCGCGATGGGCCAGCAGTTCCAGTCGATCGAAGCCAAGCACCGGACTTTCATCGAACAGCAGAAGATGTTCTTCGTCGCCACCGCTGCGCCAAGCGGACGGGTGAACCTGTCGCCGAAAGGCATGTCGTCGCTTCAGGTGCTGGGCGCCAATGACGTTGCCTACCTGGACTGCACCGGGAGCGGCAACGAGACCCGGGCGCATCTCCTGGCCTCCGACGACAAGCGCCTGACGATCATGTTCTGCGCCTTCGACGGCGCCCCGATGATCCTGCGGCTCTACGGGCAGGCGCAGTCTTTGCTGCGCGGGTCAGCCGAATACGAATCCCTGCTGCCACATTTCGTGGAGATGCCGGGCGCGCGCCAGATCATCCGCCTCGCGGTCGACCTTGTCCAAACCTCCTGCGGCACGGCCGTCCCGCTGTATGACTACCAGGAGGATCGCGAAAATCTGGCCAAGTACTGGGGCGCCCGGGACGCCAGCCAGCTCCGCAAATACTGGGGCATGAAGAACATGAAGAGCATCGACGGCTTTACGACGGGCTTGGCGCCGGAAGACATGCTCCCAGCCGCGGAAACGTGAGCGGCGGCGGCGAGAGCGAGCAGCCGCGTCGCCCGCCGCCCTTTCAATTATCTGAATAATTGAACGGCGTCCGGCCGGCGGCTGGGCGGAGCGGCGTCACCTGCAACCGGCCTGCGGCTTCGAAGACTGCGGCCTCGACGCCCCACACGCGTCGCAGCCGCTCAGCCGTCAGCACCGCGGCGGGCGGGCCCAAGGCGTCGACGGCGCCTTCGGTCAGGCAGAGGATTTGGCGCGCCGTCCCCGCCGCGAGGCTGAGGTCGTGCATCGCGACGACGGCGACGGTCCCGCTCTCCGCCGCATAGCGGCTGACAGCCTCCAGCACGATCAATTGATGGCGCAAGTCGAGCGCGGCTGTCGGCTCGTCCAACAGCAACGCCCTGGGCTGACGGAAAAGCGCCTGGGCCAGATACGCAAGCTGGCGCTGCCCGCCGCTGACTTCGTCGAGGCGTCGCCGGCTGAGCGCCGCCAAGCCGAAGCGGGCCAACATCGCCGCAGCTTCGTCGACCAAATGCGACGGGGGCCTGACGCCGAGCGAACTCAAGCGCCCCAGCAGCACGGCTTCAAGCAGGGTTAGAGTGGAAGTCGCGCCGATCTCCTGCGCCATATAGGCGACCGTGCGGCGCCGCGAACCGCTGGCGAGCGCTTGGCCATCCAGGCGGACATCGCCCGTCGCGGCGATGAGGCCCGCCATCGCTTTGAGCAAGGTCGATTTGCCGGAGCCGTTCGGCCCGATCAGCGCCGTCATTTCCGCTGGGGCGAAGCGCGCGTCGATCTGGGCGAGCGCGATAGCGCGGCCATAGCGGACCGAAATTCCGGAAATTTCGAGCGTCATAGTCCGCCGCCTCGGCCACGCAGGATGAGCCCGAAGAGAAATGGCACGCCGATCACGGCGGTCACGATGCCGATCGGGACCACGCCGCCCGGCGATATCAGCTTTGCGACCGTGGACGCGGCCACGATGATGAACGCGCCCGTCAAGGCGGACATGGGCAGCAGCGCCCTATGGTCCTCGCCGACTAGAGCGTCGGGCGATTAATCTGCAACATATGCAGCGTTTCTGAGGAAGTTCC
>CALAHN010000127.1 GCA_937891825.1 uncultured Alphaproteobacteria bacterium
ATGGGAATCCCCACCAACCAATTCGATTCTCACTTAACGCCCGACGCTCTAGCCGGGCGTCCGCTTCTTCAACAGCGTCTTGATTTCGCCTTCCATGCACAGTTCGTCCCGCTGGTTATGGACTGTCGCCCTAAGGACGACGACGCCGGTGGTGCGGCCGGCCTCGAGGCCGATCACTTCCAGCATCGGATAGGTCGTGTCGCCGGAAAATACCGGCGCCTTGAAGCGCGCCGAAAGTTCGACGATCGCCTTCAACGAGTCCTGCACGACAAACGGAAAGTCCCCGGCGCCCGGCGCCGCCTGGATCAGCACCTGCATGCCATGGGCGAGCAGGCCTGGGAAGCCCAGGTCGCGGCAGAATTCGATGTCGTAATGGATCGGATGATTGTCGCCGCTCGCCATCTGGAAGGCGGCGAACAAGGCGTCGGTCTGGGTTCGGGACGGCGAGATGAAGCGTTCGCCGAGCTTGAAATCCTCGAAGTAGCGCTGATCGGCGACCTTGGGCCGCCGCCAGGGACGGGTTTCGGTCGGCGCTGATTGCTGGTCGTTCGACATCTGCGAGAGCTCCGGGCGATTATGCGAGGCGAATATGGAAGCCTACGCCGCCCGGACCGCAGCCGCTACAGGAACCAGAAACTGCCGGTGCGCTCGCGCGGCGCATATTCGGCATGCACGGCGTCGCCGCGCTGCCCGACAGCTTCCCGGCGCGCCGACTGGATGTTCGTGAACAGGATGGAATCGCCCGGTGCCAAGGACAGAGCTGCGTCAAAATCCGCGAGCGCGCGATCGAAATATCCGAGCCGCGCCCATGCGACCCCGCGATTATTGTAGGCGACCGAGCGATCCTCGCGCGACAACGCGCCCGACTCGATTGCAGAGGTGTAATGATACGCGGCCGTTTCAAATCGGCCCTCGGCCGCCGCATCCCAGGCTCGGTCAAACTCGTCGCCGTCGCCGACAAAGGCGACCAACAAGAATGCAAACGCCATCAGTGCGACCATGTGCATTGCAAAAGCCCTCCTGGCTTCAAAACCGTCGTGCCGTCCGCCGCGACTGCCCGGTTCGTCCCCCCGTGCCGCCCATTGAACGTCTCTACACCATAGATCAGTTCGATCCGTCCTAATACCGGCCTTGGCCGGTTTCCTTGATACTAATGCCAACAGCCTAACCATGTTGGCGCGACCTACGCCAAAGCGCTTAAGCCCTCGCGCGACACCGCCTTCAATCACAGATTTTACGGCATGGCAAGAAACCGCCGTAACCGACGGAAAGCCAACAAAGCATCAACCGACGTCTCTGACGGCGAGCGCCCGTTCGACCAGCGCGTCGCCGTAGCTCGCCCGCGCCGCGGCAGGCGTAACCCTCCCGTCCGCCAGATCCGCCGCCAGGGCGCTGACCGAACGATCCACAGGCGCGCCGAAGCCGCCGCCGCCCGGCGTCAGCAGGCGGATGCGCGCGCCGGCCGCAAGGGTCAGGCGGCGCTGCTTCGTATCGACGATCCGTTCATTCGGCCCGCCGGGATCGATCACGACCGAAGCCCGCCCGCCCTCGCCGCCGCCGGCGGCCCCGGTCGGCGCCGTTTTGAAGTTGTCGCCGCGGCTGGAGAACGACGCCGGCCGGTCGACGGCTTCCAACTCGCGCGCCAGCCCCATGCCGCCGCGCCATCGCCCGGCGCCGCCGGAATCGTTGACCAACGCATATTCGATCACCCGGAGCGGATAGGCGTTTTCGACCGCTTCCGCCGGCGTATTCAGGGAATTGGTGATGTGGCAATGGGCGCCGTCCATCCCATCCAGCCCGATCAGGGCGCCGTTCCCGCCGCCGATGGTTTCCAGGTAGACATAGGGCTTGCCGTCCCGCTGCTCGCCGCCGAACACCATGGACGCCAGGATATCGTGGCTGGACGCCATCGTCCGCTCTGCCGGGAGCGCAGGCTGGAGCGCGCCGAAAATGGCGCTCGCCAGCTTCTGACAGGTGGTGGTGCGCGCGCCGACAGCGGCCGGGAAGCGCGGGTTCAGGATCGTGCCCTCCGGGATCGCCAGCGAAATCGCGTCGAACAGGCCGCTGTTCGGCGGCAGATCCGGGTCGAGCAGCGCCTTGATCGCATAGCCGACCGTCGCCATCACGCCGGACGGGAGCAAGTTGAAGCCGCCGCGCGATTGCGGGCCGGACCCAGCGAAATCGAACGCCAGTTGATCGCCTGCGACCGTCAGCGTCGCCGTGATCGGCAGGGGATCGCCGCCAAGCCCGTCATCGTCCATCCAAACAGTGTGGCTGTAGACGCCGTCTGCCAGGGCCGCGATCCGCCCCGCGAGGCGGCGTCGGGCATAGTCCAGCAGCGCATTGGCGAGCGCGGCCATGTTGGCCGGGCCCTCGGTCTCCGCCAGGCTCGCCAAACGCATCGCGCCGAAGCGGGCGACTGCGATCTGAACATCCAGATCCAGGATGCGCACTTCGGGCTCGCGGGTATTGTGGGCGATCAAGTCGATCAGGCCGCGATCGACCGTCCCGGCGCGCACGACCTGGGTCGCGGGAATGCGGATGCCTTCCTCGAAGATCGACGCCGCATCGGGCGCGATCGATCCCGGCGTCGGGCCGCCGACATCGGTATGATGGCCGATACAGGCCGCGAAATACTGCGGCCGTCCTTCAATGAACACCGGCTGGACGATGGAGATATCGTTGAGATGGGTCCCGGCGCAGAGATAGGCGTCGTTCGCGATGAAGGCGTCGCCGGGCTGCATCTGCTCAAGCGGAAACTTCGCAACGATGGCCGCGACCGCGCCGAAGAGCGAGCCCAGATGAATGGGGATATGCGCCGCCTGGGCGATCAGCCGGCCATCGGCCGCGAAGATCGCCGTCGAACAGTCCCGCCGTTCCTTGATGTTCGGCGAAAAGGAGGAGCGGACCAGGCGACGGCCCATCTCCTCCGCAATCGCGAGCAACCGGTTCGAGAAGACCTCAAGCGCGATTGCGTCGATCGTCATCCGGCGCGGACGAGCTTGCCCGGCAACGCGCCAGTCGCCTGCCCGTTCTCGAAGATCGTCTCGCCGGACTTGATCGTCCGGACATATCCTTCCGCCCGCTGCACCAGCCTGCGCCCGCCGGCGGGCAGGTCGAAGATTACCTCGGGGCGTCGGATCTGCAGCGCGTCATAGTCGATGATGTTGACGTCCGCCTTGAGGCCGGGCGCCAGGCGGCCCCGATCCTTGAAACCGAAGAAGTCGGCGGTTTCGCTCGTCAGGCGGCGCACCGCCCACTCGATCGGGAACTTGCCGCCGCGGGTGCGGTCGCGCGTCCAATGGGTCAGCATGAAGGTCGGCATGCTGGCGTCGCAGATCTGGCCGCAATGGGCCCCGCCGTCGCCAAGCCCGATGATCGTCGCCGGGTCTTGCATCATCTCGTGCACCGGCTCCAGATCGCCGGTCACGAAGTTCGTGACCGGGAAGAGGATCATTCCGCCGCCATCGCCTTCGGTCATGAAGTCGTAGACGAATTCCTGCGGCTCCTTGCCGGCGAGACGCGCCGCTTCCTCGACCGCCGCCTCGGGCTTCGGCTCGTATTCCGGCGGATCGTTCAGGATGTACATCCGGCTCCACATGGTCGCGATGGCCCGTTGCAGGGGCGGCAGGCGGGACAGGATGACATCGGAATTTTCCTCGCCCAGAATCCTGGCGCGCATCTCCGGCGTCTTCAGCTTCGCCACCCGTTCCGCCTGAGGCAAGCCATCGAGCGCCGCGAAGCTCGGCCGGCCGCTGAAGGGCGTGAGCGAAGTGGAGAGGCCGAGGATGACGCCGACGGCGCGGCCGGCGATCTGCGCCGTGACATCGGCGCCGGCGTCACGCGCCTGATGCACATTGCTCATCAAGCGGCGCCAGCGCGTCGGGTCGGAATACCGGTCGGTCATCAGGAACCAGAGCGGGCGGCCGGTGTCCTGCCCGACCTGACGCATCCAGTCGAATTCCGCCGCCTCGTCCTCGAAGTCGTTCAGCATGCCATAGGCGCCATGGTCGACGCTGGAAAAGGCCTGGCCGATGCCGATCAGTTCGTCCGCCGCCGCATAGCGGCCGGGCACGCGCTCGCCTTTGGTGGTGCGGTGGGATTCCGTCCGCGAGGTCGTGAAGCCGAAGGCGCCGGCCTTCAGGGCTTCTTCCGTCAGGCGGCGCATCTCGGCGATGTCTTCGGGCGTCGCGTCCTCGAAATTGATGGCGCGGTCGCCCATGACGTAGACGCGCAGCGGATGGTGCGGCATCTGCGCGCCAACATCGATCGCCCGCGGCTGCCGCTCAAGCGCGTCGAGGAATTCAGGGAAGCTTTCCCAATCCCATTTCAGCCCCTCGGCGAGCACGATGCCCGGAATATCCTCGACGCCTTCCATGAGGTCGATCAGGGCGTCGTGGTCTTCCGGCTTGCACGGCGCGAAGCCGACGCCGCAGTTGCCGAACAGCACGGTCGTCACGCCATGCCAGGACGAGGGCGCGAGCATCGGGTCCCAGGTCGCCTGGCCGTCATAATGGGTGTGGACGTCGACCCAGCCGGGCGTAACCAGAAGGCCTTTCGCATCGATCTCATGCTTGCCCGGCCCGATCTCGCCGCCGACGGCCGCCAGAACGTCGCCGTCGATGGCGACATCGCCGACATATCCGGGTTTGCCCGTACCGTCGATGATCGTGCCGCCGCGTATGACAATATCGTGCATGCGAGAGCCCCTTCCTGCAAATTCAGTCCATGGCGAAAAGGCTATGCCTTGAAAGCCAGGCGCGCAAGCGAAGGCAGGCGGCCCGGCAAGCGTCCGTCGCCCGGTCCAGCTCTTTGTTCGACGGAATCTTGTCGTTGAACAATATTGCCGTGCGCTATGCTCGGTCCGGTATCCCGTTTCGGTTGGTTCGCTCGGAAGGAGACTGCGGCATGTCCATCAAGAAGATTCTCGTAGCCAACCGGTCTGAAATCGCGATCCGGATTTTCCGGGCCGCCAACGAACTGGGCATCGGCACGGTCGCGGTCTGGGCGCAGGAAGACAAGCTGGCGCTGCACCGCTTCAAGGCGGATGAGAGCTATCTGATCGGCCGCGGGCCGCACCTGAAGAAGCCGATGGGGCCGATCGAGAGCTATCTTTCGATCGACGAAATCATCCGCGTCGCCAGCGCGTCCGGCGCCGACGCGATCCATCCAGGCTATGGCCTGCTCTCCGAAAGCCCGGAGTTCTGCGACGCCTGCGAAGCCGCCGGCATCATATTCATCGGCCCGAAGCCGGAGACGATGCGGCGGCTCGGCAACAAGGTGCAGGCGCGCAATCTCGCCATCAGCATCGATGTTCCGGTGGTCCCGGCGACGGAGCCCTTGCCGGACGACCCGACGGAAATCGCCCGCATGGCGGCGGAGATCGGCTATCCCGTGATGCTGAAAGCGTCATGGGGCGGCGGCGGCCGGGGCATGCGCGCGATCCGGAGCGAGGTCGACCTGCATCGGGAAGTCCTTGAAGGCAAGCGCGAGGCCATGGCCGCGTTCGGCAAGGATGAGGTTTATCTGGAAAAGCTGATCGAGCGGGCGCGCCATGTCGAGGTGCAGATCCTCGGCGACAGCCACGGCGGCGCAGTCCATCTCTTTGAGCGCGACTGCTCGATCCAGCGCCGCAATCAGAAAGTCGTCGAGCGCGCGCCGGCCCCGTATCTGTCCCAGGGGCAACGGGCCGAGCTTTCCGGCTACGGCCTCGCCATCGCCAGGGAAACCCAATACCGGGGCGCTGGAACCATCGAGTTCCTGATGGATATGGATAGCGGCAAGTTCTATTTCATCGAGGTCAATCCCCGCATCCAGGTCGAGCATACGGTGACGGAAGAAGTCACCGGAATCGACATCGTCAAAGCCCAGATCCGCATCCTGGAGGGCGCGCGCATCGGCGAAGCTGGCTCTGGCATCCCGGCGCAGGCCGACATCAAGCTCAACGGCCACGCCCTGCAATGCCGGATCACCACCGAGGACCCGGAACATAATTTCATCCCGGATTATGGCCGCATCACTGCCTACCGGGGCGCCACGGGCTTCGGCATCCGCCTTGACGGCGGCACGGCCTATTCGGGCGCGGTCATCACCCGCTTCTACGATCCCTTGCTCGAGAAGGTGACGGCCTGGGCGCCGACGCCGGAAGAAGCGATCCTGCGCATGGATCGGGCGCTCCGGGAATTCCGCATTCGCGGCGTAGCGACCAACCTTACTTTCCTGGAAGCCATCATCGGCCACCCCCATTTTCGCGACAGCACCTATACGACCAAGTTCATCGACAACACCCCGGAATTGTTCGATCACGTCCGCCGCGCCGACCGGGCGACCAAGCTTCTGACCTATCTGGCCGACGTCACCGTCAACGGGCATCCCGAAACCCGCGGGCGGCCGCTGCCGCCGGTCTCGGCGAAGCCCGTGGCGCCCTATAGCGACGCGGCCATTCCGGACGGGACGAAGCAGCGGCTCGACCGGGACGGACCGGAGAAATTCGCCCAGTGGATGCGGGCCGAAACCCGCGTGCTCCTGACCGACACGACGATGCGCGACGCCCACCAGTCCCTGCTCGCGACCCGCATGCGCACCCATGACATCGTCGCGGTCGCCGGAACCTATGCCCGCGCCCTGCCCGAGCTGCTCTCGCTCGAGTGCTGGGGCGGCGCGACCTTCGATGTCGCCATGCGCTTCCTGACCGAAGACCCCTGGGAGCGGTTGGCGGAAGTGCGGCAAGCGGCGCCGAACTTGCTGCTGCAGATGCTGCTGCGCGGCGCGAACGGCGTCGGCTATACGAATTACCCGGACAATGTCGTCCGCCATTTCGTCGCCCAGGCGAAGGCTGGCGGCGTCGACCTGTTCCGTGTGTTCGACTGCCTGAACTGGGTGGAGAACATGCGTCTCGCCATGGACGCCGTCCGCACGGAAGGCGGCTTGTGCGAGGCCGCCATCTGTTACACCGGCGACATCCTGTCATCGGCGCGGCCGAAATACGATTTGAAGTACTATGTGTCGCTCGCCCAGGAACTGGAGCGCGCTGGCGCCCACATCATCGCCGTCAAGGACATGGCGGGCGTGCTGAAGCCCGCCGCCGCGACCCGGCTTTTCAAGGCGCTGCGGGATGCGACGGATCTGCCGCTGCATTTCCACACCCACGACACATCCGGCATTTCCGCCGCGACCGTATTGGCGGCGGTCGATGCCGGCGCCGATGCCGTCGACGCGGCGATGGATGCATTCTCCCGCAACACGTCCCAGCCCTGCCTCGGCTCGATCGTCGAAGCCTTGCGCGGCCATGAACGCGATCCGGGCCTCGATCCCGAATGGATCCGGCGGATTTCGTTCTATTGGGAGGCCGTGCGCAATCAATACGCCGCCTTCGAAAGCGACCTGAAAGGGCCGGCGTCGGAAGTCTATCTGCACGAAATGCCGGGCGGGCAATTCACCAACCTGAAGGAACAGGCCCGCTCGCTCGGGCTGGAAACCCGGTGGCATGAGGTCGCCCAGGCCTATGCCAACGCCAACGCGCTCTTTGGCGATATCGTGAAGGTGACGCCTTCATCCAAGGTCGTCGGCGACATGGCGCTGATGATGGTGAGCCAGGACCTGCGGCCGGAGGATGTGGCCGACCCGGCAAAGGATATTTCCTTCCCGGCCTCCGTCATCTCGATGTTCAAGGGCGATCTCGGCCAACCGCCCGGCGGCTGGCCCGAAGCGCTGCAATTGAAGGCCCTGAAGGGCGAGGCAGCCTATACCGCGCGCCCCGGCGCCCAGTTCCCGCCGGTCGACCTCACGGCCGCCAGGGAGACCGTCGAAACGGAGATCGGCCGCGCCGTCAGCGAGGCCGAACTGTCCTCCTACCTGATGTATCCGAAGGTCTTCGTCGATTTCGCGGCCGCCGGCGAGCTTTACGGCCCCGTCAGCCGCCTGCCGACGCCCGCCTATTTCTACGGACTGGAGGTCGGCGACGAATTGATGGTCGATCTGGAGCCGGGCGTCACCCTGGTGATCGACAATCTGGCGATTTCCGAACCCGACGAGGAAGGTCTGGTGACCGTCTTCTTCGAGTTGAATGGCCAGCCGCGCCGGATCAAGGCGCCAGACCGTTCGCTCGGCGCCGTCGGCAAAGCCGCGCGCCGCAAGGCCGAGCCCGGCAATGCCGGCCACGTTGCGGCGCCGATGCCCGGCGTCATCTCGGAAGTGTCGGTCACGGTCGGTCAGGCGATCGAGGCCGGGGACAATCTTGTCTCGATCGAAGCCATGAAGATGGAAAGCACGATCCATGCCGATGTCAGCGGCACGGTCGCCGAAGTGCTGGTCCGCCCGGGCGAACAGATCGACGCCAAGGACCTGCTGATCGTCATCAATGCAAGCGCGGCGGCGGACGCAGCCTGAGCTATCAGATCAGCTTCAACCGCCTGAAGAGCCAGACCTCGACGCCGGTCACGCCGATCATGAGGGCGCAAACGACCCAGAAGGCCCAAGGCGTTTCCGCGCCCGGCATGCCGCCGACATTGATGCCGAGCAGCCCGGTCAGGAACCCGAGCGGCAGGAAAATCGCGGCGACGATCGACAACAGATACATGTGCCGGTTCATTTCCTCGGCGCGTCGCTCGATCAGTTGATCCTGCACGACCGCGGCCCGTTCCCGGATGGCGTCCAACTCTTCGCCGAGGCGGGTGATGCGGTCCGTCGCTTCCCGGAGCCGGCTGCGTTCCCGTTCGGAGAGCCAGTCCAGGTCCTCGATCGCGAGCGTCGACAAGGCATCGCGCTGGGGAAACATGTAGCGGCGGAGGACGATCGCAGTCCGCCGCAGTTCCGCCAGATCTCCCCGCATGGAACGGGCGGAGACGTCGCCGATCGCAGCTTCCTCCATGGCGTCGACCGCTTCATTCAAGGTCGCGACCACCGGCTCCGCCCGGTCCGCCAGCCGGAGCGCCAGGCGCGCGACCAGGTCGCACGGCCCGACTGGCCCCTGGCCGCGCTCCATGCCGCCGATGAGGTCATCGATCGCCGTCAGCGGCCGCCGCCAGACGCTGACAACCTGATCCGGCAGCAGCCAGATGCGGATCGAGATCATGTCCTCGGGGCTTGCCCCCTCATTCAGGTTGACGCCTCGGAGATTGATGAAGACGCCCGTCCTGCCGGCGGCGCTATAAAGCGTGCAGCGCGGGCGCGTTTCCGGCGCCAACAAGGCCTCCAGCACCTCTTCCCCCGGCCCGTCAGGGCCATGCAGCCAGGCGGAGCCTTCCGAGGCCAGCCAGTTCAAGTGACGCCAGACGAAGCCGGGGCCCGCTGGCGCGTCGAAGGGCACGGCTTCGGCATTGCCCTCGCCATCGAGCTGGTAGCCGAGGACCATTGGCGCGGCTGCGTCGTCCATGCGCTTGCCTTCCTTCGATCGCGGATGTCCATGCGGGACGGGAATCGGCCCGCTCCTGACCAATCATCGCACGACCGGCGCATGACTTCAGCCTATTTGACGGCGGGCCGTCGGCCGCTCCACACTTCAGGCGACAGCGCCCTTGCGAACGGAGGCCCCATGCCGAAACGCCTGACGGCTGCGCAGATCGAGAGCTACCGCAAGCACGGGTTCTGCTTCCCGGTCCCTGTGCTGTCCGCCGATGAAACGGCGGCCTGCCGGGCCGACCTTGAGCGCTACGAGCGCCAGATCGGCCGCCCCCTCGACTTTCCCGAAAAGTCGAAGCCGCATCTGCTGTTCGACTGGGCCGACAGGGTCGCGCACCACTCAACCGTCCTGGACGCGGTCGAGGATCTGATCGGGCCGGATATCCTGCTCTATCACATCACCCTCTGGACCAAGGAAGCTGGGCAGCCGGCTTATGTGCTCTGGCACCAGGACGGGGCCTATTTCTTTCTGGAACCGGCGGAGCAGGTGACTGCATGGGTCGCGCTCTCCGACGCGCCGGTCGCATCGGGCTGCATGCATGTCCTGCCGGGCACGCATACCGGCGACTGGCTGCCGCATTATGACGACATCAACCCGAACAACATGATCAAGCGCGGCCAGGGCATCCGGGGGTTCGAAGGCGAAACCGGCGCGCCCATGCCGCTGCGCGCCGGCGAGATGTCGCTGCATCACACGAAGCTTGTGCATTCAAGCGGCCCCAACAATCACAACGACCGGCGGATCGGCGTCGGCTTGAGCTACATTCCGGCCCATGTCAGGCCCTATGGCGACCCGACGCCGACTGCCCTGCCAGTGCGCGGCCGGGCGGAAGGCGGCCATTTCATCTGGGAAACCCGCCTTGCGGCCGCCGAAACGCCAGCCGCCCGCGCCGCCCATGCCGAGGCCGTCGCCCGCTTCCGCGCCCGCCAGGATGCGGGCTCCACGCTCGCGGCCGCGTCAAAGACCGCCTGAGCCGCGCCCATGTCAAAAAAGCCGATGATCCACCTCGCCCAGTTCCTCTGCCATGGGCCGAGCTACCATAGCCTCGGCATGTGGCGGCACCCGAAGACCCAGTATGAAACCCTGCCATGGCACAAGCCGCAGCTCTACGAGCATATTGCGCGGTCCTGCGAGCGCGGCCTGTTCGACATGGTTTTCTTCGCCGACCTCAACTACATCTCCAACACGTTCCAGGGCACGCTTGAGCCAGCGCTCCGCTATGCTGCGCAAGCGCCGGAACACGATCCGATCCCGTTGCTCGCCTGGCTCGGCGCCGTGACGGAGCGCATCGGGCTCGCCGCGACGTTCTCCACCTCAAACCAGCACCCGTTCTATGCGGCGCGCCTTTGGGCGACGCTGGATCACATGACGAACGGCCGCGCCGGATGGAACGTGGTCACCTCGATCAACCACAATCAGGCCGCCAATTACGGGACGGAACGACAGCCGACCGACCGCCGCTATGAGCAAGCGCACGAATTCATGGAAGTCTGTCAGAAGCTCTGGGCAAGCTGGGACGACGACGCCGTCGTCATGGACAAGGCGAACGCGGTGTTCGCAGACTGGACCAAGGTCCGCCGGATCGAGTTCGAAGGCGAATTCTTCCGGAGCCGCGGGCCGCTCAACGTCATTCCCTCGCCGCAGCACGGTCCGGCGATCCTGCAAGCCGGGACCTCGCCCAAGGGGCAGGACTTCGCCGCCAAATATGCTGACGCCCTCTTCGCGATTCAGCCCCGGAAGGAGAACGCCAAGGCTTACCGCGATTCGATCCAGGCCGGCCTTGCGGCGGCCGGGCGGCCCGCGGATCACTGCGCGATCCTGTTCGGCGCGCAGCCGATCATCGGCGAAAGCGAAGCGCATGCGAAGGAATTGCAGGCGGAGCACAACAGCCTCGTGCCGCTCGACGCTGGCCTCACAATCCTCTCGGCGCATCTCGATTTCGATCTGTCGAAGCTCCCGCTCGACGCCCGGATGGCGGAACGGGACGAACCCGAACTGCACCGGATGCGCACGCGCTTCCTGAACCCCGACGGCTCCTCGATGACCCTGGCCGAGGTCGCGGCGAAGCACGGCCAGTCGGTCGGCCTGCCGCAGTTCGTCGGCACGGCGAAGAGCGTCGCGGATCAGATGGAGGAGTTCATCGATTTCGTCGGCGGCGATGGGTTCATGCTCTCCGCCATCCATTCGCCGGGCGCCATCGACCAGTTCGTCGACGAGATCGTGCCCGAACTCCAGCGCCGCGGCCGGTTTCGCCGGGAATATGTCGGAACCACCCAGCGCGACCTGCTGCGGCAGACGCTATAGCGCGTCGATCTTCGCCAGAACCGGCAGCAGGTATTTCCGGAACAGCGCCGGGTTTTCCGACATCGGGAAATGGCCCATGCCGCGCATCACTTCGAAATGGGCGGCGCCGGCGAGCGTCGCCACTTCGCGGCCCATCTCGGGCGTCGCCGAGGGATCGTATTCGCCGCTCAGCAGATAGAGCGGACATTGGCTGTCCTTCAGGCCGTCGGCCAGGCCGTTCCTGAGATCGCCGTCCTTGAAATAGTAATGCACGTCGCCGTGGAAGATGCCGGGACCGCCCTGCATGTAGTGCCACATCGTCTCCCAGCGCTCGGCGCTCGGCGACTGGGGCGCGATCATCCCCGCCATCGAGGCGCCGGCGAGCGCGCCGCCGTGGATATCGGGCCGGTGCAAGGCCCGCTCCGGCGGCGCGTCGCCCAGGCTTCGATCCGCCGCAAATAGCGCCGATTGCAAGCCGATCGCCGCCCGGAAGCGCCGGCCATGGCGGAGCGCCAGATGCAACACGGCGCGGCCGCCGATCGAGCAGCCCATGACGACCGGATGGTCGAGCCCAAGCGCATCGACGACCGCCATCACGACCCCGACATAGCGCTCGGTCGTCAGTTCATAGACCTCGGCCTCGAAGCCCGGCGGCGGCGAGGATTTGCCGTGCCACGGCAGGTCGAAGGCGATGACGCGGTAACGGCCAGTGATCGCGGGATCGTTCAGAACATGGCGAAACTGCCGGCCGTCGCTGCCGGCCGTGTGCAGGCAGATCAGCGGCTGGCCCGAACCCGCCTCCTCAAAATACAGGCGATGCGGCCGGCCCGCGATGGCGAGATTAAGATACCGGCCAGTGATGGCCTCAAGCGCCGGCATGGCTTCGGGGCGTTCCTTGCCGGCGCCGGGGTCGCTCAGGTTCGAGAACAGCATCTCCAGCAGCAGCAGATGCTGGAAGAACGGCGTCAGGTCGCCGGTGACGACCATGTTCCGGGTCCGGCGCATGGTCGACAGCGTCTGGAAGCCCGGCCGGGCCTGGGGACTTCGAAGCTCCGCCCAGGCGTCCGGCATGGCCGTCATGACGAAGGCGGGCGGCGGGGCCGGATCGGGGTCGAGGCGGACGCCGGCTGCATCGATATGGACTGCCGTTTCGGTCGCGCCGGACCGGACGGCAAAGGTCAGCGGACCGAAGCTGCAATGCAGGCGGATATTGGCGTTCGTCCGGGCGCGCTCGACGATGTAGTCGAACATTCAGGTTACTCCCGCGCGCTAAAATCCCTGCGCCGCCGGCGCTTCCGAATTGGCGATCGGAGGCAGGCTCTGGAGGTATTCGACGATGGCGGCATTATCGGCGAGGCTGAGCTTGCCCGTGCCGTTCTCGATCACCTCATACATGATCGAGCCGACGACATCGCCGTCGATCTTGACGCCAAGCCGCAGGAAAAAGGCGATGTCATTGGCTTCCCAGCCGCCGAGCCCTGTATCCGGATCCGACGTGAGATTGGGCGCGGTCTCGCCTTCCGGGCCGTTCTTGACGCCCGCGAGCCACATGTCCCGCATCAGGCCGCCGTCGGGATAGCGGGGCGTGTGGCATTCGCCGCAATGGGCGAGCGCTTCCGTGATGTAGGCGCCGCGGTTCCAGGCCTCCGACTTGTCGGCCTTGGCTTCATAGACGCCGGACTTGAAATGCAGGAGTTTCCAGAAACGCATGGTCCAGCGCTGATTGAAAGGAAACCCGATGTCGTGCGGCTTGTTCGGCTGCGCGACCGGCGGCCGCGCCATGATCGCGGCGCGGATCGACAGCATGTCGGCGTCGGTCATCCGGGTATAGGCGACATAGGGGAAGGACGGGAAATAATTGGCGCCGTCGGGGCGGCGTCCGTGGCGAAGCGCGCGCACGAAGTCTTCATCCGACCAGGCGCCGATGCCCTGATTGGGATCGGACGTGATATTGGGCGTGTAGAACGTCCCGAACGGCGTTTCCAAGGCCCGACCGCCCGCAAGCGGCGCGGCGCCGTCCTTCTTGTCCGTATGGCAGTTCACGCAACCGGCGAGGCCGAGCAGCAGCGCGCCATGTTCGGCCGAGACCGCTTCGGCGCCTGCCGCCGCCGCGAGCGTCACGTCCTCCTTCTTGTCGGTCAGGATCAGGCCAAGCGCGGCCAGCCCCCCAAGCAGGCCCAGCAAAATCGCCGCCTTGAACAGTCGCCGCATGATCGTCTCCCCAACGTCAGCGGCGCCGTCGTCGATCAGCGGGCGCCGCCGCCCAGTCCGACCCCTAGCATACGACAGATTGCAATCGTAAGCTCGGCGCGATTGAGCGTGTAGAAATGGAATGCGGTCACGCCTTCCCGCTGCAGCCGCATGCATTGCTCGACCGCCATGGCGGCGGCGACGCCCGAACGCGCTTCCAGATCGTTCTCCAGCCCTTCGAACCGGGCCGCCACCGCGTCCGGCACCGACGCGCCGCAGCGCGCCGCGAACCGCGCCATGGAGGCGAAATTGGTAACCGGCAGAATGCCCGGCACGATCGGCATCTTCAGCCCCGCCTGGTCCATCAGGTCGCGATAGCGCAGGAAATCCTCGGTTTCGAAGAAGAATTGCGTGATCGCGCGGGCGGCGCCGGCGTCGCGCTTGCGCTTCAGATTGTCGATCTCGGCATCGAAATTTTCGGCCTCTGGGTGCTTTTCAGGATATGCGGCGACCGAAATCTCGAAGTCATGGCGGCGCTTCAGTCCGGCCACGAGGTCGGCGGCATAGGCGTAACCGTCCGACTCCGGCCGATAGGCCTGGCCCGCTTCCGCCATGTCGCCGCGGAGCGCCACGACATGGCGGACGCCCGCCGCCCAGTACCGATCGGCGACGGCGTCGATCTCCGCGCGGCTGGCGGCGACGCAGGTCAAATGCGCCGCGACGGCGAGGCCGGTCTCGGCGGCGATGCGCTCGACCGTCGCGTGGGTGCGCTCCCGCGTCGTGCCGCCCGCGCCATAGGTCACGGAAACGAAGCGCGGGCGCAAAGGCGCAAGCCGCTCGACCGAGCGCCACAGCGTCTCCGCCATCCTTTCGGTGTTTGGCGGGAAAAACTCGAAACTGACTTCAGGCGGCGCCATGGCTGATCCTGTTATCTGCGTAAAACCAGGTGAAGGTCATGGGTCATCCCGCTCCGGCTTGCTGATGCGCCAGATGCAAACGGTCAAAGGATCGCCCGGCAGGCGAACGGTTTCAGCGAGGGTCAGCCCGGCTTCCGCAACCCAGCGCCCGACTTCATCGTTGGAGAATCCAAGGCGCCGATGGGCATGCTCGTCGCGCAGCCAATCGAGGCCGTGGGGGGCGAAGTCGGCGATCAGGGCCATGGCGCCAGGCTTGAGCAGCCGCGCGATCTGCCCGATCGCGCGCGCCGGGTTATCAAGGAAATGCAGGACCAGATGCGCCGTGATCAGGTCGAAGCGGCCATCCTCGAACGGCGCGGCATAGAGGTCGCCTTGCCGCAAGCTGCAATGCGCCAGCCCGGCGGCGGCGATCCGGTCGCGCGCGACCTTCAACATCGCCGGGCTGATATCCAGCCCGACGGCGCGCTCGGCCTGCGGCGCCAGGAGCGCCAGAATACGTCCCGCGCCGACGCCCAGGTCCAGGTAGTCCTGGACGGGCGCCGCGGCGGCCATCGCCCGCAGCCGCGCTTCGACCAGCGCGTCATCGACATGCAGGGAGCGGATGACGTCCCATTGCTCGGCGTTGGCCTGAAAGTAGGCATCGGCTTCCTCGGCGCGCCGCGCCCGGATTTCCTGCAGACGCGCGATATCCCGGCGGCGCGCGTCGCCCTCGCTGTCGCAGGCGGCGACGAGCCAGCGCGCCAGCGCGCCGGCGTCGCCCTCGTCCGCCAACCGATAGAACACCCAAGCGCCTTCGCGGAAGCGGATGAGCAGGCCAGCTTCTGCCAGAATTTTCAAATGACGCGAAACCGCAGGCTGCGTCATGCTGAGAATGTCAGTGATCTCCGTGACGGTCAGTTCGCCGTCGGCGCAAAGCGCCAACATGCGAAGCCGCGCGCTTTCCGCCGCCGCGCGCAACCTGACGACCAATGCCTCCAAAACCCTCAACTCCAATCGCCGCGGAATCCCGGCGGGGCGAGACTGCGGCTTGCGGCCTTGCCCTCCAGCCGCGCGCGGCCTCATCCGCAATCACAAACAATATTCAGATATGCTTATATCGTTAAGCTGGCTGCTTGTATATTCTCTGTGGCCGGGATAGGCCGAAGTGTATGCGCAATCACCTTTTCCTTAACCCAATTGCAGTCTAAGTTGCGCGCTTAGGACGACGGGGGCCGATTCCCTTTCGACCAGGCCGGCGAGGCGGAGAGAAATCGTGGCGAACGGAATAATGACAGCGGGACGGTTCGCGCGGGCGTTCGCCGCGGTCGCGATGCTTTTCATGGCTGTCGGCTGCGCATCTGTGCCAGACGACCCTGCCGAGCGCGCCGAAGTCGCGGCCGTGAACGACCCGTTCGAACCGGCGAATCGCATGATGTTCGCTATCAATGAAGCGATCGACACTTTCATCATTCGGCCGATTGCGGTGGTCTACCGGGATGTCATGCCCTCGTTCGCCAAAGAGATGCTGTATAACTTCACGGCTAATCTGACTCTTCCGCTGACCATCGTGAACGATGCGTTGCAGGGGGAATGGGACCGCGCGGGCGTTGCGGCGCAGCGGCTTTTCGTCAACACGATCGCCGGGTTCGGCGGCGTCGTCGATGCCGCGACTGGCCTCGGCCTGCCGCATCACGATGAGGATTTCGGCCAGACCCTGGCCACATATCAAGTTAACGCAGGGCCTTACGTGGTGCTGCCGCTGCTTGGGCCGTCGTCGGTTCGCCGTACTGTCGGCCGGGTCTTTGACTTCGCGTTGAACCCGTTGACCTACCTCCTGGCTTCGGCGCCGCTGGAATCGACGCTGGTTCCACGGGTGATCAGCGTCGTCGATCAACGCTATCGGCTGCTCGCGCCGCTGGACGAAACCAAACGCACGTCGTTCGACTATTATGCGACCATCCGGTCGCTGTACCGACAGCGCCGGGCGGCCGCGATCCTCAACCTTGACGACCGTCCTGTGTTTGTCGATCCGACGAGAGTCAGCGTCGGGCCGAACCGATAGGCATTCTCCAGCGCCCCGGCCATGCTCGCGCGATGCTCCAGATCGACCGGCCTTCTGGCGGAATCGCCCAAAGGTGGATAAGTTGATCGGCATCAATATATTGGAGCCTTGGGCGCTGCGCTGGCCTGTTACGCGGGAGTAGAATTATGCGCTTTCCAATCATCGCCATCTTGTGCTGCGTCGTGGCTGCCGCGTTCGCGGCGCCGGCCAGCGCCGGGCCGGCCAAGGAGCTGATCCAGTCCCTGGCGAGCGCCGCGACCCCGGTGCTAAACGACAAGGACATTTCGAGCGCCGAGCGCGCCCAACGGATGCAGGACATTCTGCGTCCCGCGTTCGATCGGGACGAAATGGCGAAATCCCTGTTGGGCCGCTACTGGCTGCGCGCTACCCCGGAACAACAGACCGAATTGATCGTGTTGCTCGAATCCTATCTGGTGAACGCCTATGCGAGCCGGGTAGATTCGATCGAAGGCCATGTCGCATTCGACATCCAGGGCGAGACTGCCTCTGGCGGGCGGACGATGGTCGCCTCAGTCGTCATCCGCCCCCAGGAGCCGCCGGTTCGCGTCGACTGGCAGGTCGAGGATATTGGCGGGACGCACAGCGTGACGGATATCATCGTCGAAGGCGTCAGCCTTGTCGTCAGCCAACGGGCGGACTTCGCCAGCGTCATCCGCCAGCGCGGCGGCATCGACGGCCTGATCGGCTTGCTCCGCGACCGTGTCGGGAAACCCTGACCCCTGGCGCGCTGACATGAGCGCGCCATGCGCTGACGATAGAATTTCGATCCAACCAGTCGATCCTGCCTCCGGCATCTGCCGCAGGCGGGATTTTTTATGACCGGCCGCCGGTTCTGATCAGGCCCGGATTGCGCCTCCGCCGCCGGTCGGGCGGGCGCCCGGCCCTTTCCGCTTGGAGCAAGGCGCGTCCAGGCGGATGCGCCTTGCTCTACCTTATTGAGAACGATCAACTTATCCCGCGTTTGGCGATCCCGCCAAAGGCAGGGTTGATCTGGCGCTCCGCGAGAGGATCCGTTGCAGCGCGATCGCCATGAACAATCCGGCGGCGACCGTCGCCAGACCGACGCCAATGCCGGCGTAGTTCTGTTCGATATAGGCCCCGACAAACGACCGGATGGTCAGGACCAGGCTGGAAACCACAAGGCAGGTGATCGCCAGGGCCGCGAACTCCGCGATCATCCATGTATCGATCGGCGGCCAGTCCTGATGCTTTCGAAACCAATGGACGACTGCGAGGATGACGAAGAAACTGCCGCCGAGCATGAACTCGCCGATGTAAGCCAACATGAGACACGCGCCTTTCGATAACCGCAGATCGCCGGCCCCTTCGGGGACAAGGACGATGTGCGGAAAAATGAAAATCGGGGGAAGGCGTCTATGCCGGCGGTCCGGTAGCTTCAAATTCGTGGGGAATGCCGCTTAACCAGGACAAGCATGCCTTGGCGCGCCAGAAGAAGCGCGCCCGCCGAACATTGACGTCGGCGGCGATGATAGCGCGCGCGCTCAGGGCAGCTTTCCCCACGGCGTGAGGACTCCGGTTTGATATTGAGCGCAGAATCTACGCTTCCGCCGCCAGCCGATTCAATGGGCGCGAAGCCCCGAAAATAAATATTCCGGCCGCTCGCCTCCAGCTTCAGGCCGGCTTGGCCTCGATATCGTCGAACGAGGCGTAGTTCATCTGGTTCAGGCGGCTATAGGCGCCGCCCGCCGCCGCCAACTCGGCATGGCTGCCGCTCTCGATCACCTGACCGTCCTGCAGGACCACGATGCGGTCGGCCCCCCGGATCGTCGCCAGTCGATGGGCGATCACCAGGGCCGTGCGGCCCTTCAGCAGGATTGCAAGCGCCTTCTGGATTTCCCGTTCGGTGTAGCTGTCGATGCTGGCGGTCGCTTCGTCCAGGATCAGGATGCGCGTATCCGCGACCAGCGCCCGGGCAAAGCTGATGAGTTGGCGCTGCCCCAGCGAGAGGCCGCCGCCGCTTTCCTCCAGCACGGTCTCATAGCCATCGGGCAAGCTTTCGATCACCCGATGCAAACCGACAGCCGTCGCCGCGGCGATCACCGCCTCACGGTCCGCGCCCTCCGAGGCGTAGCGGATATTCTCATAGATCGTGCCTGAGAACAGAAACGGGTCCTGCAGCACCATGCCGACCGTGCGGGCGAGCGACGCCTGGGTCACCGACCGGACGTCGTGGCCGTCGATCAGCACGGCGCCCTCCCAGACGTCATAGAAGCGGTGCGCCAGCGCGGCGATGCTGGTCTTGCCGGACCCGGTCGCCCCGACCAGCGCCACCGTCTCCCCCGCCGCCGCCCGCAAGCTGACATCCCGCAGGATCGGCTGGTTCCTGTTGTAGCCGAAGGTGACGTTGCGGAGCTCGACCGCGCCGCGCTCAGCGTCATCGCGCGCGGGCGCTCTGTCGAGGTCAATGGCGTCCGGCGCATCGTTGACGTCGATCTCGACGTCCAGCACCTCGAAGATGCGCTGGCCGGCCGACATCGCCCGTTGCATCACGCTGTACTGCAAGGTGAGCGAGCGGATCGGATCGAAGAACCGCTGCACATAGAACAGGAAGGCCACCACGACGCCGATATCCAGCGCATCGTCCAGCGCGAGCCCGCCGCCGACAATGACCACCGTCGCCATGGCGACGCCCATCAGCGTGTCGACGATCGGCACCATGATGTTGGTGTATTTCGACGCGGAGAGTTGGGCGCGGAGATTGTCGCCTGCCTTGGCGTCGAAGAGCGTGAAATTCAGGTCTTCCCGCTGCAATTCCTGAATGGTGCGGACGCCATGCACGGTCTCGGCGAGCGCGGCGTTCGTGGCGCTCTGGGTTTCTCTGGCGCGCATGAAGGATTGGCGCGCCAGCGGCAGCCAGACCGCGCGGACGGCGAAGAGCGCCGGCACGACAAGCAAGGTCAGCCCGCCCAGCACCGGATCGAGGCTGAGGGTGACGACAATGATGCCGACGAGCAGCAGGAGATCGCCGATGGCGTAAATCGAGGATTCCAGGAATTCCTGGAGCGCGCCCACATCGCCCTGCAGGCGCGACATCAACCGCCCGGTCTCGGTCTTGTCCATGAACGTCAGGGAGACTTTCTGGAGATGGGCGTACATCGCCCGCCTGAGATCGAACAACAGCGCCTGCGCGACCCGCCCGACGACGAACTCCATCACATGGTTGGCGATGTAGCTGATCGTGACGACGGCAAAGAAGACGGCGCAGGCGAGCTGCAGCAGCGCCGCCCCGGCCTCCGGCCCCGCCAGCGCCCGGTCGATGGCGGCGCGCACCACCAGCGGCACGGCGAGCTGCATGGCGATGAAGATGACGATCGCGCCGATGCCCAGCATCAATTGGCGGCGATAGGGCGCAAGGTAGCGGAGAAACCGGCGGACGACCCAGGGATCGTAGGCGCGGCCGAAAATCTCTTCGTCCTGGGACGTCTGGGAGCCGACGACCGCCAGCGGCGGCGGGTTCGGGCGTTCGTTCCGGCCAAGCTGCGGCGCGCCGGTCATGACGCAGCCTCCGCATCCGGCGCCGGGCGGCCGGCCTCGCGCGTTTGCAGCCGATAGAGATCGGCATAGCGGCCGTTCAGCGCGACCAGCACTGCATGGCTGCCGCGCTCGACGATGCGCCCCTCCTCCAGGAACAGGATTTCATCGGCATGCATCAGGGAGGTCAGGCGATGGGCGATGACGATCACCGTGCGGTCCGCCATCGCCGATGCGATCGCCTGCCGAATCCGCTGTTCCGTCACGGCGTCGACGGCGGCGGTCGCGTCATCGAACACGATGATGCGGCTATCGGGGAGGATGCCGCGCGCAATCGCCAGCCGTTGCTTCTGGCCGCCCGACAGTGAGACGCCGCGCTCGCCGACCAGCGTGCGATAATCGCCCGGCAGGCGGTTGATGTAATCGTGGAGCTGCGAGGCGCCGGCGGATCGCTCGATGTTGGCCCGGTCGCTCCAGGGCGCGCCATAGGCGATGTTGTGCTCAAGGCTCGCCGTGAACAGAAACGACTGTTGCTGAACGACGGCGACGGCTTCCCGGACGGAAGCCACCGTCGCCTGCCGGATATCCATGCCGTCAATCGTGATAGCGCCGCTGTCGACGTCATAGGTGCGGCCTATCAGCGAGGCGATCGTGCTTTTGCCGCTGCCCGGCGGCCCGACGATCCCGATCATGGTTCCGGGCTTCGCCTCGAAATCGATGCCCGACAGCGTCGGGCGATCCTGGCGGCGGCCCTTGTAGGTGAAGGAAACGTTCTGGAAGCGGAGGACGCCCTTGCCCGGCGGCAAGGGCCGGGCGTCCGGCCCGTCGGCGATGGAGGGAACGAGATCGAGCACCGCGAACAGCCGCCCGCCGCAGGTCGAAGCGCGGGCGATGGAATTGACCATCCAGCCGATCTGCCGGACGGGCATCTGCAGGATCAGCATGAAACCCAGAAACTCCGTCAACTGGCCAAGGGTGATCGCGCCGTCCAACACTTTCTGGCCGCCGACCCAGAGCACCAGCCCCATGACGATGAAATAGATGAAGGTCATCTGGGTCGTGCTGCTGACGAAAAGCGCGATCCGCCGGGCGGACACCTGGCGCGCCCGCTCCGATATCCGGTCGAAGCGGCTCATCTCATAAGCGGACGCCGCGAAAGCGCGGACGACGCGAATGCCAGCCAGGTTCTCCTCCATGACCCGGGTCAGCAGCGACATCTCTTCCTGCAGCGCCAGCCAGGCTTCGCGGAGCTTCAGGCGGGCGACGGACGCCCGCACGCCGATGATCGGGACCATCGACAGCGCGATCGCCGCGAGGAGAGCGTCGATCTGAAACAGGATGACCGCCCCGCCGCCGATCAACACGGACAGCAGCACCATGCGCAGCACGCCGGTGCTGACCCAAAGCCGCACGCCTTCGACATCCAGCATGCCGCGGGTGATCAGATCGCCGCTATGAACCCGGTCGCGCCAGGACGCGCTGAGGCATTGCAGTTGGCGGTAGAACGCCAGACGAAGTTCATAGGCGATGATCTGGCCGACCGCCTCGCCCTGATAATTCTGCATCATGGTCGCGAGGCCGCGCAGCACGCTGGCGCTTAGCAGCAGCAGGGCCGTCGTCAGAAGCGCCGCTTCGGCGACCGAAGGCTCCACGGCCTGCGCTCCGGCCTGCCCGATCAGGCCCTGGGCCTGATCGACCGCGCGTCCCAGCAATTGCGGCACGAACAGTTGAAACACCGCGGCAAGGACGGTCGCCAGGATCGCCACGGCCATCCGCGCCCGATGGCGGAAGGCCATCCGGGTGATCCGCATCAGAACGGCCGCATTCATCCGCGACCGACCGGCGCTTTCGCCTGCGTCGCCAAGGATATCCAGGCGCTTGTCGGGCGCTGACGGCGCAAATACCAAGGATCGAATTTCCTGACCTGTTTTACCGGACTGCGAGGCTTGCCGGCGCGGAGCATGGCGCGCTCAGGCGGACGCGCGGTCCTTGCCCCATGTTATTGATGTCGCTCAACCTACCCATTGTCAGGCGATTCTGCCAAAATCCGGGTTGATCTAGCAACCGGACCGCAGCCCTGTCGACCCCGGAGCGCCTCCGGAACAACAGGCCGCTTCAGGCGGGTTCAGCGCTGCTTGCTCGCGAAGAAGCCGTCGATGAAGCGTTGCGGCTCCCCCGCCGCGAAGGCCGCCTGCTGGCCGAGGACGCCAGCGCGAAACGCCTCGTCGAAGCCCCGGAGCGCGATCTCGCGGAACCGCTGCTTGGTCCGCGCCCAGGCGACCGAATATTTGCCGGCCAGGTCCATTGCGAGCCCGCATGCCGTTTCCGTGACCGCCTCCCGCGCGACGACGCGGTTCAGCAAGCCGAACCGCTGCGCTTCCGCCGCATCCATCGCGCGGCCGGTCATCGAAAGCTCCTGGTTCATCGACCAGCCGAGATGCAAGCTCATCCAGTAGGACCCCATGACGCTCGGGATGCCGGCATTGATTTCGGGCTGGCCAAGCTTGACGCCAGGATGGGCGACGCGCAGGTCGGACACCAGGGCCATCTGAAACCCGCCGCCGGTCGCGACTCCGTTGATCGCAGCGATCACGGGTTTGTTCGTCAGCAGGATCTGCTTGTAGCAATTGCAGACGAGGCCGAACCATTCCTCGACTTCATGGACCTCGGTCCCGCGCGCTTCCTGGAGATCGACGCCGGCGCAGAAGGCCCGCTCCCCGGCGCCGGTCAGCACAATGCCCTTGACGGCCGGATCGCGGTCCAGCGCGATCAACCCCGCGGCGACGCCCCGGGCAAGATCGCGGGTGATGGCGTTCAACGCTTCGGGCCGGTTCAGGACCAGGAGCCCGATATCGCCCCGCTGTTCGATCAGTACTGTGCTCGTCATGACGGCGAAATCCTTAGGCGCTTACCGTGCGATACGGAACATCGGCAAGGTCACGGTCTCGGTCGCATCCACATAAACGACCTCGACCGGCAGGCCGATGCGCAGGTCGCTCATATCCCCGTCAATCAGCCGGCTTTGCATGCGAACGCCTTCCGCAAGGTCGACAGTCACCAGGATGTAGGGGGTCTCCCCCCTGAAGCCGACGTGGAAGGGGTGATGGGTTTCAGTCCAGCTATAGACCGTGCCGCGCCCGCTCGCCTCCTTCCAGTCCGCCTCCATGGAGAGGCAGGCGTCGCATACGGGCCTTGGGTAGTGCCGCGTCTTGCCGCAGTCGCTACAGGTCTGCAGCAACAGGCGATGCTCCCGGAGGCCATCCCAATGCGGCTTGGAATCGATCGAAGGCTCCGGCAGGGGCTTCAGATAGGCTTCGGTCATCTCAAGCTGTCCTTTGCATGATGGCGATCGACCCGTCGCCCAGGTCGCCATAGCCGGTCACGAGGCCGATCTCTGCGTCCTTCACCTGCGCCCGCCCGCCTTCGCCGCGAAGCTGGCGCACCAGCTCATAGACATGGTTCATGCCGGCGATATGGGCCTGGGACAGCAAGCCGCCGTGGGTGTTGGTCGGGAGGTCGCCGTCGAGGTCGAGCCGGCCGCCTTCGATATAGGCGCCGCCCTCGCCCTTCTTGCAGAAGCCAAGGTCCTCGATCTCGCAGATCACGGTGTAGGTGAAGCAGTCATAAATCTGAGCGACATCGATATCCTTGTGCTTGACGCCCGCCATCTCGAACGCCCTCGGCGCGGCTTTCGCGAGGCCGAGCGTCGTCATGTCCGGGCGCATGGTGATCGTGCTCGGCGAGTCCGGGTGGCCTTCGGCCGCCCCCAGGATCGTGACGGGCTTGCGCGTGTCCTTCGCCCGATCGGCCGCGCTCACGACAATCGCCGTCGCGCCGTCGCTTTCGAGCGAGCAATCGAACAGCCGGAAGGGATCGGAGATCATGCGAGAGGCATGATGATCCGCCAGCGTCAGCGGCTTCTGCATGATGGCGTTGTCGTTCAGCAGCGCGTGACGGCGCATGACGATGGCGATTTCGGCAAACTGCTCGGTCGTCGTCCCGTACATCTCCATGTGGCGCCGCGCCATGGGCGCATAAAGCTGGGCCGGGGCGATGGCGCCGATCGGGTTCTCGAATTCGGTGATCAGCCGGAACTGCGGCATGGCGGCCAGTCGTGTCGCGACGCGGGAATCCGAATAGCCGCGCCGCCCGAGCGCCAGCAGCACATGCTTCGCGACGCCGGCCGAAATCATCGCGGCGGCGCACTGGAGGGCCGCGACGGCGCTGGCGCCGCCCATCGGCGTCTGGGCCGAAAACCGCACGTCCTCCAGGCCAAGGTTGGTCATGATGTCCTCAGCCACGGGGCCGAGCGAATAGGGAATGACGCCGTCGATATCCTTCGGGCTGAGGCCGGCGTCGGCAATCGCCTTCAATGAGGCTTCCAACATCAGCGCCAGCGCGCTTTTATCCGTGCCGCGGGTGTAGGCGGTTTCGCCGATGCCGGTGACGGCGGCCTTGCCGTTCAAACTGTCAGCCATTTTCCAAGCATCCTCCCCTATCGACGTCCGCGCTGCTGCGCCCTTTATCGAAGCCTAGTCCATGACCCGTCCCGGCGGAACTGCCTGACGGGCCGCTATTCGCCGCCGAGGTCGATCTTCGACAACCGTTCAAGCGTTTCGACCAGTTCCACCTGCATGTCATACATCACCTGCTTGACCGTGGTCTCCCCGGTCATGACGCCGACGATCTGCCCCGCCGGGAATGAGTACAAGTCCCGGCGCTCGGCCCGCACGACCCTGGCCGTCATCTCGTTGAACAGAATGCCCTGGAGCGGCGGATCGAGATATGCAGGCGCATCAGGCGCTTCCCACGCTTCCGACAGCTTGCTGCGCAGCATGCGGACGGTCTTGCCAGTCCGGCAGCGGCGGCGGACCGCGTCATCGGTATCGGCCGCGAAATATGCGGCCTTCTCGAAGGCGTTCAGCTCGCTTTCCTCGGTCCCCAGCCAGATCGTCCCGCACCAGACGCCCTGGGCGCCCAGCGCCAGCGCCGCCGCGATCTGGCTGCCGCGCGCGAAGCCGCCGGCGGCGATCACCGGCACGGCCCCGCCAACAGCGTCGATCACCTGGGGCACCAGGACGAGCGTGGAGATATCGCCCGTATGGCCGCCGGCCTCGGTCCCTTGCGCCACGATGAAATCCACGCCCGCCGCCTGATGCCGCACCGCATGCTTGGCCTTGCCGCAGAGCGCGCCGATCGTGATGTCCGCCGCCCGCAACTGCTTGACCACGTCCGGCGGCGGCGCGCCGAGCGCACTCACGACCACCCGGACCAGAGGATGACGCAGCACCACCGCCAACAGGCGGCGCGCGCCGTCCGGCGTCATAGCGCCCCGGCCGACAGCGATCTCCTGGGCGATCCGGGCGCGTTCCTCGTCCGGCAATTGCGGCACGCCCTCGTCGGCCAGAATGCGCTCCATGAAAGCTTTGTGTTCGTCCGGGATCAGGTCGTGCAGATCGGTCTTGCCAAACTCAGCTTCGGCCTCGGCGTCATATTTGACCGGGATGATCACATCGACGCCATAGGGCCGGCCGCCGACATGCGCGTCGATCCAGGCCAATTCGACCTCGAGCTGCTCCGGCGAGAACGTCGATGCCCCCAGAACGCCGAAACCGCCCGCCTTGGTCACGGCGGCGATCACGTCCCGGCAATGGGAAAACGCGAAGATCGGCACGTCCATGCCGAGTTTGCGCGTAAAGGGGGTCAACATGCGGCGGCTCTCCTGAGGGACCGGGCTGGGGGCGGCAAGCGCACGTCGCCCCCGCCCGTATCCTTAAGCTAGATTTTCTTTTTGCAAGAGCGCGTCCGCCGTCGGCAGCTTACCGCGGAAGGCGATATAGGCGGCTTCCGGGTCCATCGACGCGCCGGAGCCGTAGATATGCTGGCGCAGTTTCGCGGCTGTGGCCGGGTCGAATGGATCGCCAGCTTCGGTAAAGGCTTGGAACGCATCGGCGTCGAGCACGCCCGACCACATGTAGGAATAATATCCGGCGGAATAGCCGTCGCCCGCGAAGACATGGGTGAAGTGCGGCGTCGCGTGGCGCATCACGATGGACTCCGGCATCTCAAGGTCCGCCAGCACTGAAGCCTGGAACGCCATCGGGTCGACCGACGCCGCCGCTTCCGGGCTCAACGCATGGAACGCCATGTCGACCAGCGCCGAAGCCGTGAACTCAACATTGGCGAAGCCTTTGTTGAAGGCGCGCGCCGCCTGCATCTTGTCCAGCAACGCTTGCGGGATCGCCTCGCCGGTATCGCGGCGGACGGCGAATCGTTGCAGGACCGAGGGCACGGTTAGCCAATGCTCGTAAAGCTGGGACGGCAGCTCGACGAAATCGCGGCTGACGGACGTGCCGGCGATCGAGGGATAGGTCACGTCGGACAGCATGCCATGCAGCGCATGGCCGAATTCATGGAACAGCGTGCGCGCGTCCTCCATCGTGATCGGGACCGGCTGGCCCGCCGGCGCTTTCGCGAAATTCATGACGTTCACGATGATCGGCGTCTGCCCGACCCCGCCCCGGTCATTAGCGATCCGATGCTGGCCTTGGAAGCTGCTCATCCAGGCGCCGGACCGCTTCGAGGGTCGGGCGAAATAATCCGCGACAAACACCGCGACCCGAGCGCCCGTCGTATCCAGCACGTCGAAGACGCGGACATCCGGGTGATAGACGGCGGCGTCCGGGACCTCCTGGAAGGCGAGGCCGAACAGCCGCGTCGCCGTGTCGAAGGCGGCGTCGATCATCTTGTCGAGGCTCAGGTAAGGCTTTACCTCCGCCTCGTTGAACTCGTAGCGGGCGGCGCGGGCCTTTTCCGCATAGAAGCGCCAGTCCCAGGGGGCGACGGCATGATTATGGCCGGCATCCTGAACGAGCTGGCTCAATTCTGCGGTTTCCTCCAGCGCCCGCGCCTTGGCCCTCTCCCAAACCGTCGTCAACAGCTCGCGCACATTGTCCGGCGTTTTCGCCATGGTGTCGTCGAGCTTGAAGGCGGCGAAGCTCCCGTAGCCCAGCAAGGCGGCTTTGTCGGCGCGCAGTTTCACCATTTCGGCGACGACCGGGCGATTGTCGCGCTCGCCCGGCGTCGTCCCGCGCGCCGCCCAGGCATTGAAGGCCCTCTCCCGGAGATCGCGCCGGGTCGAAAGCGTCAGGAACGGCTCGATGATAGAGCGCGACAGGGTGACGGCGTGCTTGCCATCGAGGCTCCGTTCGGTCGCCGCCGCCGCCATGGCGGCGCGCAGCGAGGCCGGCAGGCCCGCCAGATCGGCTTCGGTCTCCAGCACAAGCGCGCAGGCTTTTTCGTCCGCCAGCACGTTCTGCGAAAATGCCGTGCCAAGCGTCGCCAACCGTTCATTGATTTCCGCAAGCCGCTGCTGGTCCGCCGCGCCAAGCTTGGCGCCCGACCGCACATAGGACTTCCAGGTGAGTTCCAGAACCCGGAGCGCTTCGGCGTCGAGGCCGAGCGTCGCGCGCTGCTGGTAAAGCGCATCGATCCGCTGGAACAGACCGTCGATGGTCAGGATCGCCGACCAGTGCCGGGACAGCACAGGCGACAGCGCGCGTTCCTCGGCCTGGAGCGCATCGTTCGTATGGGCGCCCGTCAGGTTCCAGAAAACGCCGGAGACTCGTGTGAGGAGGGAGCCGGCGCGCTCCAATGCGACGATGGTGTTCGCAAAGCTTGGCGGGTCCGGATTATCGGCGATCGCCCGCATCTCCGCCATGTGCGCATCGAGCGCCGCCGCGAAGGCCGGGCGAAAATCGCCGTCGCCGATCCGGTCGAAGCGCGGCAGGCCGAGCGGCCCCGACCAGACCGCGATTTCAGGGTTGATCGATGTCGCCGTGCCCGTATCCTTCGCCATGCAGCGCCCCCATGATCGCGGCAGGCGGGACGCCTGTCGCGGGGGCGCATGATAGCAGGCGCCGCACTGGCCCGCACGAAGCTTCGAGGGCTATTCCGCCGCCGCCCGGCCGGTCGCCGGAACCGGCGACGCATACCGATCCGAGATCGTCGCGACCAGGGCCTTCGCCTTCTCCCAGTCATATGTGCGGAAGCTGTGGCCGCGGGTCACGAACTGGGCGCCGGCATAGAACATTTCATATTGCGTATGGCGGCTCGCGAATTCCGATCCGATGGCGTCCCAGGCCAGTTTCATCAGCTTAACGCGCTCCATCGGCGACCGGCCGTCGGCGGCGACCTGAACGCTCGCGATCACGCGGGCGAGATCGGCGTCGGCATAGTCGGCGACGGAGGACGGCAGCATGATCAAGGCGCCGCCCGCCAGTTCGCGGATCGTATTCACCATCTGCGGGTAAAGCGCCTGAGTCATAGTCTGCGCCGCATAGACCGCATGTCGGTCCGGCACGAAATAATCGCCGTGCATCGACCCCTTCGCCTCCATGCCCCAGACCATGGCCTCGACCGCCGCGGCTTCCGCCGCAATCCGGCCAAGCTGCTCCGCGACCGGCGGCATGGCGGCCGTGCCGATGGTCTCGCAGATCTGCCGCGCCAGCCCGACCATGAACTTCAGCTTCACGGACAGGCGGATCTGCGCCTGATAGTTCTGGTAGATGTGGCCGGGCGTATCGTGGAACTGGCGGCGGCACATTTCAGGACTGCGATGCACGAAGACCCGGTCCCACGGCACTTTTACATCGTCGAAATACATCAGCGCGTCGTTTTCGTCATAGCGCGAGGCAAGCGGATTATCGAATTCCGATACCGCGTGGCCCTCATAGGATTTGCGGCTGAGCACCTTGAGAGCCTGACCGAAAAGTGTTTGAGCGATATCAGCAGGTTGTGATTCACCGT
>CALAHN010000128.1 GCA_937891825.1 uncultured Alphaproteobacteria bacterium
CGGATTGCTGTTTTGCATGACCCGCCGACATCCGGCGGATCACGGCGAGCACTTAGGCCTTGAGCAATAGGGATTGCCAATAACGCCTGCGTGAAATCACGCGCCCGTCATTGGCCGTCAACGGAATTGTGAGCTTAGATCGCCTTATTCGATCAGCAGGGAATGGTCCGCGCGTCCGCGCGAACGCGCCTTGCTCTGGATCAGGATTGGCGACGAAGGATTGTGCGCGAATGGCGGTACGCACTGGCTGGATCGAGCGCATGACCTGGGCGGACGCTGGCGCTGGCATGCGCGCCGGCATCCCCGTCGTGCTGCCGGTCGGCGCCGCGGCGAAGGCCCATGGCCCGCACCTGCCGCTTGGGACCGACAGGATCGTCGTCGAGGCGCTGGCGGAGCGGCTGGCGGCGCGCCTGCCGCTCCTGATCGCGCCGACGGTGGGCTTCGGCTATTACCCGGCCTTCGTTGAGTTTCCGGCGAGCCAGCATATTCCGGCGCCGCTGTTCCAGGCGCTCCTGGACGCCCTGATGCGGCGCTTTGTCGAGGCTGGCGCGCGCCGGCTCTTGATCCTGAACAATGGCGTATCGACCGAAGGCCCGATCGCGATCGCGGCGCACACGCTCTATGCCGAAACCGGCGTCCGGCCGGCGATCGCCCATTTAAGGCTGTTTGGCGCCGCGGCCGATGCGGTCCTGACCGACCCGACCGGCGGCCATGCGGACGAGCGCGAGACGTCCGTCATGCTGGCGCTCCGCCCGGACCTGGTTGACCTGTCAGCATTGGACCCGGCGGCGCCCGCGAAACCGCCGCCGCCCGCCGCCGCCGTGGGCGGGCGGTTCGTGCGGCCCGTCCGGCTGGCGAATGCCCGCCCGCCTGAGCCCGGCGAAGCCTCCGCGTCGGGGGCGACCGGCGATCCGCGTCAGGCGACGGCCGCAAAAGGCGAGATCGTTCTGGCGGCGATCATGGACGAGCTCCTGGCGGAGGCGCGCCGTGTCTTTCCGCCAGGGGATGCGGCGGGCGAGGCCGACTGATGCGCCGCTGGCCCGCCCGCATGGTCCTACTCGGGGCGCTGGCGGTCGCCGATCCCGCCATCGCCGCCAGTTGCCGCTATGACGTCGTCCCGGACGCGGGGCAGGGCTTTCGGGACCTGACGCTCGATGTGGCGATCCGCTGCGACCGGGCCGTCGCCGCGGACGCTTTCGCGGTCGGGTATGGGGCCGAGGCCTTCGTGACGTGGCGGACGGACGGCGTCCTCGGCTATCGTATCGCGCTCGGCGCGCTCGCTGCTGGCCGTTCGGGCGCGGACTTCGCCCAGACCGCGCGGGCGGTGATGGCGCCGGTCAACGCCTGGCTCGCGGCGCCCGTCGATCCGGGCCTGGCCGAAGAGCTCCGGGTTACGGTCGCCGCGCGGCCGGAGCTGCTGTTTCTGGCGAATTTCGCGGCGGCCACAGGCGAATACGTGTTGAACCGGCAGGATTGGGGCTATGGCGGCTACACGGTGTTCACCGATCGGCCGCCGCTTGCCGCCACGGCGCCGGGTCCTGCGGCATTCGCCAAGCCGGGCAGGGATGGGCCGCGGGCGGCCGCCATCCGGATCGTCGTGCTGGACGATGGCTTCGCGCTCGCCGACGTCGACATCGTCGCCTGGATCGAGCGCTTCGCCGGGGATGTCGCGCGCTTCTGGGCTGGCTTCCCAAGCGACCGCCTGCTGATCGCCCTGGCGCCGGGCGGCCGTCCGGGCAATCCGTTCGGGCGGGTGCGCGGCGGCGGCGGCGCGACCATGACGCTCCGCCTCGCCAAATCCGAAAGCCTGCCGTTCCTGCTGCGGCGCGATTGGGTGCTGACCCATGAACTGATCCATCTCGGCGCGCCTTTCGCCCGGTCGCGGCAGCCCTGGTTCATGGAGGGCATGGCCACATACCTGGAGCCGTTGATCCGCGTTCTTGGCGGCGCGCAGCCCGAACGGGCGCTTTGGGCGGAATGGCTCCGGGCCATGCCGACCGGGGCTGACGCGATCGCGGCGCAAGGCCTGGAGGGCCGCGGCCATCCCTACTGGACCGGCGCGGCATTTTTCCTGGAGGCCCACATGGCCTATCTGGACGCCGGCCGTCCCGACGGGCTCGCCGTCTGTTTCAGGGGCATGCGCCGCGCGCTTGGCGACGCAGCGGCGCGGGCGACCGTCGCGCAGCTCATCGGGGCTTGCGACAACGCGGTCGGGCTCCCGACGCTTGCCGGATTGCAGCGACGTTATAGCACGCCGCGCCGGATCGACCTTCAGGCGCATTGGCGGGAGTTGGGCATCGCCGCGCGCGACGGCCAGGTGACTTTCGCGCCGGAAGGATCGGCCAGACGCGCGCTGACGTTCGATAATTCGCTCTTTTCAAACTCATTGCCCTAGGGAAGGCTTTCCAATGCCTTTATTTCAGCTTAAAAGGGGGTCAAGGGTTCTGCGTTGACTGCGGTATGGTCGATGGCAGGCGCAGAGCAGGCGGGTGGCGACGTGCCGGCGGCGATGTCGCGGGCACAACGGCGTAGCGCTTGGCGGGAGCCAGTTCGACTAACTTTTAGAAGGGAACAACTATGTTCATGCGAATGGGAAAACTGGCGTTGGTTGCGGGCTTGGGCTTCGGGCTCAGCGCGTGCGCTTCGCTTTACGACAATGGCCAGAAAGCTGCGACGTCTGGCGGCGCTTTCGAAACGGCGCTGCTGGGGCACTATCAGAGCCTGGCTAAAATGGAAGCGGCCGAAGCGGATTGGCTGGACGCCGATTTCTTCAGCCAGCGCGCCCTCCTGACCGCCGCCGGCACCCCGCCGGGTCCGCAGGCTCTTGCCGAACGCGACCTGGTTGAGCCGCATCTCGGCGAACTGACGGCCGCCCGCAACATGCTGACGACCCAGCTTGAAGACGGCGCCGCTCAGAGCAAGCCCGACGCCGCCGCCATGGCTCAAGCCGGCTTCGATTGCTGGATGCAGGAAGCTGAAGAAAACATTCAGCCGGACGACATCAAGGCCTGTAAGGACATGTACTGGGCTGGCATGAATGTGCTGCAGGCGGAAGCCCCGGTTGCGGCGCCCGCGCCGACCCCGACCGGCCCCTGGGTCGTGCTGTTCAACTACGACAAGTCGGACATCACCTATGACGGCCAGTTGGAAATCAACAAGGCCGTGGCCGCCGCGACGAAGCTGGCCGGCTCCAACGTTCTGTTGAGCGCGCACACGGATACGGCTGGTTCCGAGCAATATAACCTCGGTCTCTCCGCCCGCCGGGCCAAGGCGGTCATCGAAGCGATGGGCCTGATCGGCGTCTCCAGCGATCGCGTGACGGCCAGCGCCGTCGGCGAAAGCGACCCCGCGGTCGCAACGGGCGACGGCGTGCGCAACCAAGCCAACCGCCGTGTGGAAATCCGCATCGCGAACTAATACCCCTTCGGCGGGATTGCGGCCTCGGTCGCGGTCCTGCCGATCGGTCGCTAAAGAAAACCCCCGCTGGAGCGATCCAGCGGGGGTTTTTGCGTTTGCTCCGATTGCGCGGGCGACGGGTCAGAGATTGAGTTGATAGCTTGCGGCCGTATAGCGGAAGCCGCCGCCGCTCATCGCTTCCACATAGCCGACCGCCGGGAAGGGCATGTGGTAGCCCGCGATCGGGATGCGGTCGGCGGCCGCCATGCCCAGCAGCTTCTGCCGCGTCGCGGCGGCGCCGGCCTTGTCCATGTCGAAGCGCACATGCCAGTCCGGCTTCTGCATCGACAGGACATAGTGATTGCAGGCGTCGGCGATGAAGAGCAGCCGCTTGCCCTCGCTTTCCAGGTGATAGGCGGTATGGCCGGGCGTATGCCCCGCCGCCGCGACCGCATCGATGCCGGAGACGACGCTGTCGCCGGCTTTCAGCATGGTCATCTTCGGCGCGACCGGCACGATGTTGGACTGGGTCAGCTTCGCCACCCGTTCCGTGCCGCCGGAAAGCTTGTCCGCCGGCGACCAGAAATCGTACTCGACGGCGTTCGCGGCATAGCGGGCGTTCGGGCACAGCGGCTTGCCGTCTTCCATCAGCCCGCCGATATGGTCCGGATGGAAATGGCTGATGACCACCAGGTCGACCTGCTCCGGCGTATAGCCGGCGGCCGCGATCACGGTTTTCAGCAAGCCAGCGTTCGGCCGCCGCCCGTCGCCATTGCCGGTGTCGAACAGCACCAGTTCGGCGCCGGTGTTGACGATAAACGGCGTAAAGCTGATTTCCATGCGCTTGGGCGGCAGATTGTTGGCGGCGGCATACGCTTCGACTGCCTCTGCCGGCTGGTCCATGCCGAAGATCGGGTGCGGCCCGTCCAGTTGGATCGCGCCGTCGCGGACGGCCGTGACCTCGAAGGCGCCCAGCTTGAAGCGATGGAACGCCGCCGGCGCCGCGCCCAGCATCGGCGCTTTCGCGGCGGCCGGCGCAATCCGTCCAATAATCGCCGGCGCCGCCAGCGCCGCCGCGCCCACGGCCAGCGCGCCGCGACGGGTGAATGAGCGTGTCGTCATGGAATTCCCCTCCTGTTGTGCGTTTATTCGGCAGACATGCCGATAACGCCCAACTGGGGCGATTTCTTCCCAAGGGCGAGGGGTATCCCGATCACGCTTCCGTGGTTTTCACAGGGCGAAAGGGCGTTAGCGGACGATGGAAGCATCGGCTGACGCTTCGATCTCGCGTCGCCTCTGCAGCCAGATGGCGAGCATCCAACAGAATACGGCCCATGTCGTGCCGGCCGCCCATCCGGCCAGCACGTCGGTCGGCCAATGAACGCCCAGATAAACGCGGCTGGCTCCGATCGCTGTCGTCGCCAAGACCGCCAGCAGAAGCATATAGACCTTCACGCGTTTCCTTGGTTGCATCCGAGCGAGCAGCGCCGCAAGCGTCAGATAGACCAGCGCGGACATCATCGAATGCCCGCTCGGGAAGCTGGACGTATAGACATTGGCGCCATGGGGAACGAGGTCAGGCCTTGGCCGATCGAAGCCCGCCTTCAGCGCGAAGCTGAGCGCTATGCCGCTTGCGATCGCGACCAGGACGAACAGCGCGGTGCGATAGCGCCTGCATAAGAACAAAAAGATGGCCGAAGCGAGCGTGATGAACGTGAGAATAGCGACGCTCCCAAGCGCCGTGACGTCGCGGCCGAGTTCTTCGACCCAGAGCGGGCCGATAGGGTCGCTGGGATCGCCCTGTGCGCGTAAGGCGAGCAGAATGGCCTCGTCGAGCGCGCGCGTCTCGCCTTCGAGGACCTCATGCGCGATCCCGACAAAAGCCCACAAACTCCCCGCCAGAAGCGCCGCTAATGCCAGCGGCGCAAACTTGCCCTGAGCTACGGCAAGCACGCGTCTGGCGAAACCGCTTATCCGCGTCATCGATTGGCCTCCAACGCCGTCATGGTAGCTGAGGGGCATTCCCGAGACCAATGCGAGCGAACCATAGCGCCTGACGACCGCCGTTGCGGATGAACGAGCATGCGAACATCCGCCGCTCATGCTTGGTGGGCGCTTCATCGGCCGGTGCGAAAAAATCAGGCTGCCCATATGCGCTTTGACGCGCTGCAGTGCGGTGATCAGCATCTTGATATCACCCACCGAAGGCCTTTGGTGCGGGCGGGGAGACTCGAACTCCCACTTCCGAAGAAAACAGATTTTGAGTCTGCCGCGTCTACCGATTCCGCCACGCCCGCATCAGGCCGATGTTGATAGCGCCGGATCGGGGCGACGGCAAGCGGTCGGGGGCCTGTCAGGATCGGCGGCGGCGAAATAACTCCTGGAGCGGCGGCATCGCGGCCAGCGCCTCCGGGTCGATCCGGGACCAGTCGATGCCCTGGGGCGCATCGGCCGGGTCGGCGCCGGTCGCCCAGGCCCGCGTCGGGGTCGCGATCGCGGCCATGCGCTGGTCGATGGCCTCGGTCGGCATGCTCTCGATCACCTGGAGATCGTGCACGGTGGTCGCGACCGGGACGGGCGGATGGCCAAGCTCCCGCAGGATCGCGAACTCCAGGTCGCTGTAGCCGGCGCCCTTGCCGGCGCGGGCGCCTTCGGGCGTCACCGCGACGGACCCGGCCACGATGGCGTCCAGATGCGGCATGTCGTCAAGCGCGACCGGGACGGCATACCGGTCCCAGTTGGCGCGGGCGCTGGCCTTGTGGAATGCGTCGGGCGGAATGCGCAGCGGATCGAGCAGCATGAAGCCGCCCGCGAGCTTCGGCGTCGGCACATAGACCTCGACGCCGCGCTCCAGCGCGATGCGGCGGACGGCGCGCTGCGGGCTGTCGGGATTGACCTTGATGCGCCGGGCGGACGCCCATGGCTCCAGCGTGAAGAGACGCTCGGCCGCTGCGGCGGCTCCCTTGAAGTTCGGGATGCGGCCGCGCGGCGGGAAGGGATATGCGGCCTGCTTTTCCCGGTCGAGCGCCGCCCAAGCATGCTCCCTGGCGGCTTGCTTGTCGGGAAAGCGCAAGCTCACCCGGCGGCCATGGCGTCCAGCAGGCCCGCGGCGGGGCCGGCTCCGGCATCGACCGCGGCTTCGAGCCGGCGGCCGGCGCCCGCCTGCTGCAGGTCGGCGAAGAGCGCGTGGGTCTTCTGACGGAGCGCCGCTTCCCGATTGGGGTTGGCGATCGAACCGGCCGGATCCTTGATGAAGGCCCGGACCCCGTCGACTTCCGCCCAGCCGCTGTAGTGGGTCGGGTAGAGCGCGTCCAACGCGGCGTCGGGGAGCAGTTCGATGCGGCCGGCGAGGTCGGTCACGGCCGGATCGGCGATGCGGTCGTCCCGGAACTGGGCGGGCAGCGCTTCGCCGTCCAGCAAGGCGACGGCGAGGCAATAGCGCAAGCTCATCTGGCTGTTGAGCGTCGCGCCCGGCTTGTAGTCATAGCCGCATTGCACATCGACGACGCGGGCGACGCCGGCGCGGATGCGCTGGCCCGGCTTCGGGGCGCCGCCGATCTCCTGGCGGATCTGTTTCGCCGCGTCGACATAGGCGTGGACGCTGCCGCAACAGGCATAAGGCTTGAAGTTCGTGCCAAGCAGGCGCCAGTCGCGGCCGAGGCCTTCGACGATGGGCTCGATCGTCCAGTGGTCGGAAAAAGCGCGGAGATAGCCGCCGTCCTCCACTTCCAGCACGGTCGCAGGGCCGGTGAAGCCCTTGGCCGCGAGCATGGCCGCCATCACGCCCGATTGCGCCGCCCGGCCCGGATGCAGCCGCTTCGACATGGCCCCGTCGGCGTTGAAGGCGAACAGGCCGCCGCCCTGGGTCGCGGAGAGGCCGAGGGTCGAGGCCATCGCGGTCTGGTCCAGGCCTAGCAGCTTGCCGACGGCGACGCCGGCGCCCAGGGGGCCGACGACGCCGGTCAGATGCCAGCCCCGGAGCCGCGCCATGTTGGGGTCGAGCGCCAGGCTGATGCGGATCATCATCTCATAGCCGAGCGCTGTCGCGACCTCGAGGTCGTCGAGGCTGGCGCCGGTCGCCTCCGCGACCGCGAGCGCCGCTGGCAGCACGACGGCGCCGGGGTGGAGCTTGGCCGCAAAGTCATCCAGCTCGAAGGCGTGGGCGGCGACGCCGTTCAGCAGGGCCGCGTCCATCGGCCGGAAGGTCGCGGCCGCATCGCCCCAACCGCGCGCAAGGCCCTTGGCAGAGGCGGCGGGCGGCTCTGCTTCGACCAGTTCGCGGACCATGCCTGTCCAGGGCTCGGGCATGCCGTAGCGGCCGGCGGCGAGCGTATCCAGGATCGCCAGCCGAATGGCTTTGCGCAAGTCGGCGGGCAGGTCTTCCGGCCGGAATTCGGCGGCCCAGCGGGCGAGCGCGGCGGTCGGATGGGCGAGATCGGATTGGGCGTGGCTTTCAGGCATGGCGCGGGTCCTATTCGGCGGCGGCGGCGGCGGAACTTGCGGAGGCATCGAGGCCCGGCGTCGTGCTGGCGGGCGCGTAGACATAGCCATCCATCAGGCGGCGTTGGGTGCGGACGACGCTGGCGCTTTCGGCGAACGGCTTGCCGTCCCGCTCCATCATCGCCGCCTCGACGACCGTCAGGCCGGACGCCTGGGCGATCCGGACCTGCGTCCGGTCCGGGCGGCAGAGCGTGGCGGGGATCGAGTCTTTGATTCCGCAGGCGACGGCGAGGCAGAGCGCGCCGGTGAGCGGCACGGCCCGGTGCGGCTGGCCGACGGAGATCATGCGGACCAGGATGTCCATGTCGCCGGTTGCCAGGGTTTCGCCGGTCAGCAGCATCTGGTCCCTGGGCGCGGCGACGGCCGCGACCTTCGGCACGCTCGGAATGCGGCCGGCCGCATCCAGGTCCGGGGCGATGCCCATGGCGACGCTGGCGGCGCGGCGGATCGCCTCCATGCGCGCCAGGAAAGCCGCGTCGGCCTCAAGCGCGTCGGGCGCTTCGGTCGCGGTTATGCCGACCGCCGCGGCATCGACGAAAACGCAGGGATTGGCGGCGTCGATCATCGAAGCTTCGATCCGGCCGACGCCCGCGACATCGAGCGAGTCGCGGGCGGCGCCGGTCGGCAGCAGCTTGCCGGTCTTGGCGCCGCCGGGCGCCAGGAAGTCGAGCGTCACCGGCGCGCCGGCGCCCGCGACGCCGGGCAGCGCGAAGTCGCCGTCGACCGCCGCCAGGCCGTCATCGAGCGCGAAGCGGGCGCGAATGATCTTGGCGGTGTTGGTGTTGTGGATGCGCACTTCGGCCGCGCCGCCCGTGGCCGCCACGAGGCCTTCGTCGACGGCGAAGGGTCCCATGGCGCTCGACATGTTGCCGCAATTCCCCGACGTGTCGACGACGGCGGACTTCGGCGAGAGCTGGAAGAAGCTGTAGTCGATATCGGCGTCCGGGCGGCTCGGCGGTCCGACGACGCAGACCTTCGCCAGCGAGGAGACGCCGCCGCCAAGGCCGTTCAACTGGCGTCCGTTCGGGTCGTTCGCGCCAAGCGCCGCCACGAACAGCGCGGGCCACAGGCTTTCATCGGCCGGAAGGTCGCGCTTGTGGAACACCACCGCCTTGGAGGTGCCGCCGCGCATGAACGTCGCCGGAATCCGACGTTGCCGCATTTCCAGTCTCCCTTATGATCGCGGCTTCATTCTACGCGCTCCGGCGCATTGCGGAAGGACCGACCCATGACCTGGCTTGAAGCGGACGGCAACGACCCGACCCCGATGGGCGAGCGGTTTCAGGCCTTGCTCGACCGGCCGGGGATCGTGAAGGCGCCGGGCGCCCACAATGCGATGGCGGCCTTGCTCGCGAAGGAAGCCGGCTTCGATTGCCTGTATGTTTCCGGCGCGGCCGTGACAGCGGCGATGGCCCTGCCGGACCTCGGCGTCATTCAGTTGCATGAGCTTTGCGATATCGTCCGCCAGATCCGCCGCGCCGCCGACCTGCCGCTGATCGTCGACGGCGACACGGGCTACGGCGAAATCCTGAACGTCATGCGGACCATCCGGGAGCTGGAAGACGCCGGCGCCGCCGCGATCCAGATGGAGGATCAGGTGCTGCCGAAGAAATGCGGCCACCTGAACGACAAGCTGCTGACGAGCCCCGACGACATGGCGCGCAAGATCGCCGCCGCCCGGAAGGCAAGGCGGCATCTCCGCATCATCGCGCGCACCGACGCCGTGCAGCAGGAAGGCCTGGACGCCGGCATCGCCCGCGCGCGCCTTTATGCCGAATCCGGGGCCGATCTGGTGTTCGCCGACGGCATCCGCACGCCCGAGGAGTTCCGCCGCTTCTCCACCGAATGCGGCGTCCCCTTCATGGCGAACATGACGGAGTTCGGGCGCACGCCCTATTACACCGCCCAGGAGTTCGAGGATTTCGGCTGCAAGGTCGTGATCTGGCCGGTCTCCAGCCTTCGGGTCGCGGCCAAGGCGATGCAGGACATGTATGGCGAGCTGGCGGCGAAAGGCACGCTGATCGACAAGCTCGACGCCATGCAGACCCGCGCCGACCTCTACAAGACTATCGGCTATCACGATTTCGAGGCGCTGGACGATGCAGTCGCGAAAACGATTGTCCCGGACGATCTCCGCGTGACCGGCGACGCCAGCAATTCGGCGAAGGCCGGGCGGTAATGCCGGGCTACAGCGTCCGCGCGCTGCCGTCGAAGGCGACCCCGCCCTGGGGCGAGCAATTGGCCGGCCGAATCGCGGCCTATGCCGCAAGCCGGCCGTCGGTTGACCTGGATGTCGCGGAGATGGTCGGTCTGCGGGTCGTCGACAGCCTCGCGGTCGCGCTCGCCGCGATCAACCGGCGCCCGGTCGCATCCGCCCGCGCGATGGCGCTGGCGCATCCGCGCGCCGGCGGCGCGGCGCTCTTCGGCTTGCCGGCGACCGTCACGGTCGATTGCGAATGGGCCGCCTTCGCCAACGGCGTCGCGGTGCGCGAGCTGGACTATAACGACACATATCTCGCCGCCGACTTCGCGCACCCGAGCGATTGTATCGCGCCGTTGCTCGCGGTCGCCCAGCAGACCGGCAAGCTCGGGCCCGACCTGACGCGCGCCATCGCCGTCGCCTATGAAATCCACGTGGCGCTGGTTGATGCGATCGACCTCCACAGCTTCAAGAAGGATCACGTCGCCCATCTGGCCCCGGCGGTCGCGGCCGGGCTTGGCGCGCTGCTCGGGCTGGCTGCGCCCGTGATCTATCAGGCGGTCAATCAGTCCGTGCACTTAAGCTTCGCGACGCGCCAGTCCCGGAAAGGCGAGATTTCGTCCTGGAAGGCCTATGCGCCCGCCCAGGCCGGCAAGATCGCGATCGAGGCGATCGACCGTTCGATGCGCGGCGAAGGCGCCCCCAACCCGATCTATGAGGGCGAGGATTCGATCATTCCCTGGATGCTCGCCGGGCGGGACGCCGTCTATAGCGTCAGGCTGCCGGCCCCGGGCGAGCGTCCGCGCGGCATTCTGAAGACCTTCCCGAAAGCCCATTCCGCCGAATATCAGGCTCAGGCGATCATCGATCTGGCGTTCGAAGCGCGCGCCGCGGTCGATCCTGCCCGGATCAGGCAAGCCATCCTGCATTGCTCGGACCATACCCACTTCGTCATCGGCTCCGGCGCGAACGACCCGCAGAAATACGATCCCGCCGCCAGCCGGGAGACGCTGGACCATTCGATCCCCTATATCCTCGCCGTGGCGCTGGAGGACGGGGCCTGGGACCATCACCGGAGCTACACGCCGGAGCGGGCCGCGCGCCCGGAGACCGTCAAGCTCTGGCGCGCGATCGAAACCCGCCTGGACGATAGCTGGACCGCGCGCTACCACGCCGCCGATCCGGCGGAGCGCGCCTATGGCGGCCGGCTCGATCTCATCCTGGACGACGGCGCGACGCTCAGTTTCGAGAAGGCGGCGGCCGACGCCCATCCGAACGGCGCCCGCCCCTGGGATGCGGCCGATTACGCGAAGAAATTTCAGCGGCTCTCGGATCGCCTGCTGGGCGAGCAGGAAGCCGCCCGCGTGCTGGCGGCGGCGATCGCGTTTCCGGGGCTGGACGGCGGCGGCCTCGCCGCCCTAAATCCGGCGGCCCCCATGGGCGCGGTCCTGCCGAACCGCCCGACGGGCCAAGGCATTTTCGACTACACAAAAGAAAGCATCTGAAGCCATGACGACATCTCCGAAGACGATTGCGATCCTGGGCGGCACCGGCGACCTCGGCACTGGCCTTGCCCGGCGCTGGGCGAAGGCGGGCCATAAGGTCGTCATCGGCTCCCGCACAGCGGAGAAGGCGATCGCCGCCGCCGCCGACCTTGCCGAGTTCGGCGTCGAAGGCCTGGAAAACGCCGCCGCCGCCCAGAAGGCGGACATCGTCGCGATCACCGTGCCCTATGCCAACCAGATCGCCACGCTGGAAGCGTGCAAGGCGGCGCTGCAAGGCAAGATCCTGATCGACGCGACGGTGCCGCTGATGC
The DNA here is from genome assembly GCA_937891825.1 of uncultured Alphaproteobacteria bacterium. Lineage (GTDB taxonomy): Bacteria > Pseudomonadota > Alphaproteobacteria > Bin95 > Bin95 > VMCJ01. The sequence continues at coordinate 11,913 of CALAHN010000128.1, forward strand.
CGCCGAAGGTCGGCACCGTACAATTGCCGGAAGGCGGCTCGGCAGCCGTCGCGGCGCAGGCGATGCTGGGCGATGGGGTCACGGTCGTCTCGGCCTTCCAGAACGTCGCCGCCGCCAAGCTCCAGTCGGATGTCGACCTGGAATGCGACGTGCTGGTCGCCGGCGACAAGGTCGCGGCGCGGCAGACGGTCATCGACCTGGTCGAGGATGCGGGCATGCGGGGCTGGCATGTCGGCCCGCTCGCCAATTCGGCGGCGGCGGAGGCGCTGACCTCCCTCATCATCCAGATCAACCGCCGCTATGGCATCGACGGCGCCGGCATCCGCATCACCGGCACGCCGACGAAAGACGGGCGTCATACGGGATGAAGAAGCGCATCGGCGACGCCTGGATGCCCGCGCCGAAATATGGGCGCGGGCTGAAGGGGTTCGGGGTCAACCTGCTGGTCAAGGATGTCGGCGTCGCCGTCGCGTTCGCGGCCGAGGTGCTGGAGGCGAGCGTCGTCTACGCCGATCCCGATTTCGCGGTCCTGCAAAGGGACGGCGCGGAGTGGATGCTCCATGCCGACCACACCTACGACAAGCATCCGCTGTCCGGCAGCCTTGGCGGCGCTCGCGGTTTGGGCGTCGAGTTGCGGCTGCATAACCACGACCCGGACGGCGCCGAGGCGCGCGCCCGGGTCCGGGGTGATACGGTGCTGGCCGGGTCGATCGACAAGCCCCACGGTCTGAGGGAGTGCTATATCGTCGATCCGGACGGCTACCTTTGGGTTCCCGACCGGCCAGTCGTCAGTTAGAGCGTCGGGCGTTAAGTGAGAATCGAATTGGTTGGTGGGGATTCCCATTTG
>CALAHN010000129.1 GCA_937891825.1 uncultured Alphaproteobacteria bacterium
GGGAATCCCCACCAACCAATTCGATTCTCACTTAACGCCCGACGCTCTAGATCAACCCCACTTTTGGCGGAATCGCCAAAAAGTGGGATAAGTGGATCTCTATCAATAAGATAGAGCATGGACTGCGCGTCCACTTAGACGCGCTATGCTCTATCGGAACACGGCGCGTCCGCGTGAACGCGCCGTGTTTCGAGCCGGTCGGGGGTCAGCGGCCCTTGAAGACGGGTTTCCGCTTTTCCATGAAGGCAGTCTGGCCTTCCTTGTAGTCGTCGCTGGCAAAGCACTTCGCGACCATGGCCTCGACCGCTTCGACATCCCGTTCGCCCGCGTCGGCGAGGGCGGCTGCGACCGCCATGTTGGCTGTCGCGATGGTCAGGGGGGCGTTCTCGGCGATCATCGCGGCATAGTCGCGCGTCGTGCTTTCCAGGTCCTGAACCGTCGTCAGGCGGTTGATCAGGCCCATGCGCAGCGCTTCCTCGCCGGTGAACTTGCGCGCGGTGAAGAAGATTTCCTTGGCATAGGCCGGGCCGACCAGATGCGTCAGCCGCTTGATCCCGGCATAGCCGTAGCCAAGACCAAGCCGCGCGGCCGGGATCGCGTATACCGTATCGTCAGCCGCGATCCGGATATCGGCGGAAAGCGCCACCGCCAGGCCGCCGCCGATGCAGAAGCCCCGGATCATCGCGATCAGCGGCTTGTCGAAATTCTCGATCGTGCTGTAGGCCGTGGCCGTCGCGGCATTGTAGGCCTTGACCTGCTCCTCGCCCGTGCGGCGTTCCTTGAATTCGGAAATGTCGGCGCCCGCGACGAAGGACTTGTCGCCGGCCCCTTGCATGACGACGCAGCGCACGTCTGAGCGCTCGCTCATCGCCTTGAAGATTTTCGGGATGGCGACCCACATCTCCCAGGAGACGGCGTTGCGCCGGGCCGGATTGTTAAAGGTGACCCAGCCGACGCCGTCGATCACTTCGACGATCATGCGCTCCGTGCCGAAATCCAATTGCATAATGATGGGATCCTGTCGGGTTAGATGATGTTTTTGGCGTGAAACGCCGCGATGGTCTGGGCGTCGTAGCCAAGGCCCTGGAGAATGGCGTCCGCGTGCTCGCCCTGCTCGGGCGTCGCCGTGCGGATCGAGGATGGCGTGCGCGACATCTTGATCGCCTGATTGACGATCTCGAACGTGCCCAGACGCGGATGATCGACCGGCGTCGCCATCTGGACATGCTTGACCTGGGCGTCGGCGAAAACCTGATCCATGGCGTAGATCGGGCCGGCGGGGCATCCGGCTGCGTTCAGATGCTCGATCCAGTAGTCGGAGGGCCTGGCCTGGGTCTTGGCGTCGATCGCCGCGTTCATCGCCTTGCGGTTCCTGGAGCGCAGCGGGCCGGTCGCGAAATCGGGGTGCGATTTCAATTCGGGCGCGCCAAGCGCGTCGCAGAACCGCTCATAAATCGCCTGGCCGGCGACGGCGATGTTGATATGGCCGTCCGCTGTCTTGAAGACGCCGGTCGGGATCGAGGTCGGATGGTCGTTGCCCGCCGACTTCGGCACTTCGCCATCCTTCAGGTAGCGCGCCGCCTGGAAATCCAGCATCTGGATCTGGGCTTCGAGCAGCGATGTCGTCACCCACTGGCCCTTGCCGGAGGTTTCCCGCTCCAGCAGCGCCAGCAGCACGCCCTGGGCGCAGAACATGCCGGCGCAGAGGTCCGCCACCGGAATGCCGACTCGCATCGGCCCGCCGTCGGCCTCGCCCGTGATCGACATCAGCCCGCCCATGCCCTGGGCGATCTGGTCGAAGCCGGGCCGGTCGGCATAGGGGCCGTCCTGGCCGAAGCCGGAGATCGAGCCGAGGATGATGCGCGGGTTGATCGCCGCCAGGCTGTCATAGTCGATCTTCAGGCGGTGCTTCACGTCGGCGCGGTAGTTCTCGATCACCACGTCGGCTTCGCGGACAAGCTTGTAGAAGATCTCCAGCCCTTCCGGCGCCTTCAGGTTCAAGGTCAGCGACCGCTTGTTGCGATGCAGGTTCTGGAAATCGAACCCGTCGCGGGCGCCGCCAAGGCCTTCCTTGCCGTCGGGCGGGGATTCGACCTTGATCACATCCGCGCCCCAGTCCGCCAACTGGCGCACGCAGGTCGGACCGGCGCGCACGCGGGTCAGGTCAAGCACTTTGAACCGCGAAAGCGGCATTCCGGTCGTCGTCGTCATCGTCATATTCCTTTGTCGGCCGTTCAGCTGAAGGCCTGGAGGCCGGTGATCGAGCGGCCCAGGATCAGGGCGTGCACGTCGTGGGTGCCTTCATAGGTGTTGACCGCTTCTAGGTTCATCATGTGACGGATGACCTGATATTCGTCGGAGACGCCATTGCCGCCGTGCATGTCGCGGCAGACCCGCGCGATATCCAGGGCCTTGCCACAGTTGTTGCGCTTGATCAGAGAGATCATTTCCGGGGCGGCGCGGCCTTCGTCCATCAGGCGGCCGACGCGGATCGCGGCCTGGAAGCCCAGCGCAATTTCCGTCTGCATGTCGGCGAGCTTCTTCTGGATGAGCTGCGTCGCGCCAAGCGGGCGACCGAAGGCGGTGCGCTGCATCACATATTCGCGGCTGGCTTTCCAGCAGGCTTCGGCCGCGCCCATGGCGCCCCAGGCGATGCCGTAGCGCGCCTTGTTCAGGCAGCCGAACGGTCCGCCGAGGCCGCGCGCCTTCGGCAGCTTGTTTGCTTCCGGCACGAACACGTCATCGAGCACGATTTCGCCGGTCGGCGAGGCGCGCAGCGAGAATTTGCCTTCGATCTTCGGCGTTGACAGCCCCTTCATGCCGCGCTCGACAATGAAGCCGCGGATCGTGTCGTCGGCTTCCTTCGCCCAGACGACCATGACGTCCGCGATGGGGGAGGAGGTGATCCACATTTTTGCGCCGTTCAGCTTGTAGCCGCCGTCGACCTTCGTCGCCCGGGTCTTCATGCCGCCGGCGTCGGAGCCATGGTCGGGTTCGGTCAGGCCGAAGGAGCCGACGAACTCGCCGGACGCGAGCTTCGGCAGGAACTTCTCTTTCTGCTCCTCCGAGCCATAGGCGTGGATCGGATACATCACCAGGCTCGACTGCACGCTCATCGCGGAGCGATAGGCGCTGTCGCAGCCTTCGACCGCGCGGGCGATCAGGCCGTACATCACGGCGGTGCCGCCGGGGCAGCCATAGCCCTCCAGCCCGATGCCCAGGAACCCGGCATCGCCCATCTTCTTGTAGATGCCCCGGTCGAAGGTCTGGTTGCGGTTCGCCTCCAGCACGCCCGGCTGCAGTTCCTGTTCAACGAATTTCAGCGCCGCCTCAAAGGCCATGCGCTCATCCTCGTCGAGCATATCGCCGAGCAGGAGCGGGTCGGTCCAGTCGAACGACGGCAGGGTGCGGCTCTTTGGGGGGGCGGAATCGGGCATGGGAAGCTTCCTCGAACATGGTTAAGCGAACGGCAACAGCTTTGCTGTTATGCCAGTCTCAGGATCGTCAGTCGGAACCTGTTATAGCGCCCTTTTCCCGGCGCTGGGAGACATGCCATGCGCCAATCGGGCGCCCCCGCCGACGAGGGGATCATCGTTGAGCTCCTGCAGAACGGCGCCTACGTCAAGGCGACCGCGATCGACCCCAGGACCGGCATCGAGGCGACAATTGTCGGCGCGGCCTCAAGCCCGCCGGCGCTGTTGCGCAACGCCGCCGCCAAAAAGCTGAAATATGTGCTGGCCAAGCAAAAAAATTTATAGGCCGATTGTCGGCCATGCGTCGGCATGAAAACCAAAATTTTCCATGGGGATCGACCCTGTTCTTGAAGGAGAGTCGGAGGGGAGGCGAAATTGAGCGGCGGAAGTATAGACTTTAAATTAACGTAACAAGGCCCTAAATGGCCTTATACAAAGTTGTTAAAGCGTCTTGCAGATTACCCTCTCTCGACGCGCTTGGCCGCCATCCTCCCCTCGGGATGGCGGCTTTTTATTTTTCAGGCGTCGCCTTGTGCAACGGCCGGGGCGCTCCGTAGTCGCCAATCGCCACTGCGTGGCTGAGCAAGCCGATTTCCGGCCGCCAGAGATGCAGCGCAATCCCAGGCGGCTCCCCGGAGACCGCGAGCGCCGCGCCGGGCGTCGTGTCGAATGCGAACGCGGCGCACGCGCTCGGACCGATGATCGTCGGCGTCGTGCCGCACATGCCTGTGATGAGGCGATGAATGTGCCCGGCGATCAGCCGCACGACGTGGGGATGCCGGCCGAGCATCTCCGCAAGCCGCTCGGCATTGCCGAGGCCGGTCTTCGAAAATCCTTCAAGCCCCGGCGCGAAGGGCGGGTGATGCAGGGCGATGATCGTCGGCCGGCCGGCCGTGCCTTCGAGCGCCGCCTCAAGCCAGGTCAGACGCGCTTCGCACAGCATGCCGCCGACCTCGCCGGGGATCGTGCTGTCGAGGGCGACCAGCGCGAGCGGACCCGCGTCGATCACATAGTGGATGAACCCGTCGGCGCCGTTATCCGCCGGCAGCCAGGAGCTGCCCCGGAAGGCGGCGCGCATGGCGGCGCGGTCGTCGTGATTGCCGGGAATGGCGTAGAGCGGCGCCTCAAGGTCAGCCAGGATCGCCAGCGTGTGGTCATAGGCCGCCGGGGCGCCATGATTGGCGATATCGCCGGTATGGATCACCAGATCGGGCCTGGCCGCATTCACGGTCCGCACGGCGGCGCGGAGCGCATCGGCCGTGTCGATCCCGCCAAAGGCATGCTCGCCCGGCGGCATCATGTGCGTGTCGCTAATTTGCGCGATGAGCATTCCGGCAATCCCCAGGCTGACTGTTGACCCTGGGGGGATCATAGGCCGTTCAATTACGGTTTAGCGACAGCGCTGGGCCCAGCTATCGAGCTTGCGGCGTTTGACGACGATCTGGATGCCAAGCGCCGCCGCTTCCGCGCAGTGCTGCAACGGATTGCGTCCGTCTTCGGGATACTCGATCGTGACGACCGCCTTGCCCTGCGCCACATAGGGCCGCAGTTCGCCGCACCAGTTCCATTTGAAACAGTCTTCCGCGATCAGGAAGTCGTAGTGGTCGACCAGATCGGGCACCAGGCCGGGCGCATTCTTCTGGGCGATCGACAGGCCGACGGCATGCGCCTCCGCGGCGATCAGGCGATTGTAGTGAACCTGCTCCGCCCTGGAGATGCGAAAGCCGGTATCGGTCTCGAAGGCGTCCAGGTTATCCACCTCGATCGCCCTGAAGCCCTTGTCGCGGCAAAGCTGGAAGCGGGCGCGCATGATCGGCAGCAGAATATCGGTCCGGCGGACATCGAGCCACCGTTCGCCCGGCCAGCCCACATAGTTCTTGCCCAGGATCGCTGGCGGGAACTGATGCTTGTCGGGCCGCCAATCTTCCCAGGCGCCGATATTGACGTAGCAGATCGACGTGACGCCCCGGGCGCGCAGGCGCTGGATCGTTCCGCGTTCGGCATCGAACGCATCGAGATTGATCGTGCTCGGCGTGCGCTCCAGGTTGAAGGGCTGCGTATACTGCCAGTCGAAGCCATCCCCAGGGGACGGACGCCAGCGCGCTTCGGCCGCCGATAGCGCGGCCGCTGCGGTCACGAGCGCGCAGAGCATGGTCGAGATGGCGATCCAGCGGCGCATGGGCGTGGCCTGTTGAACATTAGCGATGCCTTCAGAGTATCCCGTTAGGCTTAAAGCGCCATGAATATCACCCCCGTCATCCTTGCCGGCGGCGGCGGCCAGCGGCTCTGGCCGCTTTCGACGCCAGACCGGCCGAAGCCGCTGCTGCGCCTCTTCGGCGCGCGATCGTTGTTGCAGGCGACCGCCCTGCGCTTTGGCGATTCATCCCGGTTCGCGCCGCCGATGCTATCGGTCGGCCAGAGCTTCGCCGCAGCGGCGCTGGCGGACATGGCGGCGATCGGCGCCCGGCCTTCGCTGGCCCTGATCGAGCCGGAGGGTCGGAACACCGCGGCCGCGATCGCAGCCGCGGCGCTGGCGGCGCCGCCGGAGGCGGCGCTTCTGCTGGCCCCGGCGGACCATGCGATCCGCGATGAGGCCGCATTGCATGCGGCGCTCGAGAGCGCATGGCCCGCGGTCCTGGCCGATCGTCTGGTCGTCTTCGGCGTCGTCCCGGATCGGCCTGCGACGGGCTTCGGCTATGCCGTGCCCGACGCCGCGGCGGCCGCCGGCCAGGTTCGGCCGCTCGCCCGATTTGTCGAAAAGCCGGAGGCCGCCGCCGCCACTCGCCTGATCGAAGCCGGCGCGCTTTGGAACGCCGGCATGTTCTTTGGCCGCGCCAGCGCCTTCCTCGCGGCCTTCGAGGCCCATGCGCCCGGGATCCTGGATGCAGCGCGGCGGGCGATGACGCCGCCGAACGACGGTCGCCTGCGGCTTAGCCCGGCCTTCGCGGCCGCTCCCGCCGTCCCCTTCGACATGGCGGTGATGGAGCGGACGGATCGCGCGTCCGTCGCCCCGCTCGATTGCGGCTGGAGCGACGTGGGCGACTGGGATGCGGTCTGGCGCGCCAGTCCTCGGGACGCGGCCGGCAACGTGCTTGTCGGCGAGACAGCAGCCTCCGACTGCCGGGATTGCTATATCCGGGGCGAAGGCGCGGTCGCGGCCGCCCATGGCCTGACTGACATGATTGTGATCGCCACCCCTCAGGCGACGCTCACGATCCCCCGGTCGGCGGCGCAGGAGGTGCGGCGGCTGGCGGCGGCGGCGTCTCCCGAAGCGTCTCGATGAAGGCGGCGATATTCCGTTGGATCGCGCCTTCGTTGGCGGCCTTGAGGCGGGTCGCCCACAGGACCTGATCCTGCGTGAAGCCGACCGTGTAGTCGCTTCGCTGGGTGCTCAGCAGATAGGGCTCGGCCACAGCGGCCTGGCGCACCCGATAGTTCACATTGGCGACGACCTCGACGTCGATGCTGATGAAGGGCTGCGACAGGCCGAGCAGGTGAGACTCGACGGCGAAGCGGCAGTCGGCTGGGGCCGCCGCCAAGAGGCCGTGATTGGCGAGGGAGCCTTCGAGCGCGCGGAAAAACGCTTGGTTGTCCACCTCTGACGCCCAGAGGGGATGGGTCGCCTTGCCGCCGCGCACCCGCTCGACGCAGACCGCGCGGGCGAGCGCGGGATTGGCGAGCGGCAGCTCCGCCGGCGGCGCCGGGGCGGTCATCGGCTTGACCTGGGCAGGATCGGCGCAGCCCGCCAGCCATGCCAGGACGATGGCCATGACGAAACAAGGTTTCATCCGCTGCCCAGCCGTCATAATGTGGCGTCCGATTCGGTCGATCGAGAGGTCATGCATGCGAGTCTTGGCGATCCTGGCTTGCCTGGCAATCCTGGGCTGTCAGCAACATACCCGCCAGGCGCGCCCGATCGCGCTCGCGCAGCCCGGGGATCTGGATCTGTCCTGCGACGATCTGGCGGCGATGCAGACGGCGAACGCCGCGCGGGCCGCTGAACTGCGGAAGCTCGATGAAGGTGTGGCGATGGGCAATGGCCTCGCTGTCGTCATTTCCAAGGCGATGTTCTTTCCGGCCGCATTGGGCGTCGACCTCTCCGATGCGGAGGAGATTGAGGCCCGGGCTTTCGAAGACCGCAACGGCCGTCTGGCGGAAATCGCCGGGCGGAAGCGCTGCGTCGAAACGGCTGCGATTCCTGCCGCGCCGGGCCGCGCGGGCGTAACGCCCCCGGCCCCCGTCAATCGGTAACCTGCCTTTCGGAGACCTTCCCATGCATGTCGGCGTCGCCCTATTTTTCACGGATTACTCGATCCGCCCGGCCGATCTGGCCGTCGCCCTGGAAGAGCGGGGCTTTGAAAGCCTCTGGGCGCCGGAACACAGCCATATTCCGTTGGAGCGCACGGCGCCGTGGCCCCAGGGCGGCGAGTTGCCGAAGAAATATTTTCAGGTGATGGACCCGTTCGTCACGTTGACGGCTGCGGCGACGGTCACGACCCGCCTGAAGATCGGGACCGGCATCTGCCTCGTGCCGCAGCGCGACGTGTTCCAGACGGCCAAGGCGGTCGCCAGCCTGGACGTGATGTCGGGCGGGCGCTTCCTGTTTGGCGTCGGCGCCGGGTGGAACGTCGATGAGATGATCAATCACGGGGTCGATCCGAAAACCCGCATGCAGTTGATGCGGGAAAAGACCGAGGCCATGCGCGTCATCTGGACCGAGGAAACCGCGGCCTATCAGGGCGAACTGGTCAAGTTTGGGCCGATGCAATCCTGGCCGAAGCCCGCGGCGCCGCCGCCGGTCTATGTCGGCGGCGCTTTCCCCTATGGCGCGCGTCGGGCGCTCCGCTACGGCGATGCGTGGCTGCCCCATGCGCGCCGGCCCGAATACCATATCCTGGATCGCATGGTGGAGTTCCGAGCCATGGCGGCCGACGCCGGCCGCGAGATCCCGGTTACGGTCTTCGGCGGCGAACCCGAGCCTGATATGTTGAAGCGCTATGCCGACGCTGGCATTGACCGGGTCGTCGTCAATATCGAGCCGATGGACCGGGATGCCAGCCTCAGCCGGCTCGACGAATGGGTCAGCCTCGGCCTCGTCTGAATCAGGCGGCTTTCCAAATGGCCTTCTGGCCGTCGCATTCGGCGGAAATCTGCCGGTCCGCCGCCTTTGCCCGGGTCAGCAGCAGGTGGAGATGGGCGGCGCGCGGCTCTGGCGCGGCGCCGGCCAGGGCGGCTTCAGCTTCGTCGCGGATTTCGGCGCGTTCGCCCTCGGCCATCGCGGCCAGGGTCGGCCGGTCCGCGTCCCCGCCGGCGATCACGGTGACGATGCCGCCGCGCGGCAAGCTTTCGCCGGCCGCCATGGCGAGGCCAAAAACCAGTCGGGCGTTCTCGAGCGACAAGGCATATTCGGGGTCGGCGAGCGCGCCGGAAACGACGAACGAAAGCCGCTTGGTCGCAAGGCCCCGCGCCAGCAGGTCCTGAACGTCCCGGCCGGCCCAGGCGTCCTGCCCGCCGCCGGAGCCGAAGGCGGCGCGGAAGAAGGCCAGCCTGCCCCAGGCCTGGACGGCGCTGTCCTTGACCATGGCCATCATCTCCTCGGCTTCCGCAGGGTCGCCGCTTTCCTCGACCAGTTCGACGCCGTTATGGACGGCGCCGACCGGGCCGATCAAATCATGGCAGAGACGGGCGACGATGGATTCCAGCAGCTTCGTGGCGTTTGCATCAGGCACAGGTGGGTCTAGTCCTTTTCGAGGGCCGCTTGGGCATGGGCCGCCGCCAGGTCGGCGGGAGTGTTAACGTTCAGGAACATAGCGGAGACGCCCTCAAGCGCCAGCAGCGAATGCCGAATGCCGCTGGCAAAACGGGCGATCGAGCGATCGTCGCCGGCACAGGCGGCGCGAGCCGCCGGCGCAAGCCTGGGCCGCCAGGCCGCCGCCAGCCACTGGACGCGGCCGTCGACGTCCGCGATCACGGCGTCGGAGCCCTCGATGCTGGCGCTGTCGGCCGCCTCCAGCAATTGCCGATAGACCGTTGGGCGGAGGAATGGCGCGTCCACCGGCGCTGTCAGCAGCCAGTCGGCGCCAGCGGCCTCCGCCCAGGCAAGCCCGGCCGCCAGTCCGGCAAGCGGCCCGACGCCTGGAACCGGGTCGGCGAGGCAGGGCATTCCCCCGGCCTCGGTCACCCGGTCGCCGCCGGCGACCGCGACCGCTTCCGCCGCCTCCGCCAGCGCGGATCGGGCGCGCTCCAGCAGCGCGGCGTCGCCGACGACGAGATGGGCCTTGTTCCGGCCGCCAAGACGGCTGCCCTGGCCGCCTGCGAGGATTGCGCCATATATCTTTGCCATCCATGCCCCTTGTCACGGCGCGGGAACCTGTCGATATCAAATGCACGTTCCTGGCGATTTTCGTGGAACCGTGGTCTATTACCTTATCCGTGAGTACGAGGCGTAAACATACAATGGCAACTCTCGATACGATGCGCCAATCCGAGCCCGTGGTCGACCCCTATGGCCGGGCGATTACCTATCTCCGGGTGTCCGTCACCGATCGGTGCGACTTCCGCTGCGTGTATTGCATGTCCGAAAACATGTCGTTCCTGCCGAAGAAAGACCTGTTGACGCTCGAGGAACTGGAGCGCCTCTGCCGGACGTTCGTCGGCATGGGCGTGCGCAAGCTGCGCCTGACCGGCGGCGAGCCTCTGGTGCGCCGGAACGTCATGCAGTTGATCGGCAATCTTGGGGAACTGGTCGGCCAGGGCCACCTGGAAGAATTGACGCTGACGACCAATGGCAGCCAGCTCGCGCGCTTCGCCCAGCCTCTGGTCGACGCGGGAGTCCGCCGGATCAATGTCTCGATCGACACCCTCGACGCCGTGAAGTTCAAGGAGGTCACGCGCTGGGGCCGACTGGAGCAGGTGCTGGGCGGCCTGGAGGCGGCAAAGCAGGCAGGGCTTCAGGTCAAGATCAACGCAGTCGCCCTGAAAGGCGTCAACGAGGACGAGATCGAGCATATGCTCGCCTGGTGCGGGGCCGAGGGCTTCGACCTGACCCTGATCGAGGTGATGCCCATGGGCGATATCGGCGGCGAGGAGCGGCTGGATCAATATCTGCCGCTCAGCCTGGTCCGGTCGCGCCTCCGGAAGTCCTTCACCCTGACGGAGAGCGACTACAAGACCGGCGGCCCGGCGCGCTATTTCGACGTCAAGGAAACCGGTCAGCGCCTGGGCTTCATCACGCCCTTGACCCATAATTTCTGCGAAGGCTGCAACCGGGTGCGGCTGACCTGCACCGGAACGCTGTATATGTGCCTCGGCCAGGAAGACGCGGCCGACCTTCGGGCGCCGCTCAGGGCGTCCGACGACGATGCCGGCCTCCGCTCGGCGATCCGGGATGCGATCGCGCGGAAGCCGAAGGGCCATGACTTCGTGATCGATCGCCGGTCGGGCGCGCAGTCGGTCGGACGACATATGAGCGTGACCGGCGGTTAGCGACGGTCATGGGGGACATTGGGGGCGGCCACGACCTGCGTCTGGCGTTCGTCGCGTCAAGCGCGCCATCGGCGCAGCGCGGGCTGAAATCCCTGACCGGCCGCTATGCCCATGTCGCGCCGGAAGACGCCGACGTGATCGTGGCGCTTGGCGGCGATGGCTTCATGCTGGAGACGCTGCATGCCCATCAGCATGCCAGCAAGCCGATCTTCGGCATGCACAGGGGGACTGTCGGCTTCCTGATGAACGCCTTCGACGAAACCGATCTGCCGGCGCGGATCGCGGCGGCGAAGCCCATCGACCTTGCGCCCCTGGTCATGACCGCGACGATCTACGACGGCACGTCCGTCGCCGCCCATGCGATCAACGAAGTCTCCTTGCTGCGCGAAACCCGGCAGAGCGCCAAGATCCGCGTCATCGTCGACGGCATCGTGCGCTTGCCGGAATTGATCTGCGACGGCGTGCTGGTCGCCACGCCGGCCGGCAGCACGGCCTATAATCTTTCCGCGCATGGCCCAGTCGTGCCGCTGAACGCGGGCGTGCTCTGCCTGACGCCGATCAGCGCCTTCCGCCCGCGGCGCTGGAGCGGCGCGCTGCTGCCGCGGGACGCCAGGGTGACCTTCGAGGTGCTGGAGCCGGAAAAGCGGCCGGTCCTGGCGGTCGCCGACTATACCGAGGTCCGCGACGTCATTCGCGTCGAGATCGCAGAAGACCCGGCCAACCGCTTCAAGATGCTGTTCGACCCCGATCACGATCTGGAAGAGCGGGTCTTGAAGGAACAGTTTCAGAGTTGACTGCGCTTGCAGGAAACCGCTGGGCGCGCCTCGGGCTGACATTGGCGCTTGGCGGGCTTGGCGGCTGGCTGTTTGCCTGGATCGGCACGCCTCTCCCCTGGATGCTCGGCGCGCTGTTCGTCACCGTTCTGGCGTCGATGGCGGGCCTGCCGCTGCAAGTGCCGCAGCTGTTCCGCCGGCTCTGGATCATTGTGCTCGGCGTCATGCTCGGCAGTTCCTTCGGGCCGGATACCCTGAGCCATGTCGTGCTCTGGGGCGGCAGTTTCCTTGGCATGATCCTGTTCGTTTCGGCGTCGACGGCGCTGGTCGCCTGGTTCTATCACCGGGTCGGCAAGTTCGACCGGAACACGGCGCTGTTCTGCGCGACGCCCGGCGGCCTTGGCGAGATGGCGATATTGGGGCCAGCGCTCGGCGGCGACGAACGCACCATCGTCCTGACCCACGCGACGCGGATCGTCATGGTGATGGCCCTGGTGCCGCCGGCCTATGCCCTGATCGAAGGCTATGTGCCGCCCGCCGATCTCGGCGCGGGCGGCCGCCTGCTCGACGCGAACCTCTACGACTTGGCATTGCTCGCCGTCACCGGTTGCGTTGGCGCCTTCGCCGCGAAGCTGCTGCGGCTGCCGGCCTGGCAGATGTGCGGCTCGATGTTCGCGAGCGCCGCCATCCATGCAGGCGGCGTCACGACGACCCGGCCGCCATTGGAGCTGATCGCCTTCGCCCAGATCGTCATCGGCGCCGGCGCGGGCGCGCGCTTCGCCGGCGCCAGCTTCCGGCAATTGCTCCGGCCGATGGCCTTCAGCGCCGTCGCGACCCTTGGCGTTCTGCTGCTCGCGGCGGCGGCGGCGTACGGCGTCGCCTGGGCGCTCGACCTGGATTTCCGGGCGGTGCATCTTTCCTATTCGCCGGGCGGATTTGCGGAGATGAGCTTGATCGCCCTCGCGCTTGGCATCGAGGCCCCGTTCGTGGCGGTGCACCACATGGGCCGCATCTTCGCCGTGGTGATCATGGCGAGCGTCCTCGGCCGTGTCCTGGCGAAACGCCAGGCGGGCGCTTAGATCAAACCTGTCTTCGGCGGAAGAGCAATCCGCTCGTCGGCTTTCCCCCCACGGGCGGATTGATCTAGGCTTCGGGCATCGTCCGCTCAGGAGCAGAGCCCATGGCCCGTATTCCCTATCCCGATCTCGACACGCTCGATCCGCAGGTCGGCGCGTTCATGCAGCGCATCGATCCGATGATCAACGTCTTCCATATGCTCGCCCATGCGCAAACGGCGGTCCGGCCGTTCATGCAGTTTGGCAATGCGCTGCTGTTCAAGGGCGAGCTTGACGCCGTGCTGCGCGAGATCGTGATCCTCCGGGTGGGGCATGTCACGGGATCGACCTACGAGGTGCATCAGCACAAGATCGTCGGCCGCGACTGCGGCATGACCGAGGCCCAGATTGTGGCCGTGCCCGAGGGCGCCGCGTCGCCTGTCTTCGACGCCCGCCAGAAGCTGGCGCTCCGCGTGACGGACGAAGTGCTGGCGAACGTCCGGATGCAGGACGCGACCTTCAAGGAAGCCGCCCAGACCTTCAGCCATCGGGAATTGACCGAACTGCTGCTGGTGATCGGCTTCTACGCGATGATCGCCGGGTTCCTGGAAAACATGCAGATCGAGATCGAGCCGGAAGGCATGGTCGAGAACCCGCTGAAGCGAGCGAAGCCGGCGTAACGCCTGCCGATCAGCCGGCGTAAAACGGCCGCCCGGACGTGCGCATCCACAGGCGGACGAGCCGGCGCCGCCGCTCCGGCTCCGGCCAGTCGACGAAGGCGGTCCGGCGATGGCCGATGCGCCTGTTGTTGACGATTTGAATCTGTCCCGGCTCGAAAGCGAAGCTGTGGGCGAGCGCCGCATCCTCGGTAATCGTCGCGAGCGCCTGGAGCGCGGCTTCGGCGCGGTCGTCCATGGCCTCGCCCCTGACTTCGGCGCCCTGGCGGACCAGACGGGGCGAGAACGCGACTTCGACGCCGCCCGAGGCCGCCGCTTGAAACGCGGGCTTCCGGCTGACCGGCGCGTCGCCGGGCGCGTGCTCAAGCTGGCGGTCGAACCAGAACGGCTCGAACAGGCGCCTGACGACATCGCCGGGCGACGTCTCGAGCAGGCGATTATAGACGGTCTGGAAGCTGATCAGGCCGGAGACGCCGCCTTCCTTCGCGGGCTGCAGGCAAAGCAGCGCCACATAATCCGGCGGCAGGTTGAAGGCGTTGTCGCTGTGAAAGCCTTGCCGGGCGTTGGTCTTCGAGGCGCGCACGCCGTTGCCGGCCAGCGCTTCGGCGCCGGTGTCGGCCACATCGTAGATCATCGTGCCGTCATGCTTCTGGGCGACGATGGGCGCCGCCATCGCCATCAGCAGCCAGTAAAGCTTGGTTGCGATCAAGGGATCGGAAACGTCCAGGCGGTCGATCACGGCGAAGCCGAGACCGGCGTCGAGCGCGCGGCGCGCTTCTGCCATGGCGGCCTGGCAGGCGGGCATGTCGAACGCTTCGGGCTCAAGCGCCTCGGTCGGCAGCGGGTTCGCGGCAAGGAACGCCGCCGCATCGGCGAGCTCCGCCAGAGCGGCGGGGTTGAGGCGGATGACGCCGGCGTCGGGCGGCAGCTCAGCGGCGCGCCAGGCCATCGGGCCTTCATAAGGTTGCGGCAGGCGAATAGCGGTCATGCGGGCGCTCCCAATGAACGATAGGTCGCCGCAGACTACCGGATGTCGCGCCGGCTTGCGATGACGTTCCGATATCGAGCAGGTCCCTCGGCCGCCCTGAAGCCAGTTCTTGAAACTTCCTGACCCAATCGCATAGCCAACGCCAAGAAACTATCTCATTCGGCCCGACAAAAAAGGCTTGGCGTCATCCTGTCGCATGTGACAAGCTTGCCGCAAGCCGGACCGGGGCCGCTGCTTCTGGCTCTGAAAACTCGGCAAAACAGAGAGAGGGGAAGCGAATGCTCAAGCGTCTTTTAAGTTCTGCCGTCGCGGCGGGCGTCATGCTCGCTGCAGGGGTCGCTGCGGCCCAGGGCAAAATGCCGTCGACCCTGGTCACGACGGCCTATAACACCGGCACGTCGGGCTACAGTCAGATGGTCGCTGTCGGCGCCATGATGAAAAACAAGCTCGGGATCGATCTCCGCGTGCTGCCGGGCGGCAATGACGTCGCGCGCTTCGCGCCGGTCCGCGCCAAGAAAGCCCATTTCACGGCGACGGGTTCGGACAGCGTCTACGCGCAGGAAGCAGTCTATGTTTTCGGCACCGACAAGTGGGGCCCGATGCCGGTGCGCCTGCTTCTGGTCAACCGGTCGAACGGCTGCACCAATTTTGCCGTCGCCAAGGATATCGGCGTCACGTCGATGGCCGATCTGAAAGGCAAGCGCATCGGCTGGGTGCGCGGGTCGCCCGCCTTGCAGAAAGCGGCGGAATCGCTGCTGGCCTTCGCCAATGTGTCGCTCACGGACGTGACGCTGGTCGAGGTCGGCGGTTGGGCCGCATCGATCAATGGCATCGTCGATGGGGACATCGACGCCGCCATCACGGCGACGCAATCCACCTTCATGCTCAAGATGGACGCCAGCCCGCGCGGCGTGATGCATCCGCCGATTCCCCACAGCGACGACGCCGGCTGGGCGCGCATCCAGAAGATCGTGCCCTGGTACTACAAGGGCATCTGCATCGACGGCCCGGGCAACGCCGAGGGCGGTCAGGATGGCATTTCCAGCGTCTATCCGATCATGGTCTCGACGACGGACGTCTCCGACGACATCGCCTACGGCATGACCAAGGCGATGATCGACAACTTCGAGGATTACAAGGAAGGCGCCCCCGGCGCCTATGGCTGGGCGCTCGACAAGCAGATCGAGGATTTCTATCTGCCGAGCCATCCGGGCGCGATCCGCTACTTCAAGGAAAAGGGCGCGTGGTCGGCGAAGGCGCAAGCCAATCACGAGGCGATGCTCAAGCGGCAGGCCGTGCTCAGCAAGGCCTGGAAAGCCCATGTCGCCAAGCCGGGCGACGACTTCGACAAAGGCTGGATGGCGGCGCGCGCGGCGGCCTTGACGGCGGCGGGCATGGACCCGGTGTTCGCCACCTGGTGACGATCGGCGATTGGCCGGGGCGGCTCCCGCCCCGGCCATTTTTCATTTGAATGATTGGCGCGACGCCGGCTCTCTGGCCGGCGCGCCGCCATCCTGACACATGGAGCGCCGGGCGATGGCGGAGACTGCGACCAAGGCTGCGTATGAAACGGGCGACGTGGAAGACGTCGAACTGTCGCGCTATCGCAAGCCGGGCAACTTCTGGACGACCGTGGTTTTCGTCCTGACCGTGCTCGCGCTGGCGCTCGCGGTCAACGAGATCTTCCGGCTCGATTTCTTTGTCATTGTGACCGGCAATGTGCTGGTGACGCAGCAATATATGTACCTGATCCTCGGCACCATGCTGGCGATGATCTTCCTGGTGCTGCCGGCCCATAAGGCCGCGCCGCGCGACCGGGTGCCGCTTTACGACATCGCGGGCTTCGTCGTGACCCTGGCGCTGACCGGCTATTTCACCTATTTCGGCCGCGCCATCAACGAAGAAGCCTGGCAGGAGCCGATCCTGGCGCCGGAGCATTCGGGCTATGCGGCGATCGCCTTCTGGGCGCTGATCATGGAAGCCGGCAGGCGGGGCGGCGGCTGGCCGGTGTTTTCTATCTGCCTCGTGATCTCGCTGTTCCCGACCTTCGCCGATCAGGTGCCGCAGGTGATCTCGGGCGTGCCGAGCACCTTCATCGAAACCGCTTCCTTCCATATCTACTCCCAGGAAAGCGTGCTGGGCATTCCGATGCAGGCCTTCGCGCTGCTGGTGTTCGGTTTCCTGCTGTTCGGCAACGCGCTGGTCTATACCGGCGGCGGCCAGTTCTTCATCAATCTGGCGTTCGCGCTGCTCGGCCATGTGCGGGGCGGACCGGCGAAGGTCGCGATCTTTTCCTCCGGCCTGTTCGGCTCGATGTCCGGCGGCCCGATCACCAATGTGCTGACGACCGGCGCCCTGACGATTCCGGCGATGAAGCGCATCGGCGTCCGCGCCAAGACAGCCGCCGCGATCGAAGCTTGCGCTTCCACCGGCGGCACGATGATGCCGCCGATCATGGGGGCGACCGCCTTCGTGATGGCCGACTTCCTGCAGGTTTCCTATGTCGATGTGGCGTTGGCCGCCCTGGTGCCGTCGCTGCTCTACTATATCGGCCTGTTCATGCAGATCGACGCCTATGCGGCCCAGAACAACCTGCAGGGCCTCGACCGGTCGGAGCTGCCGCGCGTCCGCGCGGTTATCCTGGACGGCTGGTACTACATCTTCGCATTCGCGTTGTTGGTCTTCCTGCTGGTCGTGTGGTGGCGCGAGGCGCAGGCGCCGTTCTACGCGACCGCCGTGCTGCTCGTCGTCAATCAGTTCAACAAGAATCACCGGATGACCTGGGTCAAGTTCAAGACCTACCTGTATTCGACCGGCGGGCTGTTGGCGGAACTGGGCGGCCTCCTGGCCGCAGTCGGCCTGATCGTCGGCGCGCTTCAGGCGACCGGCATGACCGGATCGATCACCAATATCCTGGTCAATGTCGCGGGCGACGCGCCGATCGTGCTCCTGTGCATGGGGGCGCTGACGTCCTTCGTCCTCGGCATGGGGATGACGGTGACGGCGGCCTACATCTTCCTTGCGATCATCCTGGCGCCGGCGCTGATCAAGGTCGGGATGGACCCGATGGCGGTGCATATGTTCGTGCTTTACTGGGGCATGCTGTCCTTCATCACGCCGCCGGTGGCGCTCGCGGCCTTTGCCGCGTCCAGCATCGCCAAGTGCCAGCCGATGGAGACCGGGTTCGAGGCGATGCGCATCGGGACGGTGATCTACTTCATCCCGTTCTTCTTTGTCTTCAACCCGGCGCTGCTGCTGAGGGGCGAGCCGGCCGAGATCGCCATGGTCTGCACGACGGCGCTGATCGGCATTCTCTTCGTTTCGGCGGGCCTGCAGGGCTGGCTGATCGGGGTCGGCAGTCTAGGCCGCGGCGCTCTGGGGTTGCTCGGGCGCGCCTCGCTGATCATCGGCGGGCTGACGCTCGCGGCGCCCGGCGGCGGCATGCTGGGCCTTGGCCATACGGTCCTGATGGCGGCGGCGCTCGCGATCGTCGCGCCGGGCGTGCTGATCGCCTGGAAGAACCGCAGCGTTAAGGGGCGCGCATTCTCATGACGGCATTCGAAACCATCCTGCTCGATAGCGCCGACGGCGTTCTCACGATCACCCTGAACCGGCCGGAGAAGCTGAACGCCCTCAACCGGGCCATGCTGGAGGACCTGATCCGCGCCATCGATATTGCGGACGCCGACGACGCCGTTCGGGCGGTCGTCATTACCGGGGCCGGGCGCGCCTTCTGCGCCGGCGCGGACCTTTCCCGCGGCAAGGATACGTTTGACGGCGCCAAGAACGCCGACGAACCCGATCCGATGCGGGATGGCGGCGGGCGGCTGGCGCTTCGGTTCTTCGAAGCCAGGAAGCCGCTGATCGCCGCCTGCAATGGCGCCGCCGTCGGCATCGGCTCGACCATGCAATGCGCTATGGATGTGCGCCTGGCCTCGACCCAGGCGCGCTACGGCTTTGTCTTCGCCAGGCGCGGCGTCGTCATGGAAGCTTGCAGCTCCTGGTTCCTGCCCCGGATCGCGCCCCTGGCGCGCGGTATGGAATGGATGATGACGGGGCGGGTCTTCGGCGCCGACGAAGCGCTGTCAGGCGGGCTGGTCAGCGGCGTCTACGCGCCGGAGGACCTGCTGCCGGCGGCGCGGGCGCTCGCGCTGGAGATATCGGCGAACACATCGGCGGTCTCGGTCGCGCTTTGCCGGCAGTTGATGCTGACGGGCCTGACCAATGCGCACCCGATGCTGAACCACCGGCTTGAATCGGCCTGCCTCCGCGGTTACATGGGCAGTCGGCCGGATGCGCGCGAAGGCGTCGCCTCGTTCCTGGAGAAGCGGCCGCCGGCGTTCCCGATGCGCGTCTCCGCCGACATGCCGCCGTTCTATCCCTGGCGGGAAACGCCGCCCTATAGCGACAAGGAATAACGCCGATGGCGACAGGGTTGACGCCGGACGACCTGGCCTTCCGGGACGAGGTCCGCTCGTTTCTGAAGAAAGAACTGCCGAAGGATATTCACGAGCGCTGGCTCGAATCGGGCAAGATCTTCCCGGACCGCAATGACGCCGTGCGCTGGCAGAAAATCCTGCACGCCAGGGGCTGGATCGCGCCGAACTGGCCAGTCGAGCATGGCGGCGCTGGCTGGACGACGACCCAGAAATACATCTTCGAGACCGAAACCGCCGCCTATGGCGCCCCGCCGGTCATTCCGCTGGGCCTGCGCATGGTCGGGCCGGTCATCATGAAATACGGCACCGACGCCCAGAAGGCGCATTTCCTGCCGCGCATCCTGGCGACTGACGACTATTGGTGCCAAGGCTATTCCGAGCCCGGCTCCGGCTCCGATCTCGCGAGCTTGAAGACGCGGGCGGTCAAGGACGGCGACGACTACATCGTCAACGGGTCGAAGATCTGGACGACCCATGCCCAGTTCGCCGACTGGATGTTCTGCCTTGTCCGCACGTCGGAGGAGCCGAAGCGCCAGAACGGCATCACCTTCCTGCTGATCCCGATGACGACGCCCGGCATCGAGGTCCGCCCGATCTTCACGCTTGGCGGCCATCATGAGGTCAACCAGGTGTTCCTGGACGATGTGCGCGTGCCGCAGTCGAACCGGGTCGGGCCGGAAGGCGAGGGCTGGACGGTCGCGAAATACCTGCTGGAGTTCGAGCGCGGCGGCGGCTTCGCCTCAGGCCGGATCGCCCTCAACATGGCGCGGCTGAAGCGGCTGGCGCGGGTCAACGGCCTGGATGCCGACCCGGCCTTCCGGCGCAAGCTCGCCGATCTGGCGATCAAGGCCGAAACCATCGCGATCTCCGAGCTGCGGATGCTGTCGAAGCTTGGCGCGGGCGAGAACCCCGGCGCGGACGCTTCGATCATCAAGCTGCGCGGCTCGGAGGTTAACCAGGACGTGACCGAACTCAGCGTCGAAGCTGCGGGGCTTCTGGCGCTGCCGTTCGAGCAGTTGGAGCAGGCGTTGGGCGACAACCGGGCGTCGGTCGTGCAGACCGAGGCAGAAGCCGGCGTCGCGCCGCGGTACTTCAACTATCGCGCCAACACTATCTTTGGCGGGACGAGCGAGGTGCAGCGCGGCATCCTGGCGAAAGTCTCCCTCGGCCTCTGAGGCGGGCGGCGCCAGAACGCGGCCTGACAGTCCCGCGAAGTGGTATGCTGTCGCCCATGCGCATGCCCGCCCTCCTTCTGCTCGCGGTTCTGCTGACGGCGTCCGCCGGGCTCGGCCGCGCGCCGGCTGCGGCCGCCGACGCCAGCGCGGCCGCCCGGTTGATGGCTGCTGCGGTGCGCGAGGCGGCGGCGATCGACAACGGCGCCGCCCGCGCCCGCACGGCCATCGCCATCGCCCGCATTCAGGCGAGCGCCGGCCTCGACAACCATGCCCGCGACGCGCTCAGGCAGACGGCCGACGCGGTCTGGCAGGCGACGGCGGACCCAGCGAAGGCGGCGGCGCGGATCGGGCTCCTGGCCGAAACCGCCGAAGCGCAATGCAGCCTGAAATTCGACGACGACGCCCGGAAAGTACTGGACCTGGCGTCCAGGGCGCTCGATGGAGTCGAGCCAGCGTCCGAAGTGCGCTTGCTGCGCGCCGCCTTGATGTGTGGCGCGGACGCCAGCGCCGCCCGGATGGAGCAGGATCTCGCCCGCGCGCCGTCGCCGGACGCCGTCCTGGCGCTCGCGCGGCAGGCGCTGCCGGCGCGGGCTGAAGCGCTGCTGGCGCGGCTGCCGGCGGGTGCCGATAGGCAAGCCATCGCCGCCGCCGCCGCCCTGGCGATCGCCCGGGTCGGCTATCTCGATATCGCCCGGCGCGTCGATCCGGCGGTCGCCCTGCCGACAGCGGCGGAGACCCTGCCGGAACTTCTGGCCCAGGCCGAGGCGCGGCGGCAGACGGGCGATCTCGCCGGCGCCGCCGGGTTCCTCGCCGTCGCCGCCAGCTATGGCGACCGGGCGCCGGCCTATCTGCCCGCTATCGCGGCGGCCTATGCGGACGCTGGCGAGCGGGCGGCGGCCGAGCGCCTGATCGCCGCCGGGGGCGACGCGCCCGAAGCGCGGGCCGCGCTTGCCCTCAGCTATGCGCAAGCGGGCGCTGCCGCCGACGCGCGGCGCTGGCTGAAGGACATCCCGAG
>CALAHN010000130.1 GCA_937891825.1 uncultured Alphaproteobacteria bacterium
CGCCAAGCGCCCGTGGCGTGACCGTCAGCGCCCCGACCGACGTGACACAGCCCGGCGACGCGGTGCTGGCGCCGCCGCCGCCGCCGTCGCGCGCGGCTGACATCCAGGCGCGTCCGGAAAGCCAGGCCGCTCTGCCGGAACCCGCCCTGGCCGCCAGCGCGCCCGCCCCGCGTCAAGGACTGATCATTCCGCAGGCCCTGGCCCGCGTGACGCCGCCGCAAGGCCGCACGGATCAAGCGCCGCAACCGCTGTTCCCGTCCCAGGTCCTGGCCGATCCGGGCACGGCGCCCGACTTCGCCCCGATACCCCTGCCCGCGCCGGAGCGGCCGACCGCTGTCAGCGAAAACCCGTTAGCGCCCGACCCCTCGCAACGCGCGGACGCCCCGCCGATCCTGCTGCGCTCCGGCGGCTTTGGCGGCGATGGCGATCTGGCGATGGCGCCGCCGCGCCTGCCCTCGCCCGGCGGGGCGCGCCCGGCCGGCCCGCCGCTCGCCCAGCTTGCGCCGCAGCCGGAGCGAACGGCGACGACGATTACGGCGCCCCGCCCGTTCGAAACCGAAATCGCCTTTACCGGGTCCAGTTTCGCCCTGCCGGCGGACGCGGAACCGGCGCTCGCCCAGATCGTCACCCGGATGAAAGCCCAGCCGAGCTTGAAGGCTCAGGTCAGCGGCGCCGCCGCCGGCCAGGACGATCGCAAGGTGCGGGAGCTTGCCTTGGCGCGGGCGCTCGCGGTCCAGCGTTATCTGGTTTCGCGCGGCGTCTCGAGCGCTGCGATCAAGGTCGAGCCCGTCACCGGCGCCGATACGCGCAACAGCGTCGCCGTGCGGCTGGTCATCCCCGCGTGACGCGACCGGGTCGGTTCCTTGGCCGGATGGCGATGTTCCTCGCGGCGGCCGCGGCCGCCGTCGCGGCGATCTGGCAGCCGGCATTGCTGGCCTTCATGGCGAACCCGGCGCTGAATGGCGTGATCGTCGGGGTTTTCCTGGTCGGCGTGTTCGTCTGCGTCAAGCAAGCAAGCGGCCTCGGCGCGGAAATCGCATGGGTCGAGGCTTTCAAGCGGAGCGGCGTCGAAGCGACCGGGCAACGCCCGCCGCGTCTGCTTGCGCCCATCGCCCATGCGCTCGGACAGAACAAACGCCGCCCCGGCTTGCCCGCAGCCTCGGCGCGGGCCTTGCTCGACGGCCTCGGCAGCCGCCTCGACGAAGCGCGGGAGTTGGCGCGCTATCTCGTCGGCCTGCTGATTTTTCTGGGGCTGCTCGGCACATTCTGGGGGCTTCTGGAGACCGTTCGCTCCGTCAGCGGCGTCATTGACAGCATGGCGGCGACGGGCGACCCGGCAGAGACGTTCACCGCGCTGCAATCCGGCTTGCGCGCGCCGCTGGAAGGCATGGGCACCGCCTTCAGCTCCTCGCTCTTCGGCCTCGCCGGCGCCCTGGCGCTCGGCTTTCTCGACCTGCAGGCCGGCCAGGCCCAGAACCGCTTTTTCAACGAGGTTGAGGACTGGTTCGCCACCATCGCGACCTTCGGCGGCCCGGCCCTGCCTGAAATCGAAGGCGGCGGCGGCGCCACCTCCGCCTACGTCGAGGCGCTTCTGGGGCAGACGGCCGAGTCCATCGACGATCTGCGCCGCCTGATGGCGCGGTCCGAGGAAGGACGGCGCGAAACGACCCAGGCGCTGGCGCGCACCGGCGACCGGCTGCACGACCTGGCCGACAAGCTTGAGACCCTGGGCGCCATCGTCGAGCGGCAGCAGCATGCGCTGGCGACCATGGCCGCCCGCGAGGATGCGACCGCCCCGGCCATCCAGGCCTTGACCGCCCAGCTCGCGTCGCCTGCCGCGGGCGACCCGGAAGCGCGCCGGCAGCTCGCCCAGATCGAGCGCCTGCTGCAACGGCTCGGCGACGGCGTCATCGGCGGCCAAAGCGCGCTCACCCAGGAGCTTCGATCCGAACTGCGCCTCCTCGCCCGGACGCTTACGGGCCGTCCGGACACGCCGCGCGAGAGTTAGGGACCGATGCGCGCGCGCCGGGGCCGCGTCGTTCGCCAGGACCTCTGGCCTGGCTTTGTCGACGCCCTCGCCAGCTTGTTGATGGTCGTGATCTTTCTGCTGTCGGTCTTCGCGATCGCGCAGCATTTTCTCGGCGAAAAGCTTTCCGGCCGCGAGGAAGCCCTCGCCGCCGCCGAGGCGCGGGCGCAGACGGCTGACGCCGCCATCGCCGCCGCCAGCGCCGAGATCGCCGCCCTGAACGCCGCGCTCTCCGACGCTGGGGCCGCGGCCGCTGCGCGCGACGCCGACCTTTCGGCCTTGCAAGCCGTCAACGCCGCGACCGCGGCTGAGGTCGAAACCCTGGCGGACGCGCTCAGCGCCGAAACCCGCCAGCGCGAAACATTGGAGCGCACCCTTAAAGCCGCCGGCGAATCCGCCGATCGCCTGACCCGTGAGCTTGGGCGGCTCCGGCAATCGGAAACCGAAGCGACGGCGAAGGCCCAGGCCGAAGCGGAGACCCGCGCCGCCGCCGAGGCCGCTGTGCTGCGCCTGGAAGCCGCCCTTGAAGCAGCGCGGGCGCAGACAGCCGTCGACGCCGGGGCGCTGGCGGAAGCTGCGGCAAAAGCCGAGACACAGGACAAAGCCATCCAGGCGGCCGCGTCGGAGATCGAGCGCCTGCAAGCTGCGGCGCAAGCCAGCGCCGTTCGGATCGCCGCCGACGCAAAAGCCCTCGCCGAAGCGGCGCAGGCCGCCGCCGGGCAGGACGCCCGGATCGCCAGCCTGACCGAAAGCCTGGCTTCAGCCAAACGGGAAATCGAAGCCGCCCAGGCGCTGGCGACCGAACGCGCGGCCGCCCTTGCCGAGACCCGCCAGCGCGCCGATGCGCTCGCCGCCCGGTTGGCCGAGACCGAAAGCAGACAATCAGCCGCGGAAGCGGCAGAGACCGTCGCGGCAAGCGCGCTTGCCGACGCCGAGCAACGGCTCAGGCGCCTGGAAGCCGTCGCCGCCGACCAGGAAGCGGCGCTCAACGCCGCAGCCGCCCGGGTCGAGACCCAGAAGGCGGAAATCGACCGACTGGCGGCGGCGCTGGCGCTCGCGGAAAAGGCGCTGGCCGAGGCCCGGACGGGGCGGGCGGCCGACGCTTATGCGTCCCGCCAGGTCGAGGCCAATCGCGACGCGCTGGCCCGCCGGGTCGAGCGGCTGGAGGATGCGCTCGCGCAAGCGCTTGACCGGGCGGCCAAGGCCGAGGGCGCGCGGGACGTGCTGACGGAGCGGAACGCCCGGCTGATCGAGGAGCAGGCCGCCCTCCGCAAGGAAGCCCAGAGCCTCACCGAAACGCGCGCCGCCGCCGCCGCCGACGCCGCAGCGCTCGCCGGACGCATGGCCGCCCAGGCCGAGACGATAGCGGACTATCGCCAGCGCATCGCGCGGCTGGAGGGCGAAATCGCCGATCTCGCCGCACGCTCCACGGCGCTGACGACGGCGGCGGCGGCGGCGGAAACCGGCTTGCTCGCCGCCCGCGAAGCCGCGCGCGGCCTGGAAGCGGCCAAGGCCGACGCGGAGGCCGAGCGCCGCCGCGTCGCGGCCCTGAACGCCGAACTGCAGGCCAAGGTCGACCAGTTGAACGCCGCCCTGGACGCGGCCCTGGACGACGCCAGGGAGCGCGGCGTCACGATCCTGCAATTGCGCGGCAAGCTGAATGCGGCGCTCGCGGCCAAGGTCGGCGAACTCCAGCAATATCGCTCGGAATTCTTCGGCAAGCTGAGGCAGGCGATCGGCGACCGGCCGGACATCAAGGTCGTCGGAGACCGGTTCGTGTTGCAGTCCGAGGTGCTGTTCGGCACCGGACGCGCCGATCTCGGACCGCAAGGCCAGGCGAGCCTCGCAGCCATCGCGGCCTCGCTGAACGAGATCGCGCAGGCCGTGCCGCCTGGCCTCGACTGGGTGCTGCGGGTTGACGGCCATACGGACGCGCGGCCGATCGCCAACGAAGCCTTCGCCTCCAACCGGGAGCTTTCGGTCGCCCGCGCCATTGCGGTCGCGCAAGCGCTCGCGGCCGCCGGCATTCCGGAAGCACGGCTGTTGCCTTCAGGATTCGGCGAGCATTATCCCGTCGATCCACGGCAGACCGCCGAGGCTTACCGGCAAAACCGCCGTATCGAAATCAAACTGACGCAACGTTGAAACAGGGGACAGTGTCCGTCATGCAACTCGGTCTTGAATCCAAGCGCGCCGTCGTCACCGGCGCCAGCCGCGGCATCGGCTTCGCCATCGCGGACGCGCTCGCGGCGGAAGGCGTCGCGGTATCGATATGCGCCCGCGGCCAAGCCGGGCTGGAGGCCGCAGCGGAAAAGCTCCGCCGCCATGGCGGAACCGTCCATGCCGCGCCGACCGACGTCGCCGACAAGGCCGCCCTCGAAGCTTATATGGATGCGGCGGCGGCGGCGCTCGGCGGGCTCGACATTCTGGTCAACAACCCGTCAGGCTTCGGGCGCGTCGATGACGAGGAGGGCTGGCGCGTCGGCCTCGACGTCGACCTGATGGCGCTGGTGCGGGCAAGCTGGAAGGCGATCCCGCACATGCAGGCGGCGGGCGGCGGCGCGATCGTCCATATTTCGTCAATCTCGGGGCTGACCTCGTCGGCGCGCACGCCGCCATATGGGGCGGTCAAGGCGGCGGTCAATCAATATACCCTGACCCAGGCGCTGAAGCTCGCGCCCGACGGCATCCGCGTGAACGCCATCGCGCCCGGCTCGATCTATTTCGAGGGCGGGACCTGGGCCAACGCCAAGCGCGACAACCCGAAGCTTTATGAAAGCATCAAGGCATCGATCCCGACCGGCCGCTACGGCACGCCGGAAGAAATCGCCAGTCTGGCGGTCTTCCTGGCGTCCGACGCGGCAAGCTGGGTGACCGGCCAGACCATCGCCGCCGATGGCGGACAGATGCTCTGACCGGCCTGTAAGGCGGTTTATGCCTGGGCGCTCGGCCGGGCGGCCATGCGGGCGTGCCAGGCGGCGATGTTCGCGTTCTTCGGATCGATCGGCTGGCCGACCTGGACCCCGAAATCCAGGAAGCAGAACAGCAGCACGTCCGCCATCGAGATCGTGTCGCCGCCGACGAACTCTCGGCCCGCCATCTGGCCGTCGAGCCAGGCGATCTTGTCCTGGGCGATCGCCTTCAGGCCGTCGGCGGCTTCCGGCAGGCAGCGCATGCGCGACTGAAACATCTTGATGCCAGCGCTGTAGCGGAAGCCGTTCGCCATCGGCTCGCATATGCCGAGATCAATGCGGCGGGTCCACATGCGGGTGTTAGCCTTCGCCTCGGGCGTGGCGCCGATCAGGGCCGGCGTCGGGTGCTTGTCCTCGATATACTCGCAGATCGCAGTGATTTCCGAGATGATCGCGCCGTCATCAAGCTCCAGGGCCGGGCAGGTGCCGGAGGGGTTCTTGACAAGGTACTCCGCCTGCCGGTTCACGCCAGCCCGGATATCGACGTCCTCGCTCGGGACGCTGACGCCTTTCTCGGCCATGAACATCCGGACCATGCGGGGGTTTGGACCGATCGAATTATACAGTTTCATGAGTGCGCCCTTTCGGTTTGAAGCTCGGCCGCCGACTGTAACGGGCCGGCCGACGACCGCAAGCGCCCTGCTCCGGCCGCGGTTCGGTCTGGCGCCCGCCGCCTTGAACGGGTAGACCGGACTATCCCGAGCCAGAGGTCCCGCCTGCAATGGAATTTCATCACTTCGTCGCCATCAGCGTCTTGATCTGCATGGCGTTCGTCGTCGATACGACGGTGAAGCTGTTCCGCTATCGTCGGCGGCACAAGGACGAGCTTGACGGCAAGCCGTTTCGGGATCTCCGCATCCTGCGCCGGCCGAACGACTTTCCGCTGCAGGAAGCCCGGCTGACCTACAAGAACTGGATTTCCTGCGTGGCCATGCTGGTCACGATCGCGATCTTTCTGTTTTCGGATCCGGAGCGGCGGCATTCGTCCGGCGCCGCGGCGCCGGCCGCGACCGGCGAGCCGCCGGCTGCTACCGCGCCCGGGCCCGCGCTCGCTCGCTGAATTCGTATTCTTCCCGCGTCAACTGCAGGCCGACATAGACCCGGTAGGCGCGCAGCGCCGCCGGGGATGCGCCTGGAATCTTGAAGGTCAGATAATCCAGGGACCGGCTGGCGAGCACGCCGCCTTCGAAATCGATCGGCAATGTGAAGGCCTGCCGGGCGGCAATCTCGCCGTTCGGCGCCTGCACTGCGATGAAATACTCGATCTCCGGCCGCGGATCCTCGATCGCGGGGCCGCGCTCGCCCAGCAATTCGACGCCGACGATGATGGTGGCGAGCTCGACGCTTTGCTTGACCTCGCATTTGCCGGCGATCCGGCCGACCTTCACCGAGTAGATGACATCGGTCAGGTCGCGGCCGGGGCCGGCCTTGAAGCGCGTCAACTCATCCGCCTGCTTCAATGCGCCGAGCGGCGGGCAGGCGACCTCGATGGTGTCGGATTTCGTCAGTCCGCAACCCGCGACAGCGAGCATCAGCGCCAGCGCCGTCAGTCGGATGGAAATTTGGCTGAGCCGCGACATCGGGCCTCCGCGTGGACTTGGGACGGCGCACCCTATATTCACCAGCAGTGACCCGCAATCGAACGAGACGTGTTTTTCATGACATCCTTGCTCCCGCCGCTGCTGATTCGCCTTGCCGGCCCGCGCGGCTTTTGCGCCGGGGTCGACCGGGCCATCGAGATCGTCGAGCGCGCCCTCGAGAAATATGGGGCGCCGGTCTACGTGCGGCATGAGATCGTCCACAATAAATTCGTCGTCGACCGCCTGGCCGCCATGGGCGCCGTGTTCGTCGACGAAATCGAGGATTGCCCGACCGACCGTCCGGTGATTTTTTCCGCCCATGGCGTCCCGAAATCCGTGCCGGCCGCCGCCGCCGCACGGCAGATGATCTATGTCGACGCAACCTGCCCCCTGGTCAGCAAGGTGCACCGCGAAGCCGAACGCCACCATGCCCAGGGCCGCCATATCTTCCTGATCGGCCATGCCGGGCATCCGGAAGTCGTCGGCACGCTCGGCCAGGTGGACCCCGGCGCCATGACCCTGATCGAGACCGTGGCCGACGCCGAAACCGCGACGCCGCCGCCGGGCGCGGCGCTCGCCTACGCAAGCCAGACGACGCTGTCGGTCGACGATACGGCGGACATCATCGCCGTTCTTACGCGCCGCTTCCCGACGCTCGCGGGCCCGAAGCAGGAAGACATCTGCTACGCCACGACCAACCGGCAGGCGGCGGCCAAGGCGGCGGCGGCGGGCGCGGACCTGTTCCTGGTGGTCGGCGCCGCCAATTCCTCCAACTCCAACCGGCTGGTCGAAGTCGCCCGGATCGCCGGCGCCCGCGAGGCGCATCTGATCGCCCGCGCCGACGAAATCGACTGGCGCTGGTTCGACGGCGTCGCCACGCTCGGCATGAGCGCCGGCGCCTCCGCGCCTGAGCAATTGGTGCAGGAAGTGATCCGCGCCGCCCGGACGCGCTTTGCCGTGACGGTCGAAGAAGTCGTCGTCGCGGCCGAGACCGTCCGCTTCAAGCTGCCGCGCGAGCTGGTCGTGGATAGCTGATGGCGGTTTACACGACGGTCGACCCGCCAGCCCTGGCGGCGCTGCTGGAGGCATATCCCATCGGGCGTCCGCTTCGCCTCGAAGGCATTCTGCAAGGCGTCGAGAACTCGAACTATAGCCTCGAGACCGAGAGCGGCCGCTATGTGCTGACGCTGTTCGAGCGGCGCGCGCCCGAGGCCGATCTCCCGTATTTCCTCAGCCTGATGGAGCATCTGGCGGCGGCCGGGTTTCCTGCGCCCCAGCCGATCCGGCGGCGGGACGGCGGCTTGTTGAGCATGGCCGCAGGCAAGCCAGCCGCCATCGTGAGCTTCCTCTCCGGCGACTGGCCGCGCCAGCCTACCGCCGCCGACGCCGCCATCGCCGGCGCGGCCCTCGCCCGGCTGCATGGCGCCGCCGGGGACTTTCAAGGGAGCCGCGGCAACGCCCTCGGCGCCGCGGACTGGCGCCCGCTTTTCGCCCGCTCGGCAGCGGAAGCGGACAGGGTCCGCCCCGGACTGGCCGAGGCCATCGCATCGGCGCTTGACGATATCCTGGCGCGCTGGCCCAAGGGCCTCCCCGCCGGCGCCTGCCATCTGGACCTCTTCCCGGACAATCTTTTCGTGGCCGACGGCCGCCTTTCCGGCGTGATCGATTTCTATTTCGCGGCGACGGAAGCTTATGCCTACGATCTTGCGATCGCCATGAACGCCTGGTGCTTCGACGGCGCGGGCCGCTGGCAGACCGACCGCGCCGCGGCGCTCCAGGCTGGGTACGAGCGCGTCCGGCCGCTTGAGGCCGCCGAGCGAGCCGCCTTGCCGGTCCTGCTGGAAGGCGCCGCCATGCGGTTCCTGCTGACCCGCCTTTTCGATTGGCTGTTCCCGGCGCCCGGCGC
This sequence comes from uncultured Alphaproteobacteria bacterium, assembly GCA_937891825.1. Classification (GTDB taxonomy): domain Bacteria; phylum Pseudomonadota; class Alphaproteobacteria; order Bin95; family Bin95; genus VMCJ01. The sequence continues at coordinate 8,485 of CALAHN010000130.1, forward strand.
GCTGGTGCGCCCCAAGGATCCCCTCGAGCAATGGGCGGCGCTGGCCGCCCACAGGAGCATGCGCGCATGAGCGTCGAAATCTTCACGGACGGGGCCTGCAGCGGCAATCCCGGCCCCGGCGGCTGGGGCGCCATCCTGCGCCATGGCGCGACGGAGAAGGAGCTTTCCGGCGGCGAAGCCCTGACCACCAACAACCGCATGGAGCTGATGGCCGCCATCGCCGCGCTTGAGGCGCTGAAGCGACCCTCGACAGTCACGCTGACGACCGACAGCACCTATGTCCGCGACGGCATCTCGAAATGGCTGGCGAACTGGAAACGCAACGGCTGGAGAACCGCAGCGAAGAAGCCGGTCAAGAACGAGGACCTTTGGCGCCGGCTCGATGCGGCCCAGGCGCCCCACCAGGTCGACTGGCGCTGGGTGAAAGGCCATGCGGGCCATGCCGAGAACGAACGCTGCGACGAACTCGCCCGCATGGCGATGCCAAAGTAACCGCCGGGCCTACAATTTTCCGCCGGACCGGCCGCCATGCAGTATGCTCCGGGCGTTTGAGAGGATCGCGCGACTTCATGCCATCGATTGACCGTCAAGCGCCGCCGCCCGCCGCCAGCCAGCCGGACATTCTGGCGGCGCTCGGCTGGCGGCCGTTCTTCGCGGACCAGGTCGAGGCTGGCTCGAACGATGGCGCCCAGCCCGTCAGGGTCGTCGAAGCGCACCGCGGGGCCTTGCACGTTCTGGGCGAGGGCGTCGACCGCATCATCCCCGGCCGGGCGGACGTCGTCGTCGGCGACTGGTTGTTGCTCGACCCAGTCGAAGCTGCCGAACCGGCGACAAGCCGCCTGCTCGAGCGGAAAAGCCTGATCAAGCGCCGCGCCCCCGGCCTGGAGCGCCAGGTCCAGATGATCGCCGCGAACATCGACACGGCTTTTATCGTCTCGTCCTGCAATCAGGATTTCAACGTCGCCCGCCTGGAGCGCTATATCGCTCTCGCCTTCGAAGCTGGCGTGACGCCGGTCGTCCTCCTGACCAAGGCCGACCTCTGCGACGATCCTGCGGCCTATGTCGAAGCCGCCCAGGCCATCGCGCATCTGGCCCCGGTTCTCGTCCTGAACGCCCGGCTGGCCGACGCGCAATCGACCCTCGCCACATGGTGCGCGCCAGGGCAGACCGTCGCTTTCCTGGGATCCTCCGGCGTCGGCAAATCGACGCTCGCCAACACATTGGCCGGGAATGAGGCGATTGAAACCCAGGCGATCCGCGAAGGCGACGCCAAGGGCCGCCACACCACCACCCGCCGGCAATTGCACCTGCCGGCCGGCGGCTACGCCATCCTCGACACGCCCGGCATGCGGGAATTGCAACTGACCGGCGCCGAGGCAGGCGTCGCCGAAGTCTTCGCCGACCTGCACGCGCTCGCCGGGCAATGCCGCTTCAACGACTGCCAGCACCGGACCGAACCCGGCTGCGCCGTCCGCGCGGGCGTCGGACACGGATCGATCGAGAACGCGCGCCTGGAGCGCTGGATGAAGCTCGTCGCGGAAGACAAGCACAACACCGCGAACCTGACGCCCGGCAAGGCGAACACCGCCGCAACCCGGAAAGCCGACCGGCGGATGCGGAAAAAATCGCGGTCATGATCGACCGGCGCCGCTGATAGCCGACTGGCGGCGCCGCAAGCAACGGAGAACGCGACCCTTGAGCCGCCTGGAAGACATGATGCGCCGGCAGCTCGAGCAAGCCGAGCGGGCGTCCGCCGGGGCGCGGGAAGCCCAGCGGGTCGAGCGGGCGCGCGCCCTCGCCGCCCGGTTCCCGGCCTTCGTCCCCCGTTCGGCCGGCCACGCGGAGACGAAGTTCGACCTGACCGTCCATTCCATCAACGAGACGCCGAACCGTCTCCGGGACCTGGCGCGCCGCTTCGCCCGCCGCCCGCCGGTCGAATGCGACGTCACGGATTTCACCGACACGCCCGCGAAAGTTGCGGCGGCGGAGCGCCTCAAATCCCTGCTCGACGGCTTCGGCAGCGACAAGGCGCGGGCGCATAACTACCACCATCTCTATGGCGCGGTTCTGGCCGAAACCGACAGGATCGGCCGCGTCGTCGAGATCGGCCTCGGCACCAACAACATGGACGTGGTCTCGCACATGGGCGCGAGCGGCCGGCCGGGCGCCTCGCTCCGGGCGTTCCGGAAATTCCTGCCGCATGCCGAGATCGTGGGCGCGGATATCGACCGGCGCATCCTGTTTCAGGAAGACCGCATCGCGACGGTGTTCGTGGATCAAACCGAACCCGCATCCTTCGACGCCCTGGACGCTGCGATCAAGGGAGGCTGCGACCTCTTCATCGACGACGGCCTGCATGCGCCCGCCCCGAACCTGACCGTCCTCCTCTTCGCGCTCGACCGCCTCGCCCCCGGCGGCTGGCTCGCGATCGAGGACGTGGCGCCCGAAGCCAGACCCATCTGGGAAACCGCCGCCAGCTTGCTGCCGCCGGACTACGCGACCTACATCGTCACGACAGCCGGCCGGGCGCTGATGATCGCGGTCCAGGCGCCAGCAATTGATATGGTTCCGCTACTAAACACTATGCGGGACAACGTTAATTCTGATGGAGCGTGCATATGAAATATATTGAAGATTACTCTGATACTCGACATAAATCATACTGTATTCACTGTGGAAATCCAATTAACGATGTTAAAGTTAATAAAGACCACGTCCCTTCTAAAATTCTCCTGGATAAGCCATTTCCTAAATCTCTTCCAGTAATTACGATATGCCAAGAGTGCAACACATCTTTTTCAAAAGATGAGGAATATTTCTGCGCATTTATCGGATCCGTCTTATACCAATTTGCATTGATCAGAACCCGTGAGCCCATTGCCGACATCCGA
>CALAHN010000131.1 GCA_937891825.1 uncultured Alphaproteobacteria bacterium
CGCGCCGTTGCCAAGCGCTTCCGGCCCCGTGACGGCGAGCGTGTCGTCCGTCAGATCGAAAGTCAGCGCCTGGCGGCCGTTCATCGTCGCGTCCGCCGGGACCGATCCGGCCGTCGTCTGGCTCGCCAGATGGCGGTAGCGGCCGGGCAGGAACATCGCGCCGGCATTATTGACGAAGGGCGCGAGCTTGATCGTGTCGAACCAGAGATCCGGCGCCAGCGCCAGGATCGCCGCGTCCGCGTCCTCGACGTCCGGGTCGCCCATGGTCCGCCCATGCACTTCGACGGCGGCCTGGCCGGCCGTCCCGTCGGCGATCAGCGCGACGCGGCCGCCGCGCCAGGCCGGGATCCGCGTCCGCTGGCCGGCGGTGCAGTAGACGCCTAAATGCACCGCCGCCGTCACGGCGTCGTCGCCGACGATCGTGAAGCAGTCGGTTTCCGGGATTACGACGATTTCTTCGGTGCCAGGCGGCAACCGCGCCAGCAAGCGCCGGCTGGCGCTGGTGTTATAGGCGGCCGAATAGGTACACGTCAGCATTTCTGCCTCCAAGTCAGGTGATCGCCCATTTCTTTTTCAGCGTGTTTGTGAGGTGCGCGACGTCGATTGACGCATTGCGGAAGGCTAGAGCCTCGCCGAACGTAAACGCCAAGGTGGTTTGCGCAATCGCCACCGTCGCGGAATCCGTCGCGCTCGTCAGGCCAGGCGTGCCATTCGTCAGACTTTGGTCGTCTAGAACCAAAACGCCATTCACCCAAGCGTCGACGGTCGCGGTCAAAAATTTGAACTTCGCAACCAGGACATAAGGCGCGCCAAACGGAACGGAATTCACGGCGCTTTGGATCGTGGATACCGTATCGCCATCCAAAACCCGGCCGGCGGCCAATACGCGCCCGGATATGGTCACGCCGATCTGCGCGCGGGAAGATCCGCCCGCCGCCGCCGAAAAATAAAGCATATACCGCTGACCGGCAGCGTCGGCCGGCTGGTTCACCACAACCGCCAGCGTCAGATCCGATGCCGCGTTCGTCAGCGCATCGGCGCCCGTCACCAATAATCTATCGTCAACGTCATCGAACGCGAGCGCCTGGCGGCCGTTGATCGCCGCGTCTGCCGGCACCGCAGCGGCCGTCGTCTCGCTGGCATAGTGGTGATAGCGGCCCGGCAGGAACATTTCGCCGGCGTTGTTGACGTATGGCGCGCGCTTGATCGTGTCGAACCAGAGATCCGGCGCCAGCGCCAGGATCGCCGCGTCCGCGTCCTCGACGTCCGGGTCGCCCATGGTCCGCCCATGCACTTCGACGGCGGCCTGGCCGGCCGTCCCGTCGGCGATCAGCGCGACGCGGCCGCCGCGCCAGGCCGGGATTTCCGTGCGCTGGCCGGCGGCGCAGTAGACGCCGGAATGCAGGGCGGCCTCGACCGCGTCGCCGCCGACCCGCGCGAAGCAGTCGGCTTCCGGGATCACGACGATCTTTTCCGTGCCGTGCGGCAGGCGCGCCAGCAGGCGGCGGCTGGCGCTGGTGTTATGGGCGGCGGCGAGGGTGCGCGTCAGCATGGGATCAGGCTCCTGTCAGTTCGGCTGGGTTGGCACGGCGCGCGCCGATGAAGGTTTCGGAGAGGTTGGAACCGTGCAGCGTCAGGCTGACGCCGGTCCCAGGGGTCGCCAGCAGGCGGTAGCCGACGTTCGCCGGATCGGCCGCGACGACGGGCGCCTGCAACGGATCCTCGACCTGGAAGAAGAACGGCTTCCGGAGCGTGCGGCTGGTCGCGCCGCCGGCGGCGTCGGAAAAGCTCCAATTGCCGATTGTCGTCCAGCTTGGCGTCGTCGCGTTGATATCGAGCGAGCGCTGCATCTTGAAGTCCGCGTCGACCGTGCCGCCGGTCGGGTTCGCCAGCGTCGCGTCGAAGCGCGCCTCGACCTGGCGCGGCCGTTCCTCGCTGACGACATACTCGACATATGTGCGCGCCACATCGACCACCTGGCCGCCCGACGTATAGGTCGTGTGGCCGGTGCTGTCCTCGCCCGTCAGCTCGAAAGTGTTGGTCGTCTTATTCGCGACGACGAATGTCCGGTTGTTCAGCTCGACCATGCCGGCGATGCCGATAAGATGCACGCGGTCGCCGTTCGCCTTGCCGTGGGCCGCCGCCGTGACGACGGCCGGGTTCGCCTTGGTGATCGCGGTGATCGTCGTCCCCGCCGCCGCCGCCCACACCAGCGGAACATCGACCTTGCCGCTGGCGATCGCCGGCTGGCTGACGACGGCCAGGCGCTTGGAGAACAACGGCGCGGCGCCGCGCACGATCGTCGCGCGCGTCGGCGTCGCCGGCAGTTTCAGCGGGTTCTTGACGGTCGGGTTGCCGCGCCGGATATAGGCTTCCACGTTGACCGCGCCCGACACAATTTCGACCGCGTCGCCGCCAATCTGGCTATAGGTATTGTCAATGTCGATATCGTCGCCGGCGACCTTGATGCCGGTCTGGAAGCCGCCGGTCTGGACGCCAGCCAGGCTCCAGGCGCTGCCGCCCTGGATATCGAGCGCCGCGCGCAGGTTCTGGTCGTTCCAGCCGATGCGGAAGGTATCGTTGACGCTGACGACGCCGTTGAACACGATCCTGACGGCGTCGATGCCTTCCGGCATGGTCGCGTCCATGACCGACCCGTTGACCGCGATCGTCGCGCCGTCGGCATGGTTCAGCAACCGGTATTCCAGGGCCGTCGCCGGCGCGCCCGCGACTTGCGTCATCCACACCAGATCGCCCGTGCCGGCGACCTTGCGCGCGACCATGATGCCGTTCGCCCGCGTGAGCTGGCGCCCGCCGGCGCCGTGGGGCGTGCCGACCCGGTATTCGTCGCCGGTCGCGTTCCAGTCCCCGACGACGCGACTGCCGCTGGTCTTGAACGGATCGCCGAGGCCGGTCCCGCCGGCGATCGCGCCCGACGATCCGCCGCTGGTGATTTCGCCGTAGAGCGTCAGATTGTCCGCCGTCAGGCCCTGCACGTTGCCCTTGGTCACGATCAGCGCGTCGGGGAACGTGTTGGCCGCGACGCTCTCCCGGTTCGAGAAAAACCGCGCCTGGCCGAAGTGCAGGCTTTGCAGCCCGGCCGCCGTCGCGTCTAGGACCAGGTGCTGCCAGAAATCGTTGGAGTTGAAATCATCGATCAGGCCGTAATTGCCCTTCTGAAGCTCGATGCCGATATCCTGGCGGCCGTTGGTGTCCGACTGCCCGCGCAAGTACATATTGCGGAAGGAATAGAGGCTGGCGCTGGCCGCGCCCGCCGGCAGGCGCATGAACGGGCCGTTGATATCGATCCGGCTTTGCAGGCTATTGATGCCCTGGATCGCGAAGGGCGGCGCGAAGTCGATCGGCGGGAAGGAGCCGCCGCCTTCGTCCAGGAACCAGAAGTCGCTGCCCGTGTGCGGCCGGGCCGGGCCGAAGAAAACCGTGTGTCCCCAATTGGTTTTGTCCGCGACCGCCGCCGCGAGCGAGGCATAGTTTTCCGCCGCCGTCGCGCCGGCCTTGAAGCCATTGCCGTAGAACTGCGGATTGCACCCGAAGGCGGCCAGCCCGATCAGCTTCAGGAATTCCTGGATCGAGCTGGCGGCGAGCAGGGGCGCCATGGCGCTGGAGACGGGAACCGTGTCCGGCGTGGCGCCGGCGAGCGCCACCCACTGGCCGGCCGCGTCCCAGCCGGCGTACTTGCTGGCGCGATCCGCCAGCAAGGGCAGCTCGCCCGCCGTCGTGTCCCCGATCCGCGTGACCGTGCCGCGATCGATCTTGTTCTTGAGCTGCTGGATCTGCATAACCCGCGCGTCATGCGCCTGCTCGTGGGTCGCGGCCGGGAAGCCGGAGCCTTCCGGGAAGACGGTTTCCTGCAAGTAGTTTCGGACGCGCTCGATAATTGCGGCGTCCGTCGCGAGAGGCGCGGCCGCAAGGAGCGTGATCGTTCCGCCGGCGGGGTCGCCTACGCCGGCGACGCTGTAGTGCAGGCCAAGCGTCAGGACGACTTCGCTGCCGGTGACGCTGCGGATCGTGACGCGCAGATCCGCCGCCGCCAGGATCTTGAACGGGAAGCTGAAGGTCAGCGTCGTCCCGTCGCCGTCATGGGTAACGCTGGTCACGTCGCTTGATACGGTCATGTCGTCGCTCTCCGTCGCTCTAGCCCTATAATGCCAAATGGCGAAACACAGCAAGACTGTTGCGCCGATTGGCAGAAAAATCGCCCATGGGTCAGCCATCAGGCCGCCCATGTCAGCGCCGATACTGCTCAGGGCTTCCGCCCGGCAGGCCGTCGCCCGGCCGCCACCAGAAGCCGGAGCCTTGCTCACGCTCCAGCTTCCGCTCCAGCGCGCGCACCCGCTTGTCGAATTTCGGATCGGCCATCTGTTGCAGCCGGTTGATGATCGTCCGCTCGTAGCCAAGGCGCCCGTACCAGACGGACGACGGCGGCCCGGAATAGCGGCCGATGAAGTTGACCAGCTCGCGCGAAAACTCCATGCGCTCGCCCTTGATCGCCTGGGCCGCGTTGCCCAGCGTCAGCTTGGCCGCGTCGCCGGCGAAGCTCACGACCGGCCCGGCGATCGTTTCCGCGATGCCGCCGCCGAATCTGTTGTGATCGCTGAAGAAGAAATCGCCGAAGATGCCGAAGCCGCCGCCCTGGGCGATCGCCGCCGCCCAGAACGCGGCCGGATGCTCCATCATATCGCGCGGATCGCGGCCCTTCGAGATATCCTTCATGGTCATAGAAATCGCCCCCATGATCGCGCTGCCGATCGCCAGGCTCGCGGCATAGTCCAGCCGGCCGGCCGCGCCCTCGGTCCAGGCGCGGCGGCCATGGGTCGAAATCATGGTGATGCCGAAATTCTTGAACATCAGCGTCGATCGCAGCAGCTCCCCCGGCACGGTCCCCGGCCTGACGCGGCCGGCCAGGACGGCGCGCGCCCGGATGCTAGTGGTTGGCACCGCGTATTCGGTTTCGGTCTGGATCATCGCCATGACCCGCGTCGCCAGCTCGTCGGCGCGCTTCGGGCCGTGACCCGCCAGGTTGGCGATATCGTCCGGCCTGAGGAACGCCGCGCCCTTGTGCCGATACAGCGGCGCCTGCCGGATCACCTCCCAGGCTTCGGCTTCAAGGCCGTAGCGCGCCATGGTCTTTTGCAGCTCCGGCTCCAGCGCGTCGAAGCTGCGGCTTGTCCGGTCGGCCAGAAGCCCCATGAACTCCATGCCGAAGGCCCATCGGCCGGCCTGGGTCCAGGGACTGAGGCCGGAGACGCGCAGCGTGAAGTCCGCCAGGCGCTGCGACCATTCCGGCCCTTCGATTTCGCCAAGATATCTGGCCTGGCTGGCGGCGATCCGCGTCCATTCTTCCGCGATCAGGCCAAGACGCACCGCCAGCTTGCGTTCGTCGCCATTGCGCGGATCCAGGAGCGCCACATAGCGGTCGAGGATGCCGGCGTGCGACAGGCTGGAAAAATGCGCCGCCAGGCGCTGGAAGTGCAGGTCGCTGACGGCCGCCAGCGCCGCCGACCCCAGCATGGACGACGTGATGAAATTCCGGGTTCCCATGAAGGCCCGCGCCCATTGGCCGTCCGCCGGCCGGTTGGCCGCCCCGGTATAGACGTCGTAAAGCGTTTCCAGCGCGTCCGCGCCGGCGTTCGCCTTATCCACGTCCGTCCGGCTCCCGGTCTCGGAGACGGATTTCTGCACGCTCTCCTGCATCCAGCGGAGCGTCGCGCGCGGGTTCGGCCCAAGCGCCCGCATCAGGCCGACGTCCCGCGCCATGGCGGCCGTGTGGCCCATCATCGCCGTGAAGGCGTCGCCCGATCCGAAGCGTTCGCTGTATTTCAGCCAGGCGTCGCCGTCGGCGAAGTGCAGGAAGCGATGGTCGCCGTGGCGGTTCGCGACCATCGTCCCGCCGGCCGCGCCCGACGGCTTCGTCTTCGACCAGCCATCGGTCCTGATCGTCTCCCAGGCGGCGCGCAGCGCGATTTCCAGTTCCGCGTCGCCCAGCGGCTTGTCCGTCCGCCAGTCGATCATGCGCTTCCTGTCCAGCAGCGGCTGGATGAAGTCGCGCCAGGCTTCATAGCCGGCTTCCCGGACCTTCAGCACGTCATGGGTCTGCGGCAGGCCCCAGCTTTCCAGCTTGGGGATCGCGCCGCCGGCTTCGTTGAACGCTTTCCTCAGAAACTCCGCCGCCGCCGACCAGGCTTCCGCCATTTCACTGGCGGCGCTGTCCCCGGTGCGGACGCCGAACAACTCCCGCACCAGGTTCTCCAGGCGCATCTTCTCCCGCGTCCGGCCCAACAGATCGCGCTTATGGGTCGCCAGGATTTCGGTCATGATGGCGTGCGCCCGGCCCAGCAGCGCCTTCTGGTGCTGGCTGGCGGATATGACGACGCCGGACCCGTCCAGCTTCTCCAGCGCGTCCTTGGCGGCGCTGACGCGCGCGCCGATCGACGGCCCGGCCAACGTCATTTGTTGCTGGATCTTCCGCTGCGCCTGGATCTGCAACAGGGTCTGGCGCTTCTTCTGTAGGACTTCGGCGATGAATATCCGCTGCACGTCGGTCCCGGCCTTCAGCTCGGCGGCCTGGTCGCTCATGTGCTGGCGATAGTCGGCATAAAGCCGGTCGTATTCCTTCTGCGCCCGCTGCGCGAGGCGGGGATCCATTTCGCCGCCGTCGACGGCGCGCTGAATGCAAGCGGCCAAACTCATGGCTTGCACACTCCCAGGGCTGCGGCGAAGGCGTCTTCCGCGTCGATTTCAGCCAGCAGGTCGGAGACTTTGCGGGTTTCCGCGACCAGCCCGTCGGCGGTCTCGACCGCGCC
>CALAHN010000132.1 GCA_937891825.1 uncultured Alphaproteobacteria bacterium
TTATCCGGTCACCATTCGAGCGATTGGGCGCGCCGGACCGAACCGGCGGTTAAAGGCGCCCGCCAGAAACGAAGGAGCGTCCTCATGAAAATCGGCACCGACTTGAGCGTCCTGGCCCAGCCTGGCCGGTCCGACGCATCTGTCCTTGCGGAACATCTGGCGCTCGGCGAACTGGCCGAGCCGCTTGGGTTTGACTCGCTGTTCGGACTTGAACACCATTTCACCGGCTACTCGATGTCGCCGCACCCTCTCCAATTGTTGAGCTACTTCGCCGCCAAGACTAAGCGGATCACGCTCGGCACCTGCGTTATCGTCCTGCCCTGGCACGACCCAATCCGGGTGGCAGAGCAGATCGCTTATCTTGACCTGCTCTGCGGCGGCCGTTGCATGTTCGGCTTTGGGCGCGGCGCGGCCAGCGTTGAATATGCAGGCTTCCGGATTCCGATGGAGGAAGCCCGCCCGCGCTTCGCCGAAGCGGCGCAGCTGGTCACCAAGGCGCTCCGAGATGAAGTCTTCGAGTGGGACGGTGAATTTTACAAGATTCCTAAGATGTCGATCCGCCCGCGCCCGATCTCCCATCCGGAGCGGCGTTTCTACGCATCGTCTGTCAGCCCGGAATCGGCGGAAATCATGGCCAAGCTCGGCTTCGGCATGATGGTTATCATGCAGAACGAATGGGTAAAGGCCGCCGCTGACATCCAAAGCTTCCGCGAGATTGCGATGAGCGTCGGCCACACGCCGCGCCCGCCGGTCATTCTGACCAACGTCTCTGTCGCCGAAAGCCGCGAGGAAGCCAAGGAGCGCGCTACCCAGTATCTCGGCGCGAAGTGGGATTCGATCGACAACCACTATCGCTTTTCGGATGGGCATCTTGGATCGGTGAAGGGCTACGAATCCTACGGCAAGATGGCCAAGACCTATTCCAAGCTGAAAGACGTGGAAGCGCGCAATAAGCTGACAGAATTCTATGTAGATATCCAGATCGTCGGCACCCCGCAGGACTGCATTGAGCAGATCGCCGAGCTACAACGTCTGACCGGCACGGACCATATTGTCTGCGACTTCTCCTATGGCGGCATGCCCCACCACGAAGGCGAGATGAACATGCGTCGCTTCGCCGAAAGCGTCATGCCGGTGCTGCAGCACGACGCCGCCTTCAAGGCGCCGGCCACGGTTCCGACGCTGCAGGGCCCGGCCAAAGACGACGTGTTCGCGCCGGCATAACCCGACCGGACGTCAGAACGCTCCAACGCCCCGCCTCGGGAAGCATCCATGGAAATCGGCTGGTATCACGAATTCCACCGCCAAACGGTGGGGCAGTCCGATGCTGACGCTTTCGCGACCGGGCTTGACCAGGTCGCGCAGGCCGAGGCCTGGGGCCTCGACGCGGTCTGGCTGGCGGAAATCCATCAGCAGGCCGCCCGGTCCGTGCTGAGCGCGCCGGTGACGGTGCTGGCGACGCTGGCCGGCATGACCAGCCGGCTGAAGCTCGGCACTGGCGTCCAGGTCCTGCCGCTGGCCCATCCGCTCCGGCTGGCGGAAGAGACTGCGACGGTCGATCAGATTAGCCGGGGCCGCCTGTTATTGGGGGCGGGCCGGAGCGGCAACCCAAACTCCTACGCCGCCTATGGCGTGCCCTATGCGGAAAGCCGAGAACGATTCTTCGAAACCCTGGACATCCTGAAGCTGGCCTGGACCGAGAGCCCCTTCACCTATCAAGGCAAGTTCCACAGTTTAAACGCTGCCCGCGCCGCGCCCGGCCCTTTCAGACGCTGCATCCTCCGATCCGGATCGCCGGTACGTCGGAGGACACTTTCCCGGTGCTGGGCGCGCTTGGTTATCCATTATTCGTCGCTGTGCGGAGCGGCTCGCTGGCCGGCCTCGCGCCCGACCTGGACGCGTATCGGGCGGCCTACTGGGCGGTCGGGCATCCGGGCCGGGGCGAGAGGCGCATCTCCGCCTCGCACTGCACGTGGCCGAGACTGACGCGAAAGCCCAGGCTGAGGCGGAGGCGACGATCATGGCGGGGTGGTATCGCAAGCTCGCCGACCAGCTCGAAGGCGTCGCCAATGCCACGCGGCGCGCTGAGATCGAAGCGTCCCAATGCATGACCTGCGCCGACATCATGCGCGACAAGGTCGTCATCGGCGGGCCCGAAACGGTCGCCGCGCGCCTGTTGGAGCTGCAGGATCTACTTGGCATCGACGGCATCCTGGCCGAGCTCAATTTCGGCGGGCTGCTGCCGCCGGACCGCATGATGCGGTCGCTGCAACTGCTTTGCGAGGACGTGCGCCCCCGCATCCGCCCCCGGGCCTGAGTCGGCGGCCGTGCTTACCCTTATTGCTATTGATCAATCCGCCTTTCAGCGATTCCGCTTACAGGCGGGTTGATCTATTCCGCCGCCGTCGGATTGATTGGTAGAGTATTCCAGGCGCGCCGGCCGCGTCCGGTCGCTTGAGGGCGAGATCCTTCGCGGTCTTCCGGACCGTCGCGACCCCCATTGGACGCCTGCGGCAGAGTTGCCTTCCTGCCGGCCGGAGACCGCCGCGGTTAAGACGCGGGTGCCCCGCAGAATCGCGCAGCATCGTCGCCGGTTTTCCTATCCGTTCAGGATGATTTCGGTGAGCTCGTCCGGCATGCTCAGCATCGGATAGTGGCCGGTGTCGAGGGTATGCCAGCGCCCGCCGAGCGCGTCGCAACAGCGCCGGATATGCGCCTCGCCGGGATTTTGCGCCTGGGTGCAATACAGCACGCTCGCGTCCCATTTCCGCTGCCAGAAGCTTTCCAGCACGACCGGTTGATAGAAGGCGGCGCGCGGGTGCAGCGTGCAGCGGTCGGCCGCCCATGCCCGCGTCTCGGCCGGCAAGCCCTTGAACAGGCGCTCCGTGAGGTCCGTCCGGTCGGGGCCGATGGCCAGATCGTTCTCGATCTTTGACGGCCCTTTCACGATGTCGCGGATCTTTTCGCCGTGCATCAGCGCCAGCGCGTCGGCGAAGACGACGCGGGCGACGCGGTCCGGCGCCAGCTCCGCCGCCGACGCCATCACCATGCCGCCGTTCGATGTCCCGACCAGCACCACGTCGTGGAGGTCCTCAAAAAACAGTAGCTGTGCGATCTCGGCGCCATGGGTTTCGGTGTCGATGCCGGGGCGGAGCGCATGGGCGCGCTCGCCGCAACCGTCCAGCGTCGGCGCATAGACGAGATGGCCCTTGGCGCGGAGCCTGGCGGCGATATCCCGCCAGATCCAGCCGCCCTGATAGGCCCCGTGCAACAGTACGAACGTCGTCATTTCCGTTTCCCCTCTGTGGCGTCGTACCGAAGCATCCGTTATTTTTGGCGACAGCAGAAGCCCCTCTGCCGGACGGCGGCCAGCTTTTCGGGCGCATCCCTGTATTCCCTCCCGCCATGTCGCCGCGCTAAGCTTCGCCGCTGCCGCCGGCAATCGAGTGCGGCCGTCAACGCGGAGGAATTTTCAGATGAGCATCGGACTGTCCATACCGCTGCCGGCCTACACCATCGATCCGGCCTTTATGGGCCGGAAGGCGGAGGCGCTTGGCTTCGATTCGATCTGGTATGCCGAGCATCCGGCGGTGCCGGTCGAGAGCGCCAGCAAGTTCCCGGCGACCGGCGGCGAAATCCCCTGGACCTATTCCCATTTCACCGACCCCTATATTGCGCTTGCCCGCGCCTCTGCGGTGACGACGAACTTGAAGCTATGCACGGGTATAACTCTGATCCCTCAGCGGAACCCTCTCTTGCTGGCCAAGGAGATCGCCGCGCTTGATTTCCATTCCGGCGGCCGCTTCATCCTGGGGGTCGGCACTGGATGGCTCCGAGAGGAGGTCGAACTTTTCGGCGGCGACTTTGAACGCCGCTGGACCCAAACGCGTGAGGCGCTTGAGGCGATGCAGGCATGCTGGACCGGCGACGCGGGCGAGTATCACGGCGCGTTCTATGACTTCCCCCCAGTCCGGGTCTACCCGAAGCCGCTGCAACAGCCGCGCCCGCCGATCATTCTCGGCGGCCATGCGCAGCGAGTGCTGCAACGCATTGTCGATCATGCCGACGGGTGGCTGCCGAACCGCATCTCCCCCGGCGACTTGGCCGATGCCATTCAGGAATTGCACAAACTGGCGACAGCCGCCGGGCGTGACCCGAAAGCGCTCACTGTCTCCGTCTACGGCCAGGAAGCGAAGCGCGACACCGTACAGGCCTATCTGAAGGCCGGCGCCGACCGCGTCGTCCTCCGTCCCGTGCATGTCGAGACCCAGGATGAGATGGAAGCGCAATTGGAGGCGATGGCCGCCGCCGCCATGTGACGGTTCGGATCTGCACGGATTTGGAGACTGATCAATGCTCGTAATGGACGCGATGGCCGATATCCTGAAGCAGGAGGGCATCGACACGCTTTTCTGCTTTCCGACGACGCCGATCATTGAGGCTGCGGTCGCCGCCGGCATTCGGCCGATCATCTGCCGGCAGGAGCGGGTCGGCGTCGATATGGCGTCTGGCTTCGCCCGCGTACGGAACGGCAAGCCGCCGGCTGTCTTCGCCATGCAATATGGCCCCGGCGCCGAAAACGCCTTTCCGGGCATCGCCTCGGCCTATTCGGATTCCTGCCCTGTCCTGCTGCTGCCGCTTGGCCACAATCGGGACATGGCGCAGGTCTTCCCGACCTTCAAATCCTCGCGCACCTACGCGACGGTCACCAAGCAGGTCGAGGAGCTGAGCCTGCCGGACCAGGTCGGCCCGATCATGCGCCGTGCCTTCAATGCGCTCAAGAACGGGCGTCAGGGTCCGGTAATGGTCGAGACGCCGGCGGACGTGGTGAAGCTGCCGCTTGATGCGGCGCCCGACTATCGCGTGGTCGCCCGGACACGGGCCGCCGGCGACCCCGACGACATCGACCGGGCGGCGGCCTTGCTGGTCAACGCTCGCACGCCATTCATCCTGGCCGGGCAGGGCGTGCTCTATGCTGAGGCCTCGCCCGAGCTTCTAGAACTAGCCGAACTGCTCCAGGCGGCGGTGATGACCACCAATGACGGCAAGAGCGCCTTCCCGGAGAACCACGCCCTTGCCCTGGGCACGGGCGGCATCGTCTATACAGACCCCGGCAAGCGCTTGCTTGCTGAGGCGGACGTGATCCTGGGCGTCGGCGCTAGCCTGACGCCACATCGGATTACCAGCCCGGCGCTCCCCGCCAGCGCCAAGGTAATCCATGCCACGAACGACTCCCGCGATCTGAACAAAAATTACACGACCGAAATCGGCATTCTCGGCGATGCGAAGCTTGTGCTGGGAGCGCTGATTGATTGCGTGCGCGACCGTCTGAAAACCGCGGCCGCGCACGCCGGCCGCAACGACGATATGCAATCCCGGATCGCCGCCTTGCGGACGCCCTGGCTCCAGCAGTGGCATGGGAAACTTAATAGCGCCGAGGTCCCGATGACGCCCTACCGGGTCATCAACGAGTTCATGCGGGTTATCGACCCGGCCGACGCCATCGTCACCCACGATTCCGGAAGCCCGCGCGACCAGATCCTGCCGTTCTACCGGGCGACGACGCCACGGTCCTATCTTGGTTGGGGCAAGTCGCACCAGTTAGGCACGGGGCTCGGGCTCGCGATTGGCGCTAAGGTCGCTGCGCCGGACAAATTCTGCGTGAACTTCATGGGCGACGCAGCCTTCGGCATGACCGGGCTCGACTTCGAGACCGCCGTCCGCTCCCAAATCCCGAGTTGTGTAATCGTTCTGAATAACTCAACCATGGCAATAGAGATTCCGCACATGCAGCTCAGCCACGAGAAGCACAATGCCCGTGATCTCGGCGGGAATTACGCGGCTTTGGCCCGTGAGCTTGGGGGCTGGAGCGAGCGGGTCGAAGACCCCGCCGACATCGGGAACGCTATTCTCCGGGCCAAGCACGCAACCGAAGACGGCAAGGCCTGTCTCCTTGAATTTATTACTAGCGCCGAGACAGCGTTCTCCAACCGCATTTAATATCAAGGATCAAAGCCATAATGATCCCAGGTCAGGCGGCCAAGCCGCCCGACCTGGGCGCCGCTTATTGAACGCCGAACGTGTTCAGGTCCAATTTTGAATAGACATGCTCATAGATGAGCGCCTTCAAGGCCTCATCGTCATCCATGATGGGGG
This sequence comes from uncultured Alphaproteobacteria bacterium, assembly GCA_937891825.1. Taxonomy (GTDB): domain Bacteria; phylum Pseudomonadota; class Alphaproteobacteria; order Bin95; family Bin95; genus VMCJ01. The sequence goes on from CALAHN010000132.1 coordinate 6,157, forward strand.
CCACCAGCGCCTCATACTTCCTGTAGAGCTCCTTGTATTTGGCCACAATGACAGCGGCGTCAGTCAGGCCTTTCGCCTCCCACGACTTGATCGTGGCGTCTGAATCCGCTTCGACAAACGCATCGACCGCTTTTTGCATCGCAGCATCTGGCTGCAAGAACTTGATGCCCTTCTCTTTGCCCAGGGCTACGCCTTCGCGTTCGCCTTCGGCATAGGATTGCAGATTGGCGACGCTGCCGGCCGCGACACCCTTCAGGACGATCCCCCGCTGCGCCGGGGTCAACTTCTTCCAGGAGTCGATGTTGTAGGCAAAGTAGTCATTTGCGCGGAACGAGCCCAGCGGCACTTCGGAGACAGTGTCCGCAACGTCGCCCAGTCCGTGCGTCTTCAAGCCGCCGCGGGCATACATGGCCGCGTCGAGAATGCCGCGAGACAGGCCTTCGTATATTTCGGAACTTGGCACGTTCACGGCGATAGCGCCGACAGATTCAGCGAACCGCGCCCAGAGCGGCCCGCCCGCGCGCAGCTTTTTGCCCTTGATCGTCTCGAGGGTATTCATCGCCCCCTTACCGATCAGGACATATTGCGGCGTGCTGAAGCCGACCATCAGGATGTGGTTCTGCTTACGCGCATCCTCTTGGCAGCCCGGGCAATGCATTGTGAAAAGTTCGGACTGGGCGAAGGTCGCGGCCGTGTCGTTCGGGCCGAACATCGCCAGGTCCGCCATAAGCAGGCCATGGGGGTAGTAGGACGGGGTATAGCTCATCGTGACCGTGCCGACGTCAGCGACGCCGTCCCGAATGCCGTCGGAGATCGCTTTGGCCGGGAGCAGCGCGCCGCCCGCGAAGATCCGAACCTTGATGTCGCCGCCGCTTTCAGCTTCGACGACGTCCTTGAAAACCTCGTATCCGACGCCCAGCGGATGGGTCGGGGACAAGTAGTGCGCGCCCTTGATCTCAATCGCGGACGCCTGACTAACGGCCAAAACGCCAGCGGCCAGGATTGGCAAGACCATAGATTTCATCATTGACGAGTTCCTCCTCTGTGGTTCAGCCGAGAATGCCGCGCGCGGCCGATCGCGCAAGAAGTCGGGGTCGAACGCTTCGTTGACGCGGGTCAGTCGAGGAGACCCGGCAGCCATAGGGTGATCCCAGGAAAGGCGATCATGAGCGCCACGACGATGATGTCGGCGACCAGAAACCAAAGGATGCCTTTGAAAATTGTTTCCGTGCGCATCAAGCCGCCGACAATTCCTTTGATGACAAACACGTTTAGGCCGACCGGCGGCGTGATCAGCGCGATCTCAAGGAGTTTGGTCATCAGCACGCCGTACCAAATCAGGTCGATCCGCAGGTTGTCCACGACTGGCAGGAATACTGGCAACGTCAGAAGCATGATGCCGATCGGATCGAGGAAACAGCCGAGGAAAAACAACACGACCATCGTGCCGATGATCATGGTTATCGGACCGATCTCATGTTCGACTACGAATGTCGAAAAGAAGTCGGTGAAGCCGCCGAGCGCCAGGAACCGCGTCAACAGATTGGCGCCGATCGCGATCACGAAAATCGCCGCTGTGCTCGTCAGCGTCTCCATGCAGGCGAGCCATATTTTATTGAGATCGAGCGACCGCTTGGCGAAACCGATGATGAACGCCATGAACGCGCCCATCGCCCCGGCTTCAGTCGGCGTGAAGACGCCGCCGAAGAGACCGCCAAAGACGCCGATAATCAGCGCGACCACCGGCCAGGTGTCCTGAATCGCGGCGAAGCGTTCCCGCCAATCGACTTCGCTTTTGGGCGGCTTGGGCGCCAGCGCCGGCGTAACCTTGACCCGGGCTATGATCATCAAGCTATAGGCTGCCGCGGTCAGCAGGCCCGGCAGCACGCCGGCTATGAACAGCTTGCTGATCGGCACTTCGGCGAAGATGCCATAGAGCAGCAGAATGATGCTCGGCGGGATCATCGACCCGATCGTGCCGGCGGCTGCGACCGTACCGGCGGCTAGGCCCTTGTCATATTTTGCCTTCAGCATTTCGGGCACGGCGATACGGCCCATGGCGGCGGCGCAGGCTACGGACGATCCGGTCACAGCCGAAAAGCCCGCGGCCGCTCCGACAGAGGCGACGGCGAGCCCGCCCGGCATCCATGAAAGCCACGCCCGCGCTAACCTGAACAGGCCCCGCGTCAGGTCAGCGTGATAGCAGATGAAGCCCATCAACAGGAACATCGGTACAGAACTGAGCGTCCAGTGCGCGACGAAGTCATACGGGATAGCGACTAAAACGCCCCACGCCGATTTAATGCCGACGATCTGCCAAATTCCGACAAGGGAGACAACGCCAAGCGCCACCCCGACCGGGACCCTCAGGGCCAGAAGCGCCAACAACGCAATTAGCCCAACACCGCACAGCGAAAGATCGTCCAAGGGATAGACCCCTTCTACATGAATGCTGCTGTCGCCTGGCGACCGCGGCGGCCTCTATTCGATCAGCTCGGCATTCGGCGCCTTCGCCAAAAGAGTCGTGTCGCCTCGAACGAGACGAACGGCTTTGTAGATGAGGAAAAGCACGATCAGGCCGCAGCCGATCGGCAGCACAAAGCGCGTCGGCCAGACGATGATGGCGACGTCGCCCAACGCCATTTCGCCGACATCATACTTCCCCATGGCGTCGATCCCGGTTCGCCAAGCGAACGCGCCAAAATAGCAAGCGGAGAGGAGAGAGACGGCCGCGATCAGCAGCTGCTGCGTCCGGAGGCCGAAGTGCTGCGACACCAACTCGACCGAAATATGGCCGTTCACCTTCTCCACATACGCGAGCGGGAGGAAAGCGATGGGCACCATGTACCAAGCCTGTACGATCTCGATCGTCGCCTGTAGGGGCACGTCGATAAAGCGCAGAAAAACATCAACCACGATATGCAGCATCATCAGCAGCACGATGGCGGCGCCGATGGTGGCCATGATGTTGGATGAGAGGAATAGGGCCTTGCGCGTCATGTCGGCTGGCTCGGATGGCGGCGATCGTCGCCATCTGATGTGGCGTCTTACGCTGACTTGGACGTTTCCATGTTCTGTTTTTGTTGCGTTGTTGCAAAAATGCTCGCATAGTTTTCGAACCTGTGTCAAGTCGCCGCAGACGGTAGCGATCTCGCCGGCATTTGCTAATTCAACTGTTTGCGTACGAGGATGAAATTGCTTGGACTTGGTTTCAGTTCTCCAGCGTGTATCCGGCGGGTGATATCGACTATCGCCCGGTTGACAGCGGCTTCCCGACCATGGAGCCGGTTCGTTTCGGCAACGAGGCCGTTGATCATGTCGATTTCGCTGTAGCGGCCCTTCATATGATCTTGCTGTACGGTGTTGATCGCCTTCGGGCCGACATCGTGGACAATTTTTTCGAGCAGCGTCTCGAGCAGGCTGTTGGTGTTTGCGACGTCCGCTGGCCGCAGCCCGAAGATCGGCACGACCGTGTAACCCAGCAGTTGGCCCGCCGCGAGCGCCTCCTCGCCTGCGCGCAGAAACATTTCGCGTGCGCCGTCGATCTTGAAAACCTCCTCGTTTGTCGTCCCGAGGATCGCCTTCAAGCCCATCGTCATCGCGTTGACGGTGAGCTTCATCCACTTTGCCGACAGAATGTCGTCCGCGACTTCGACCGTTCCCGCATGGCCAAGGATCTCGGCGCAGGCGCCAATATGAGCGATTTGTGCCTGATCGTAGGCGCCGACCCCGAACCAGGTCCCGCGCTTGACGGTGTTGCGCGTTACCTCGCCGGGCTCGAACATCTGGGACGCCAATTCGACGACGCATCCGAGGGTTCGACGCTCGCCAACGACCTCGCCTATGCTCGTCGCGGTCATGCCATTCTGCACGGCGACCAGCAGGCCGTCGTCGGCGAGATAGGGCCGGATGAATTCAGCGAGCCAGCGGGCGTCATAAGCCTTCGAAGTTAGCAGTACGACGTCGTAGGTTTCACCTAG
>CALAHN010000133.1 GCA_937891825.1 uncultured Alphaproteobacteria bacterium
TCGATGATGAAACATTTCCAGAAGGTGTAAAAGTTTATCTTCACGACTTGAGGAAGTTGAGAAATATTATCATTCACATGGATGAGTATTCAAGCTTTAGGGGAAAATCCGCACATGAGATTGTGAACTTGAATCTCGACGAAAAAATTAGCAAGGACGATGCGTTGCAGGTTATAGATATTGCTTGGAGCCTGTTCCGTGCGTCAAACGCAGGTGTTCTTCAACGCTGAGTTCGATGTGTCGCATAGTCGGATCTATGCAACTATCGCCTGATCGCGACATGGTCCAAATGCTTGCTGTGTCCGCATTGCGGTCATCCAAACATTACTCGGTCGGGGGTTCGAAGCGTCGGAGTCAGGTGACTAGCCCGGCGGCTTCATGAAACGCCCCGGCGCGAGCGCCGCGATTGTTGCCTCCGGCAGGCTTGTCGCGCGGCCGAGGCAGAGATCCGCGGCCAGCCGCGCCAGCGCCGGGGCCGCCTGGATGCCATAGCCGCCCTGTCCCGCCAGCCAGAAAAAGCCGTCCGAGCCCGGCGCGAAGCCGACAACCGGGTTGCGGTCGACGACGAAACTGCGCATCCCGGCCCAGCTTTTCAGCACCCGTGTCACCGGCATCGTCACCGCCTGTTCGAACCTGTCCAGGCCTTCGGCCAGAACCATGTCGTCGGCCCATACGTCGTGCGGCTCCACGGGATCCTCGTCCGCCGGCGAGACCATCAGCAGGCCTGCCTCCGGCTTGGCGTACCAGCGCTCCGAGGCGCTGGCGAAGAGCGGCCAGCGGCTGACGTCATGCTCCGCCGGCGCCGGCAACAGCGCGGCCGAGCGTCGAAGCGGTCGCAGGCCGACCTTGGCCACTTGCGCCAACGCCGCCATCTGGTCGGCCCAGCCGCCGGCGGCGTTGATGACAGTCGGCGCCTCGAAACTGCCTTGTGGAGTCTTGATCGCCCAAAAGCCATCCCGGCGCTCCAGAGCCTCGACACGCGCATTGTTGACGATCGTGCCGCCGCGCGCGCGCAGCAGCCGGACAAAACCCTGCAGCATGCGGTCGACGTCGATGTCCTGGGCGTCCCATTCGATTGCCGCGGCGGCGAGACGGTCCCGTCGCAGGATCGGCACCAACTCGATTGCCTGGTCGGCGGTGAGTTGTTCGATGCCCGTGCTACCGTCCAGATACTTCGCCAGTGCCTCGAGTTCGTCGGGCGCCGCCACCAGCATCTCGCCGCGCGGCGACAGCAGGCTGGTGTCGGCGACACCGGCGGGCTCAGCCAGAAACGGCGCCGACGCGGCGTTGAGTGTGCGCAAGACTGGGCTGCCGTAATTGCGGATGAAGACCGCCGCCGAGCGCCCGGTTGAGTGATGTCCGACATGGGGTTCTGCCTCCAGCACGCTGACCGAGGCTTCGGCCGCCAGAAGCGCCGCGGCACTTATCCCCGCCATGCCGCCACCGATGACGATGATGTCGCTGCGTGTCGCCGTCATGCGCCCAGATACCCGCTGAGAAAACTCGTCAGGTTCGCCCCCAGATCGTCCTGCAGGTAGCCGCCTTCCTGCACGATCACCGCCGGCAGGCCGAGGCCGGCGATCGCCGCTGCGATGCGGGCGAAACCGGGCGTCGTCACCTTGAACCCCTTGAACGGATCGTTCTCGTGCGCGTCGAGGCCGAGCGCCACCACCACGACATCGGCGCCGAATGAGCGGATGCGGGCGAGCGCGGTGTCGAGGGCCGTGAGATAGTCGGCGTCATTGGTGCCGCGCGGCAGCGGCAGGTTGAGGTTGTAGCCCAGCCCTTCGCCCATACCACGCTCATCGGCGTGGCCCCAGAAGAACGGGTAGAAGCGGGCCGGATCGGCGTGGATGGAGACGGTCAGCACGTCGCGCCGCTGGTAGAATATCCCCTGCGTGCCGTTGCCGTGATGCACGTCGACGTCGAGGATCGCCGGGCGACGGCCTGCCTTGAGCAGCGCCTCGGCGGCGATGCCGGAATTGTTGAGGAAGCAGAAGCCGCCGGCGAGATCGGCGAAAGCATGGTGGCCTGGCGGTCGCGACAGCGCGTAGACCGACCGCTCACCGGCGAGCACTGCGTCGGCAGCGCTCAGCGCTGTCTGCGCCGACCAGTAGGCCGATTGCCATGTTCCGGCGGCGATCGGACAGGACGTGTCGGCCTGGTGGAAACCGGCCTGTCCGACGGCCGAGCGCGGATAGGAGGCGGTACGCCGGTCGGGATGGATATTGGGGATGACCTCGTCGGACGCGCCTTCGATGCGGCTCCAGCGGGTGTGGATGTTTTCGAGAAAGACCAGATATTCGGGTGAATGGATCGCCGCGATCGGGCCGAGACCGTGATCGGCCGGCGTCTCGAAGACGCAGCCCGCGGCCGTTGCTGCTTGCGACAGCACTTCTATACGGCGCGGCTGCTCGGGGTTGGGCGACATGGTGCCGTTGGCCATGAACATTTTTGGGTCATGCGCCCACTGGCGGTCGTCGAATATGGCTTTCATTCAGTCTCTCCGGTGGCGTCGAACGCCAGTCATATTGGCGCAATCAGAACGCCACGGCATCGCGGCCCTTGAGCGACAGCATCTTTCGCGCCTCGTCAGGCGTCGCCACGACGCGGCCCAGCTCCTCGACAATGCCGTGCACCATCTCGACCTGCTCGGCATTCGATTTGGCCAGTTGCCCGCGCGCAATATAGAGATTGTCCTCCAGCCCGACACGCACATGACCGCCCATCGAGGCGGCAAGCCTGGCCATCGCCATCTGCTGGCGGCCGGCGGCCAGCACCGAGAACATGTAGCCGTCGCCGAACAGCTTGTCGGCCGTCTGCTTGAGATGCTCAAGATGCTCGGGTTCGGCCGCGATGCCGCCAAGCACGCCCATGACGAACTGGATGAAGATCGGCCCGTCGACCAGGCCGCGATCGACGAAATGCTTCAGCATGTAGAGGTGGCTGACATCGTAGCATTCGAATTCGAAGCGCGCCCCGCGTTCCCGGCCCATGTGCCGCAGCACGCCTGCTATGTCGCGGGGCGTATTCTTGAAGACCAGGTCCTCGGAATTGCGCAGAAACGGTTCTTCCCAGTCATGCAGCCATTCGGTGCGTTTGCCGAGCATCGGATAGAGCGCAAAATTCATCGTGCCCATGTTCAGCGAACACATCTCGGGACATGCGGCAAGCGGTCCCGCCAGCCGGTCCTCGAGCGTCATCACCGCGCTGCCGCCCGTGGTCAGATTGACGATGGCGTCGGTGCCGGCATGAATGGCGGGCAGGAACGCCATATAGTCTGCGACCGCCGCCGACGGCCTGCCGGTGAGCGGATTGCGCGCGTGGAGATGCAGAATCGCGGCACCCGCCTTGGCCGCGGCGATCGACTGCCCGGCAATCTGCTCAGGCGTGACCGGCAGGTGCGGCGACATCGAGGGCGTATGGATCGACCCCGTTACGGCGCAGGTGATGATGATTTTTGACACGTGTTTCCTCAGGCAGTGCGGGCCAGCGCGGGCGCTACCCTTTCGGCGAAGCGGTCGAGTGCGGCCGTCAGCATCGCCATGATCTCCTCAACCTGTGCCGGCGTGGTGGTCATTGGCGGGCAGACCAGAAAATGATCCCCCTCGTTACCGCAGCGGCTGCGGCGTGAATAGATGATCAGACCCTGCTCATAGGCCAGATCGACCAGTTCGTTGAAGGCATTCATGGCCTTCGGCAGCGGCGCCATGGTGCGGCGGTCGGAGACCAGTTCGAACGCCAGCAACAGACCCTTGCCGCGCACGTCGCCGATGAAATCATAGCGCTGCATCAGATCTCCGAGCCGGCTTTTCAGCAGCGCCCCGACGGCAGCCGCATTGCCGATCAGTCCGCCGGTTTCGATTTCCTCGATGACGGCGAGCCCCGCCGCGCAGGCAAGCGGATTGCCGGCATAGGTGTGGCCGTGCATGAAACCGCCGGCGCCGAGCACCGCATCGACCAGCCGGTCATGCGCGATCATCGCGCCAAGCGGCGCATAGCCGGCGCCGAAGCCCTTGGAGATGGCGATGATATCGGGCTCGACGTCCCAATATTCCGCCGCGAAGAAGCGTCCCGTCCGCCCGCCGCCGGACATCACCTCGTCGTGGATCAGCAGCACGCCGTGGCGGTCGCAGATGTCGCGCACCGCCTGCATGTAGCCCGCCGGCGGCACCAGCGCGCCGGTCGAGGCGCCGCCGACCGGCTCGTGGATGAAGGCCAGAACGCTGTCCGCGCCCTGTTCAATGATCTTGGCTTCAAGCATCGCCGCGTAATGCAGCCCTGTGGCGGGATCATCCATGTCGAGCCCGTCGAGATAGGCGCGCGGCGCCGGTATTTTCGGCATCGCCTGCATCATCGGCTCGAACGGCCGGGTGAGCGGATCGTAGCCGGTCAGCGCCAGTGCGCCGAGCGTCGAGCCATGATAGCTGGGCTCTCGCGAAATCACCTTCCAGCGCGAGCCCTGGCCGACCGTCAACGCATATTGGCGCGCCAGCTTGATGGCGCTTTCCACCGCCTCCGAGCCGCCGGAAACGAAGAACACTTTCTCCATGCCGTCGGGCGACAGCGAGGCGACCTTGGCGGCGAGCATCTCGCCCGGCTCGGTCTCGAAATGCAGCCGGTAGCCGAAGGTCGATTTTTCCATCTGCCGGCGCATGGCGTCGAGCACGCGTGGATTGGAGTGGCCGATATTGCTGACCATGGCGCCGGACGAGCCGTCGAGATAGCGCTTGCCGTCGACATCCCACATGTAGACGCCGCGGGCCTCCGCCAGCATCGGGCGGCGCGATTTGGTCTGATAGAACAGATGGCTTACAGGTTTCACGATTCGCTCACTGCCGGGAGCGCCGCGCAGTCCCTGTTGCGCAGCCGCAGTGACACCTTCTCACCGGTTGCGAAAGGGTGGTCCTCGATCATGTTGACGGCCTGCATCTGGTGTTCGCCGGCGCGCAGGAAATAGCGCGCCGACTGGCCCTGGTAGTCAACGTTTTCGACCGTGGCGTCGACGCTCAGTCCGTTGTCGACGGAGGACCCGGCAGGCCTGAGATGCAGCTTTTCCGCCCGGATCACCAGCCGCACCGGTCCTGCGGACGTGATTTTCGGCGCGCGCTCACGCGGAATGGACAGCTTTGGAAAGCCCGAAACCTCAACCGAGATCTCGCCGTCCGAAACGCCGGTGCACTGCGCCGACAGAAGGTTGGATGCGCCAAGAAACTGGGCGACGAATTCCGAGGCCGGGGTGTTGTAGACCTCCTCCGGCGCGCCGACCTGTTCGACGCGGCCCTTCGACATGACGATGATCTGGTCCGACATCGCCAGTGCCTCGGTCTGGTCGTGCGTCACGAACACCGTGGTGACGCCGATGCGTTGCTGGATGCGTTTCAGTTCGACCCGCATGTCTTCGCGAAGATTGGCGTCGAGCGCCGAAAGCGGCTCGTCGAGCAGCAGCACGTCGGGCTCGATGACAATGGCACGCGCCAGCGCGATGCGCTGTTGCTGGCCGCCCGAAAGTTCCTTGGGATAGCGCCCGCCCAGATCCGGCAGTTGCACCAGGTCGAGCGCCGCGGCGACTTTCTTGCGGGCATCATCCTTGCCGACATTGCGGTAGTTGAGACCGAAGGCGACGTTGTCGGCAACGGTCTTGTGCGGAAACAGCGCATAATTCTGGAACACCAGACCGAGATTGCGCTTGTGGATCGGCACGTCGTTGACGCGCTTGCCCTTGATCGCGATCTCGCCCTCGCTCGGATCGAGCAGGCCGGCAATCATGCGAAGCGTCGTCGTCTTGCCACAGCCGGATGGCCCCAGCAGTGTCACGAAACTGCCCTCGGCAATATCGAGCGACATCTTGTGCACGGCGGTGAAATCGCCGAAGCGCTTGACGATGTCGGTCAGGGAAACGGCGCTCACGGCGTTACCTCCGGTTCGGGGAATTGCCGGCCCCGTCAAATGACGGAGCCGGGCGAAAGTCCTAGTAGCCGCGCTGGACGCGGCCGAACTCTTCCGACCAGGCTGCTTCATTGCCGTTCCAGTAGGCCGGATTGGCGAAGGTCAGGCCTGACAGCGTGCCGGTCGGATCGAAAGCCGGCAGTTTCGGGATCTTGTCCCCGAGATCGACCTTGGTCGGGTCGAGCGCCGGTGGATAGCTCTGGCCTTCGGCGACCGCGATCGAGGTGTCCTTGTCGAGCATGAAGTTCAACAGCTCCTCGCAGGCCGCCATCGGACTGCCCTTGATCACGAACAGGCATTCCTGCCAGCCGAAGCTGTTGGGCGGATCGTAGTAGCCGATATCGTGACCCTGCTCCTGCAGGGCGTAGATGCGGCCCGACCAGCCTTCGGTGACATAGATCTCTTCCTCGGCCAGCAGGCTCATCAGTTCGGCGCCCGAAGACCAGTATTTCAGAAGCAGGTCGCGGTTCTTGCGCACCGCATCCCAGGCGGCATCCATATCCTTGATGTCGTTGGGATCCTGACTGGTCTGCAACGCCGCATACCAGAGCCTTGTGCGCCAGTCGGCCCAGCCGCCGATCTTGCCCTTGTACTTCTCGTCGATAAGGATCTTGGCGCCTTTTTCCTTGATCTCGTCGTCCGAGATGTATTTGCGGTTATAGGCGAGGCCGGTGGTGCCGTAGTCATAGGGCGCGGCGCTCAGGCTATCTGGCGTGATCGACTTGAAGGCGTTCATCAGCGCCGGCATGACATTGGCCATGTTGGGGATGTTGGCGAGGTTGAGTTCGCTGGTCAGGTCGAAGCTGGCGTAGCGGGCGTAGTCGAATACGCCGGAGAGGTGGGCGATGTTGTATTCGCCCGGCTGGCTGGCGCGAACCTGGGCGAGATATTCGTCGCCGCCCGGGAAGGTGCCGTCGATGACCTTGATACCGGTCTTGGCGGTATAGGGATCAAAGGCATATTTGCGGAAGGCTTCCGACACGACGCCGCCCCAGCCGTCAAAGCGGACCTGGGTGACATCGGCGGCAAAGGCCTGCTTGGCGAATGGGGTCTGCAAGCCGTAGGCGGCGCCGGCGGCGCCGAGCAGACCGAAAAACTTGCGGCGGCTGATGTCGCCATTCTGCAGCCGCTCGCGCAGCCGTTCATAACGTTTGGTATCGTCCATCTGTGTTCTCCATCTAGGGTTCATGATCATCGGGCGGTTCATCCGGCGCTTTTTGTTGCTAATTTCCGGGCGACGGCCGCACCGATCAGCGGCAGACCGACTGTCAGCACGATGATGACCGTGCCGAGAGCGTTGATCTCCGGAGAGATCGAATTGCGCAGCATTGAAAATATCTGCGTCGGCACGGTTTCGATGCCGCCCGGTTTCCAGAACAGCGTGCCGGTGATGTCGTCGAAGCTGATGGTGAAGGCGAACAGGCCGCCGGCCGCTACCGCCGGCATCAGGAGCGGCAGGGTAATCGAGAAGAACGTCTGCCTTGGCGAGGCGCCAAGGCTCATCGCAGCCTCCTCGACGTCACGGCGGATGCTGACAAGGCGCGCCTGAACCACCAGGATGACGAAGGGCAGCGTGAAGATCACGTGCCCCATCAACAGCAGCGTGAAGCTCTTGCCGATGTTGAGGAAGTTGAGGAACAACAGCAGCGCCACGGCCAGCACCACTTCCGGCACCAGGATCGGCGCGATCAAGAGCGTGGTGATCAGGTTGCGGCCGGGAATGGCGTAGCGCACCAGCGCCAGGCTGGCGAGCACGCCGAGCACGGTCGAGACCACGGCGGTCATCAGGCCGAGCGTGATCGACGTGCGGAACGCCCGCATGATCGCTTCGTTCTGCCACAACGTCTCGAACCAGCGCGTCGACAGGCCGGTCATCGGAAAGCTGCCGAACTGGTTGGCGTTGAACGACAACAGCACCACCACCGCGATCGGCAGGAACATGAACAGGTAGACCAGGATCGTGTAGGTGCGGATCAGACGCCAGCCCATCAGCCCAGCCCCTTCGCCAGCTGCGCCATGCCAAGATAGCGGTTGTAGATCAGCACCAGTACGCCGAGCACAATCAGCAGCAGCAGCGACAGTGCCGAGCCGAGCGGCCAGTTGAGCTGCCTGATGATCGCCTCGTAGACGAGGTTGGCAAACATCGCGTCGCGCGGTCCGCCAAGGATGACCGGCGTGATGTAGGTGCCGGCCGCCAGCACGAAACAGAGCAGCCCGCCGGCCGCCAGTCCGGGCAGCGACAGCGGCAGCGTCACCTGCAGAAACCCCTGCCAGCGCGTCGCGCCAAGCGACGACGCGGCGTCTTCGAGATTGGTGTCTATGCCGTCGAGACTGACGAATATATTGAGCACCATGAACGGCAGCAGGAAGTGCACCAGGCCGAGGATCACGGTGGTCTCATTGTAGAGCATCTGGATCGGTTCATTGATGATGCCGACCCATATCAGCGCCGAATTAAGCGCCCCGGACACGCCGAGAATGTTGATCCAGCTCATCGTGCGAATGATGTAGCTGATCCAGAAGGGCAGCATCAAAAGCACCAAAAGGATCAGCTTGTTGCCCTGCGAGCGGGCAATGAAATAGGCGGCCGGATAGCCCAGCACCGCGCAGGCCACGGTGGTGACGGCGGCGATCTTCAGGGTGTTGAGCAGGATGTCGCGATAGAAGCGATCGGTCAGCGCCGCGATCCAGTTGTCGAAGAAGAAGCCCGGCGTGTCGGCGCCGGCCGCACTGCGCAGCCAGAACGAATAGACGATGATGAACATCAGCGGCACGATCAGCAGCAGGCCGATCGCCGTCAGCGCCGGCGCCAGCAGGATCCACGGTTGCCGTGCCTCTCTTGCTTCAATGCTCATGCAAGCGCTCCCCTGCGCTTTTCTTGTTGCTTCCATGATGCGAGGCCAACACCCATTGAGCAAATAGATAATTGATATTCTCATCATAGATGGTATCAATAGTTGCATGAGCCGCCTCACGCCGCCCGAGCTTCTGGCCCGCGATCTTGACTGGAATCTGCTGCGCACATTTCTTGTGCTGGCCGCTTCCCGTTCGGTCACCGATGCCGCCGAACGGCTTTCCCTGAAGCAGCCGACGGTGTCGAGCGCCCTCAAGCGGCTGGAGGACCGGCTGGGCAAGCGGCTGATCGACCGCCGGCCGGGACGTTTCGAGCTGACCACCGCCGGCCGGCTGCTCCTGGCGGAGGCAACAGACATTCACGGCGCGATCCTGCGTCTCGGCACCGCCATGCGCGATGTCGGCGATGAAGTGCGCGGCCATGTCACGATCGCCATGGCGAGCCATGTCATCAGCCCGCTCTTCGATGCGGCACTGACAGAGTTCCACGCCAGTTATCCGCGTGCCACCCTGTCGATCGAGATCTCGGCCAGCCGCGAGGCACTGGCGGCCTGCACCGGGCGCCGCGTCTCCTTCGCGGTCTGCCTCGTCAACGAGCACAAGCCCGGTCTCGAATACCGCCGCCTGTTCCGAGAGTATTTTGGCCTGTTCTGCGGGCCGGCACACCCGCTGTTTGGCCGGCACGGGCTGAAGATGGCCGATCTTGCCGGGCACTCCTCGGTAAGTTTCGTCACCGATCAGGCCAACGACGCACTGCGCGCCGTCACCATGATGCGCAGCGAGGCGCGGCTCGACGATCGCGTCGTCGGCACCTCGGCAAACCTTGAAGAGGTTCGACGGATGATCACCGCCGGCCTCGGCATCGGCCCCTTGCCGCTGCATGTCGTCAAGGAAGATGTCGCCATGGGGCGGCTGTGGCGGTTGCCGCCCTACGAGTCACCGCCGGCCATCGACGTCCACGTCGCCTGGAACCCGCGAACACGGCCGAACCGGGCCGAGGCGGCACTCCTGGCAAAGCTGCTCGAGCGGATTGACGCGACGCCGATGGAGCAGCGGGTCTACGTCTGACCCGCTTTGCCGGCGTCGCCTCAAAGATATCAGGCCACTTCGCGCTTCAGCGCCTGCGCCATGCAGTGAATGCCGCCGCCGGTCTTGGAAATCTCGCTCATGTCGACCTCGGCGACCTCGAAGCCGCGCGCCTTCAACTGGCCGATCAGCGACTTGCTGACGACCGGCGCGATGACGCGGTCCTTGCCGAGCGACATGAAGTTGCAGCCGAGCTGTTGATTGCCACTGAGAATTGACCCGGCAACCG
>CALAHN010000134.1 GCA_937891825.1 uncultured Alphaproteobacteria bacterium
TCGAACGCTTTGGGAATCCCGAAAATGAGTCTGCCTCACCGCAGGCTGGTATAAAATGCGTGGATACAAAACTGTTCTTCTCGCCACAGCGGCGGCCATGATCTCGACCGGCGCCCTCGCCGACGACCGCAAGGTCGTCAAGGTCACGAACACCCTCGACGAAATCCGCCTCGAGGAAACGCTGAACACGATCACCGTCGAAGTCATCGACCAGATCGACACGAAGTTCCAGATCGACCAGAACAACTCGGGCGACATCTCGGCCCACACCGGCGCCTGGGCGACCAATGTCGACAACTATTCCGCCAGCGCCATCGCGATCGCCAACAATGCGTCGGTTGACGTGAAGGGCAATACCGGCGGCAGCAATTGGCAGGGCAACTGGGGCAATGTCAGCGCCAGCGTCGACGCCGACGTGCAGAACGGCTGGGGCAAGACCGAGCTGACGGCCGTCGCCATCGGCAATAACTTCTCCCTGAATGTCGCTGAGTACGGCGGCGCCGTGGTTTCCTCCAAGCAGGTCAACGACGGCGACATCTCCGCCAGCCTGACCGCGAACGTGACCGGCCAGATCAATGACGTGACCACTTCCGCCATCGCGATCGCCAACAACGCCTCGATCCAGTTGCCGCACGGCTCCAGCCTCGTCGGCGGCGTCGAGCAGTACAACAACGGCAACGTCACCGCCTACAACAGCACGACGCTGCGCCCGGTTCGCCGCGCGATCGACCCGGCGACCGCTGTCGCCATCGGCAACACGGTGTCCATCGGCAACTACGTGCCGTCGGTCCAGTAAGCCGCGCACAGCCGGAGCAAGGACGCTCCGGCTGACCGTCGCGGCGGGGGTCCGCCCCCGCCCCGACGCAAGGATGTCTCCACTCAAGGCGGCGGCTTCAAAACGAAGCCGCCGCCGTTTTCTTGTTCTGCTGTGCGCCCCAACTTTCATCCCTTTGAAGCCAGACGTTGAGGCCGCTCCTGGCGGCTGTCCGCCGATGGAGCGACGGGCGCGCATCGGAGCGGCGGCCGGGCCGCCGTCGCCATCAATGGAAATCGGCGACGGCTGGCCTGATAATCGCAATCTTGAGCGGACTGACCGCGATCTCGACGGGCGATGCGGCGATGATGTCGCCGTCGCCCTGAACTGGCGCGCCCGATTGGCCGGCATCGACAGGGCGGACGGCGACGCGGCGGGCTTCGATCACGGGCACGTCGGGGAAATGCTTCAGGCGGCCGCTCAGCAGGCCCCAGGCATAGCGCAGCACATGCCAGCGGCCGGCCTGGAGGAAGAGACAGACCTCGATCGTCGGCTTGTCCAGCGAGGCCTCTGGGGCGCAGACATAGCGGCCGCCGTAATAGCGGCCATTGCAGACGACCGCCGAACTTGCCCGATAGACCGCGCCATCGATGTCGATGTCGTAGAACGCCGGCCGATAGCGGGCGATCTGACGTAGCGTCTCGAGCGCATAGGCGAGCTTGCCGAGCTTGCGCTTCCACATAGGGTCCACATTGGCGACGACCAGCGCATCGAAGCCGACGCCCGCCATCAGGCAGAACCCCCGGCCGTTCGCCACGCCCAGATGGGCGGCGCGCGGCTGGCCCCAGGCGATCGCCTCCGCCGCCGCGACGGGCGAAAGCGCGCGCAAGCCGATCTCCCACGCCAGCACGTTGGCGGTGCCGAGCGGGATGATCGCCAATGCCGGCGGGTCGGCGCGGCCGAGCAGCCCGTTCACGACTTCGTTGATGACCCCGTCGCCGCCGGCGACCGCGATGATGTCGAAGCCGGCCGCAGCGGCGGCCAGGGTCCGGGCATGGCCGGCATATTCCGTCGTCGCCACTTCATAGGCGACGCCAAGCGCCTCAAGCCGCTGGAGCGCCCGCGACAGCCGGCGCTGTCGGCCGCGCGGCCGGCCGGCGACCGGATTGAAAATCACCAGCACCCGCCGCGTCGTCGTCATCGCATCACTGAACGGCGCCATTTATCTCGCACAGGCTGGAGGGCAAACGACATCTATTCTGACATGAATGTTGCAAACGCATGACAATTCTTCGCGCCGTGAGATTTTCAGAGACCTCCGTATCTGCGAAGTTACAAATAAAAGTAAAATCGTCAAAACGTTTCCGATGTTTCTTACGCCATCAGTATGTGCTTTCATTTTAGTGTAACATCACCTTTCTATATCACTTTCATGCAATTTCGATCACGCCTCCGCTCCGACCTGTTGCGCGACTCGGAAAGTCCGTCGCAACCCGCGCCTGTCGAGCCCGCGCCGCGAGCGCACCGGCGCTATCGCGCGATCTGGATATCGGACATTCATCTTGGCGCGCGAGGCTGCCAGGCGGAGCTCTTGCTGGATTTCCTCAGGGAAACCGAATCCGCGACGCTGTATCTGGTCGGCGACATCGTCGACGGTTGGCGGCTCAGGCGCTGGTGGTACTGGCCGCAATCCCATAATGACGTGCTGCAGAAGCTGCTGCGGAAAGCCCGGAAGGGCGCCAAGGTGGTCTATATCCCCGGCAACCACGACGCCTTCGCCCGCCGCTACGAAGGCTTCAACTTCGGCGAAATCACCGTCATGCGCGAAGCGGTGCATCAAACGGCCGACGGCCGCCGCCTGCTGATCCTGCATGGCGACGAGTTCGACACGGTCGTGCGCTATGCGCGCTGGATCGCCCATCTGGGCGACAGGGCGTATCACATGGCGCTTCGGCTCAATCTGGTCGTCAACTGGGCGCGCCGGGCCTTCGATCTGCCCTATTGGTCGCTTTCCGCCTATGCCAAGCAGCGGGTCAAGCAAGCGGTCAAGTATATCGGCGCCTTCGAGACGGCTGTCGTGCAGGCAGCGCGAGCGCGGGATGCAGACGGCGTCATCTGCGGCCACATCCATCATGCAGAAATGCGGATGATCGACGGAATCCTGTACTGCAACGATGGCGACTGGATGGAGACCTGCTCCGCCCTTGTCGAGCATCATGACGGCCGCCTGGAACTGCTGCACTGGGCGGCGCTGGTCGCCGAACGCGACAAAGCCGACGTCGCCGCCGCACGCGCCCAAGGCGCGGCGACGGCCGAGGGATAGGGTCGACGCCATGCGCCTGCTGCTCGCCACCGATGCCTGGGCGCCGCAGATGAACGGCGTCGCGCGCACGCTTGGCATGGTCGTCGACAACCTGCGGAGCGGCGGCGACAATGTGAAGACGGTGACCCCGAGCGACTTCAAGACCATACCCATGCCGGGCTATCCTGAAATTCCCCTGGCCCGCATTGGCGCCGGACGCATGGGCGCGATCCTGGACGCCTTCCAGCCAGACGCTGTGCATATCGCGACCGAAGGCCCCATCGGCCTCGCCGCCCGCCGCGCCTGCATCCGGCGCGGCTGGCCGTTCACGACCGGGTTCCACACGCGCTTTCCGGAATATCTGCATGCCCGCGTCCGCCTGCCGCTGACGGCGGGATATTGGGCGCTCCGGCGCTTTCACGGCCCCTCATCGGCGGTCATGGCGCCGACCCCGCGCGTCGCGGACGATCTTGTCGCGCGGCGGTTCCAGAACGTCCGGACCTGGACGCGCGGCGTCGATCTCGACCTGTTCCGCCCGGACGGCCCGAGCGCGCCGGTCGACGACTGGCCGCGGCCGCTGTTCCTGAATGTTGGCCGGGTCGCGGTCGAAAAGAACCTGCCGGCCTTCCTGGCGCTCGACCTGCCCGGCGCCAAGGCGGTCGTCGGCGACGGCCCGGCGCGGGCCGAACTGGAGCGCCGCTTCCCCGACGTCCGCTTCGTCGGCGCGAAATTCGGCGCGGAGCTTGCCGCGTGGCATCGAAGCGCCGATGTGTTCGTCTTTCCGAGCCGTACCGACACGTTCGGTCTGGTCATGCTCGAAGCCCTGGCGAGCGGCGTTCCGGTCGCCGCCTACCCGACCATGGGGCCGCTTGACGTCATCGGGGATGCGCCGGTCGGCGTCCTGGACGAACGCCTCGGCGTCGCCGCCCTGGCGGCGCTGGACATCCCGCCCGCCGCCTGTATCGCCCATGCTTCAAGCTTCACCTGGCCCGCGACGGCGGCCCAGTTTCGCGGCTGGCTCGCGCCGATCGCCGCCTGAGCCGCCCGCCAGTTCAGTTGGCCAGGAAGCCGCCGTCGATCACCAGTTCCGCGCCGGTCACGAATGAACTTTCGTCGCTCGCCAGATAGAGCACGCCATTGGCGATATCCTGGGGCTGGCCAAGGCGGCCGATGGGCGTGCGATTGATCGACCAGGTCCGGGCCGCTTCCTTGGAGAGGCGGTCTCGGGTCATGCCGGTCTCGATGAAGCCTGGATGGATGGTGTTGACGCGCACGCCGTTGCCGGCCTTGCCGCATTCCAGCGCCGCGCCCTTGCTGAACACGCAGACTGCCCCCTTGCTGGCGTTATAGGCGACCGAGCCGACCGCGCCGACCTTGCCGTAGATCGACGAGATATTGACGATCGACCCGCCATTGCCCGCCGCCGCCATCAAGGCGATGCCGTGCTTCGTGCCGAGAAAGACGCCCTCGACATTCGCCGCGTTCACGAAGCGCCAATCCGCCAGCGACGTGTCCTGCAACAACTTGCCGCCATTGCTGACGCCGGCATTGTTCAAAACGATATCGAGCCGCTGCTCCTGGTCCTCGATCGAGGCGATGATCTCGATCCAGCGCGCTTCGTCGGTCGTATCCTGGGCTGCGGCGCGGGCTGCGCCGCCGGCGTCGCGGATCATGGCGGCGGTCTCCTCCGCCGTTCCGCCGTTCAGGTCCGTGACGACCAGCCGGGCGCCTTCCCGCGCCAGCGTCAATGCCGACGCCCGACCGATGCCCGAACCGCCGCCCGTCACCAGCGCAACCTTGCCCTCGACCCGTCCCGCCATGGCGCATTCCCCCGTTTATCATTGATGGCTGAAGCTTAGGCTCCAGACTCATAACCAGTAGCTGACGACGGCTGCGATGCAAACGGCTG
>CALAHN010000135.1 GCA_937891825.1 uncultured Alphaproteobacteria bacterium
AACCAGCTAACGCCGACCACGTCTCCCCTCTCTGTTATTCTCAATGTCCAAGAGCGCAAACGACGGCGCAGCGGCCGTCGAGAGAGCGGGTTTCTATAAGCTCCCCGTCGGAGTGTCAACACGCATTTCAATTTTGTTTCAATAATTATCGCCGGCTCGGAACCGACCTGCCGTTAACCAAATTCTGGGAGCCGCCGTGCTAGCTTCCGCCCAACATGACGATCGGTTGACAGACCCGCGGAACATCGGCATTTTTCGGCCTGGCCGGAGCGCTCGCGCCCATCGAGTTGGGCGCTCACGCCGGGTCGCCGACATGCTGCGCCAGGCGAAATTGCGACTGAACCGCCGCGTGAGAGGGTTGAGAAGGGATGGCACTATTGCTTCGGCGACAGCCGCGACTCGGACGGCGGAACCGCAAGCGCAAGCTGACGGCGACGTTACGTCATCTGGCGCCGGCCTTTATTGTGCTGGGCCTGACCTGCGCCGGCGCCGGCGCCGCCTATACCGCGGTCGCCCCGGCATTCAAGGCGAACGGCGGCCTGTTTCAGCCGCAGTCGCTGGTCGTCGCCATCGAACAGGCCCCGGAGCCGATGCTGCCGGGCGTCGTCCGCCTCCCGTCCGATCCGCTCGTCGCGGGCGGGCCGATCGAGGCCGACGCCGAAGTGAGTTCGGGCGACACGCTCTCCGCCGTGCTGGCCCGCGCCGGCGTCGCCTCCGAGGAAGCGGCGCGCTCGGTCCAGGCGCTCCGCGAGGTCTATGACCCCCGCACCCTCCGGGACGGCGACACCGTGTCGATCAGCCTCGCCCCCGATATCGGCGAGGCGGCGCCCGGGCGCCTTCTCGGCATCCAACTGGTCAAGAGCTTCGACCGCATCGCCGGCGTCGGCCGGACGCTGGATGGCGGCTTCGCTTCCTATGAAATCCTGAAGCCCCTGAAACTGGAGCGGGCGCGCGGCGCCGGGACTATCGCCTCCAGCCTCTTTGTCGATGGCGTGAACGCCGGGGTGCCGGTCCGGTCGATGGCTTCGTTCATCCGCCTGTTCAGCTTCGACGTCGACTTTCAGCGGGACGTCAAGGAAGGCGACAAGTTCGACATCGTCTACGATCGCTATGTCGATCGCGACGGCTCGGTCGTGCATTCGGGCGACATTCTGTTCGCATCCCTGGAAATCGGCGACCGCCGGATCACTCTGTACCGCCATGAATATGCCGACGGCCAGGTCAAATATTTCAACGAGGACGGGCGCGGCAACAAGAAGGCGCTGCTGCGGACGCCGGTCGACGGCGCGCGGATATCCTCCGGCTTCGGCAAGCGCCGCCACCCGATCCTGCGCTATTCACGGATGCACAAGGGCATCGACTTCGCCGCCCCGAGCGGCACGCCGATCAAGGCGGCTGGCGACGGCGTCGTGAAGATGGCCGGCTGGAACGGCACGTTCGGGCGCTATATCCGGATCAAGCACGGCAATTCCTACGACACGGCCTATGCGCATCTGCGCCGCATCGCCGGCGGCGTCAAGCCAGGCGAGCGCGTGCGCCAGGGGCAGATCATCGGCTATGTCGGCACCAGCGGACGCTCCACCGGGCCGCATCTGCACTATGAAATCCTCAAAGATAACAAGCAGGTCAACCCGCAGCAGGTGCGCTTCCAGAGCGCCGAAGCCCTGAGCGGCAAGGAACTGCAACGCTTCAAGCGCTTCAAGGACACGATCGACGCCGAACTGCGCAACGGCGCGCCGCAAAACCTGGCTTCGACGCGCTAAGGCTGGGAGCGTTCCAGCGGCAGCGTCGGCGGGGAAAGCGCGTCCCGTCGAACCAGGTCATCGCCATTCCCATGAGACCGCAAAAGCGGCCCATGGCCAGGCGCCCCTGACAGGCGGCGCGGCCAGCGGTTCCGCTGGTTCCGCCCCCGGCGGCCGCATCTTCGGCTATTGCCGTCATGTTGCTCAATTTGCACAAAACTTGGGCGGAAACCCCGGTGTCCAGCATGTTTTTGCCGCCTTCGCCTCGCTTGTCATATTGCGCAAAATCTCTACCCTTGGCGGTCATGTCAGACAGGCCAGATTTTTATGATGAGATGCGCGACGCGGACTTGACGCCGCATGCGCCCTATCAACGCTATCATGCCTGGATCACCAATGAGGACGAAAGCCGGCTGCGGGCGAAAGCCCAGGAAGCGGAGCGCATGTTCCGGCGCACCGGCATCACCTTCAACGTCTACGGCGACCCGGACGCGACCGACCGCCTGATCCCCTTCGATATCGTGCCGCGCATCATCGGCGCCACGGAATGGTCCCGCCTCACTCGGGGCATCGAGCAGCGGGTGCGCGCGATCAACGCCTTCCTGCACGACCTCTATCATCGACAGGAGATCATCAAGGCCGGCCGCGTGCCGCTGGATCTGATCCGCCGCAATGTCGCTCTGCTGCCGCAGATGATCGGCGTTTCACCGCCCGGCGGCGTCTACACTCATATTGTCGGCGTCGATATCGTGCGCACCGGCCCCGGCGACTTCTTCGCGCTCGAGGACAATGTGCGCACGCCCTCCGGCGTCTCCTACATGCTCGAAAACCGGGAGACGATGCTGCAGATCTTCCCGGAATTGTTCGCGGCGATCCCGGTGCGCGAGGTCAGCCATTATCCGAAAGCGCTCCGGCGCTCGCTCGCCGCCTGCGCCCCGGCCGCGGCCCACGGCGAGCCGACTGTCGCGGTGCTGACGCCCGGCGTCTATAATTCCGCCTATTTCGAGCATGCTTTCCTCGCCGATCAGATGGGCGTCGAACTGGTCGAAGGCAGCGATCTCCGGGTCGTCAATGGCCGCATCGCCATGCGCACGACCCGCGGCTATACGCCGATCGACGTGCTCTATCGCCGGATCGACGACGATTTCCTCGATCCCCTGACCTTCCGCCCGGACTCGATGCTGGGCGCCCCCGGCGCCATGGACATCTACCGCGCCGGCGGCATCACCCTGGCGAACGCGCCCGGCGCCGGCATCGCCGACGACAAGGCGATCTATTCCTATATGCCCGATATCGTGGAGTTCTATACCGGCGAGACGGCGATCCTGAAGAACGTGCCGACCTGGCGCTGCGCCGAGCCCGATGCGCTGCGCTATGTGCTGGCGCACCTGGCGGAAGTCGTCGTCAAGGAAGTCCATGGCTCCGGCGGCTACGGCATGCTGGTCGGCCCGGCCGCGACCAAGCAGGAACGCGCCGACTTCGCCGAGAAGCTGAAGGCCAATCCCGAGGCTTATATCGCCCAACCGACCCTGGCGCTTTCGACCGTTCCGATCTTCACGGAAGCTGGCCTCGCGCCGCGCCATGTCGACCTTCGGCCCTTCGTCCTGGTCTCGCCCGAGCGGATCGAGATCATTCCGGGCGGCTTGACCCGGGTCGCCATGAAGGAAGGCTCGCTGGTGGTGAATTCCAGCCAGGGCGGCGGCACCAAGGACACCTGGGTGCTGGAGGAATAAGCCGATGCTCGGACGCACCGCTGGCGGCCTGTTCTGGATGTTTCGCTATCTGGAACGCTGCGAAAATACGTCCCGTCTCGTCGAAGCCGGGTTCCGCATCGCCTTGACCCGCAACACGGCGGCCGAGCAGGAATGGATGTCCGTGCTCGACACCGCTGATGTCCGCAAGGCCTACGATGATCGCTATTCGGGCTATAACGGCGAGAACGTCATCAACTTCCTGCTGCGCGACCGAAGCCATCCGGCCAGCGTCAACTCCATGGCCGAAGCCGCGCGGACCAACGCCCGCGCCGTGCGGACCGCGCTGACGCGCGAAGTCTTCGAGGCGGTCAACGAAAACTATCTGATCCTGCGGGACGCGCTGGCGCAACCTGTGCGCGACCGAGACCTGCCGGCAGTCCTGAACACGATCCGTCAGCAAAGCGCCCTGGTGCGCGGCGCGCTGCATGGCACGATGCTCCGGAACGACATCTACGATTTCGCCCGGCTCGGCACCTTCCTGGAGCGCGCGGACAACACGGCGCGCATTCTCGACGTCAAATATTATGTCCTGCTGCCCTCGGTCGCCCATGTCGGGGCGGCGCTCGATAATGTGCAGTGGGAGACCATCCTGCGGGCGCTTTCCAGCTTGCGCGCCTATCGCTGGCTCACCCAGGACAAGATGACGGCGCAGGGGATCGGCGAATTCCTCATTCTGGACAAGCGCTTGCCGCGTTCCCTGGCGTTCTGCTCGGCCGCGATCACCAGCAACCTCGGCGAGATCGCCAAAGAGTACGGGGAAGAAACGCCCTCCACCCAACTGGCCATCGAGAACGAGACGCGCCTGACATCGAAGCCGATCGAGAAGATCATGGAATTCGGCCTGCATGAAACTTTGGATGCGTTCATCCGTTCCAACAATACGCTGGCCGAGCAGATCGAACGGGATTACCGGTTCAATGAGTGAGTCTTCGCCTCATGCGGCTTAAGATCGAGCACACGACGACCTATCGCTATGACGCGCCCATCCGGTTCGGCCTGCAGGAACTGCGGATGACGCCGAAATCCCGCGCCGGCCAGACCGTGCTGCGCTGGAATGTCAGGGTCTCCGGCGGCGTAGTCGAGGCGCGCTTCGACGACCAGCACAACAACCAGGTCATCCTGATCGGCATCCAGGAAAACGTCGACGCCATCAGCATCCATTGCGAAGGCGAGGTCGAAACGACCGACGCGGCCGGCGTCGTCGGCACCCATGGCGGCTTTGCGCCGCTCTGGTACTTCGAACGGTCGACGCCATTGACCAAACCGGGCGACGCCTTGCGCGCGCTTGCGGCGAGCGTCGGCGGGATCGGCGATCACGCCACGGATATCGCGCGCCTACATGCGCTCTCCGACAAGCTCGGCGAGAGCGTCGCCTATGAGGTCGGCGCCTCCGACGCCCTGGACACAGCCGAAGCGGCGCTCGTCGCCGGAAAGGGCGTCTGCCAGGACCATGCCCATATCTTCACGGCAGCGGCCCGGCTGATGGGCTACCCCGCCCGCTATGTCAGCGGCTACCTGCTTCTGGACGACACGGAAGACCAGGATGCCGGCCATGCCTGGGCCGAAGCTTACGTGCCGGGCCTCGGCTGGGTCGGCTTCGATGTCGCGAACAGCATCTGCCCCGACGACCGCTATGTCAGGGTCGCGACCGGCCTCGACGCCCGGGAAGCGGCGCCGATTTCGGGCTTGACGCGGGGAGCGGATAGCGAGACGCTCGCTGTGCACATCCGCGTGGAACAATAGCAACAAGGTGTGCCTTCACGGGCGGAAACCCAAGACATGACATACTGCGTCGGCCTGCGCATGAACGCTGGCCTCGTTTTCCTCTCCGACACCCGCACCAATGCCGGCGTCGACAACATCTCCACCTTCCCGAAGATGAACACCTGGCACATACCGGGCGAGCGCATGGTCACAGTGCTGAGCGCCGGCAACCTGGCGACGACCCAGGCGGTGGTCAGCATCCTCGACGAGCGCGTCCGCTGTTCCGGCGGGACGCGGCCGTCGATCATGGAAGCCTCATCGATGTTCCAGATCGCCAACATGGTCGGCGAGACGCTGCAGTCGGTGATTCAGCAATCGGCCGCGCGCTCCAACCTCGTGGCGAGCGCGTTTGGAGCGACGATGATCGTCGGCGGGCAGATCATCGGCTCCGAGCCGCGGGTGTTTTTGATCTACCCGGAAGGCAACTTCATCGAGACGTCGGACGATACGCCGTTCTTCCAGATCGGCGAGACCAAGTACGGGCGCCCGATGCTGGTCCGCGCCTTCGACGCGCATATGTCCTTCGAAGAAGCGGTGAAATTGCTGCTGGTCTCGTTCGATTCCACCGTGAAGGCCAATCTCTCGGTCGGCCTGCCGCTCGACATGCAGGTCTATGAGGCCGACAGCTTCGCCATCGGAAGGAAATTCCGGATGACCCAGGACGATCCCTATTACCAGGAAATTTCGTCCGGCTGGGGCAATTCCCTCCGCCAGGCCT
Organism: uncultured Alphaproteobacteria bacterium; assembly: GCA_937891825.1. Taxonomy (GTDB): domain Bacteria; phylum Pseudomonadota; class Alphaproteobacteria; order Bin95; family Bin95; genus VMCJ01. The sequence continues at coordinate 5,979 of CALAHN010000135.1, forward strand.
TCGCCGATCTGACACCGTTCACGTTCGACAAGGTGCAGGTATAACAGGCGCTCAGCCTAGGAACTCCGTCACCGCGTCGATGAAGACGTCGTTCTGATCGCCGGCCACCATGTGGCCCGCGGCGGCGACGTCGACGAAGCGGCCGTCGGGCGCCAGATCGACGAATTCGGCGGCGGTTTCCGGCGTCACCAGATCCGACTTGCCGCCCCGGACCAGCAGCGCCGGCATGGTGAGGCGCCGCGTCGCAGCTTTCATGCGGACGGGGTCGCGATCTTCCATGCGGACGTCGATATCTGTCATGAAACCGGGGTCCCAGTGCCAGTACCAGCGGCCGTCAGCCCGCAACCTCAGGTTTTTCTCAAGGCCCGCCGTCGATTTCGGCCGGGGCCGGTCCGGGAGGTACGAGGCGACATAGTCCGCCGCGTCATCAAGGTCCGCAAACCCGTCCAGCATGCGCTTCTGCATGAAGCCTACAATACGCTCGACGCCGGCGCGCATCACCGTCGGCGTGATATCGACCAGCACGACCGCGCTCGCGACGGCTTCCGGCTTCGGCGCTTCGCCGGCGCCCAGAAGCGTCGCGAGACCGCCGAGCGAGGCGCCGACCACAGCCGGCGGCGCCCTGAAAGTCGCCGCGACCGCGCGCATGTCGCGCGCAAAATGGTTGATCCGGTAGACGTGATCCGCCGCCCAGTCGCTCTCGCCGTGGCCGCGCTGATCGATCGCCACCGCCCGCCAGCCCCGCGCCGCGAAGGTTCGCGCCGCGCCGCCCCAGGCATGGCGCGTCTGCCCGCCGCCATGCAGCAGCAAGGCCGGCCGCCCGGCCGGATCGCCATAGGCGTCGCCGCGGAGGACGACGCCGTCCGCCATCGTGAAGGCGACGGGCGCCGGGGCCGCGCCGCCGGTCATGACCGGGGTTCCGGCAGGGCGACGCCAAGCTCGGCCGCGACCGGCGTCAGTGCCGGCAGGATGGAGGGATGCAGCGCGAGGCCATCGGCGAGCCCGGCGCGTTTGCGCGCCAGGGCGCTATCCCCCGGCATGCGGGCGCCCGCCGCCCCCGGCGCGGAGCGCGCGGCGCGGCAGGCGCGGGCGAGCCAGCCGGTCTCACGTTCGAAGGCCGCACGCCCGCCAAACGCTTCCGGGTCGATGCATTGCACATAGACCGACGCGCCCCACTGGCTGGGGTCGTCGGCCCGGCCGAAACCGCCGAGTCCGGAGGTCAACGCTTCCGCCATCAGGCCAAGGCCGAAGCCCTTGTGGCCCCGATCCAGCCCGCCGAGCGGCAGGAAGGCGCCCGGCGGATCGGCGAACAGCACGTCCGGATCGTTCGTCGCCTTGCCGTCGGCGCCGATCAGCCAGTCGCCCGGCAGGCGCCCGCCTTCGCCTTTCGTGCGCATGGCGAGGCCCATGGTGGCGCCCGAGGTCGAGATGTCGATCAACACCGGATCGCCGTCGGTCGGGTAGCCGAAGGCGATCGGGTTCGGGGTGAACAACGGCTCGGTCGCGCCAAAGGGCGCGACGGCTTTCACCGACGGATCGGATGAGACCAGCATCACCGCAAGGCCCTGGTCCGTCGCGACCGGCAGGAAGGCCGCGAGGCAGGCAATATGGTGCGACCGCCGGATCGCGATGGCGGCAAGGCCATGCAGCTTCGCGCGCCGGGCCGCCTCATCGACCGCCTTCCACGCCAGCCAGACGCCGGAGCGATAGCCCCCGTCCCAGACCGTCGCCACGGTCCGGTCGGAAATGACATCGACGTCGCCGTCGGCCGGCATGGTTCCAGCCTTTAGGTCCTTCAGATATCCGGCCGCCTGGGCGAGCCCGTGGGTGTCGTGGCCCATCAGGTCGGCTTCGACCAGATAGCGGGCGACGATCGCCGAGCGGTCGTGCGGCATGCCTGCTTCTACGAACAGCGCCGCCGCGAAGCATTCCAGCGTCGCGGCGTCATAGCGGACGTCAGACATCGTTTCTTCGACCCTTCGCAATTGCTCGCCCCCTTTATGCCGCCATTCGCGGCCCCAAGCTACTGCGGGCGGCGGCCAGTTCGCCTCGCGGACTTGCATGCCGGGCGAGATGCGGGACATCCTTGGCCGGGACGGGAATTGGGGGGATCGATTCATGCGACAGGTCAGAGTTGGGTTCATCGGCGACAGCATTACCCACGGCACGGGCGACGCCGCATTGCTTGGCTGGACGATCCGCCTCGGTCAGGCGGAGCGGCCGAAAGGCGTCGACCTGGTCGTCTATAACCTGGGAGTTCGGGCGGACACGACAGAGCTTGCGGACGCCCGCTGGGAGGCCGAAGCCATGGCCCGGCTTTCCCCCGCCTTCCCGACCGCGACCGTCTTCGCGCTCGGCATCAACGATACGGCGGTCGACAACAACGCGGCGACGCAAGCCAATCGCGTCCCGCTCGACGCCAGCCTTACGTTGATGGCGAAAATGGTCAATGCCGCCAGCCGCTTCGGCCGGACCTGTTGGGTCGGACCGACGCCGGTGATCGAGGCAATGATGCCTGTATCCCCCGTCCCGGCGCTTTCTTTCAGTTTCGATAACGCCACGATCGCCCGCTATAACGACGCCTACAAGGCGGCGGCGCGGCAGATGGGCCTCGCCTATCTCGACCTGTTCTCGTCGCTATCGACCGACGCGGAGTTTCTCGACAGCCTGAAAGCGTCCGACGGCCTGCATCCGGAAGGCCGCGGCTACGAGATCATGGCCGGCAGGATCGGCGCGTGGGACGGCTGGCGGACCTTGCTCAAGGCGTGATGGGACCGTCGGCGCGGAAGGTCGTTAAATCAGCTTCGCCCAGGCCAAGCGCCGTTTTCACGATCCGATCGTAGGCCTCGCCGGTCAGGAAGCCGAGTTGGATCGCAGCTTCCCGGGGACCGATATCGTCTTCCAGCGCCTTCGCCACGATCTTCGCCGCCTTGTCATAGCCAATCGCCGGATTGAGCGCCGTCGCCACCATCAGGTTGCCTGCGACATCTGAGGCGAGCGTCTTCCGGTCGGGCTCGATGCCTGCGACCAGGCCGTCGGCGAAGGCGGTCACAGCTTCCGCCATGAGCGCCGCCGATTGCAGGATGGCGTCGATGATGACGGGTTTCGCAACATTCAGTTCAAAATGCCCGGCCGCGCCCGCATGGGTCACGGTCACATGGTTGCCCATCACCCGATAGCAGACCTGGAGCAGGGTTTCGGCCAGGGTCGGATTGCGCTTGCCCGGCATGATCGACGAGGTCAGGCCGTCATGGGGCAGATGCAGTTCTGAGTGGCCGGCGCGCGGGCCGGCGCCGAGGAACTGAATGTCATTGGCGATCCGGGTCAGCGACGCCGCGACGGTATTCATTGCGCAGCTTGCCTCGACCAGCGCATCGTGGGCGCCCATGCCCTCGAACTTGTTGATATTGGCCGTGAAAGCGATGCCGGTCATCTTGGCGATTTCGGCGGCGAACGCCTTGTCGAAGCCCGGCGGGGCGTTCAGGCCCGTGCCGGCCGCCGTGCCGCCTTGCGCCAGGGGCAGCAGCGCTTGAACCGCGGACGCGATGCGCCCCGCGCCAAGCTCGACCTGCCGCGCATAGCCGCCGAACGCCTGACCGAGCTTCATCGGCACGGCGTCCTGGAGATGCGTCCGCGCGACGCGATCTATGCCCGCAAACGCTTCCGCCTTCGCCTCCAGCCGGCTTTGCAAGCCTTGCAGCGCCGGGATCAGGCCGCGCTCCAGTTCAAACACGGCCGCGACATGCATGACCGTCGGGAAGCTGTCGTTCGAGGACTGGCTGCGGTTGACATGGTCGTTCGGGTGGACGGGGTCCTTGGCGCCCAGGGGCGAGCCCAGAATTTCGTTGGCGCGATTGGCGATCACCTCATTCGCGTTCATGTTGGTCGCGGTGCCCGACCCGACTTGCCACACGGGCAAGGGGAAATGCGCGTCGAACCGTCCCTCCGAGACTTCGAGGGCAGCTTGCTCGATCGCCGCGAACAGGCCTTCCGGCAGCGCGTCGAACCGGCGATTGGCCCTGGCGGCGGCGCATTTCTGCATGCCGAAGGCATGGATCAAGGCAGGCGGGAAGGTTTCGCGGCCGATCTTGTAGAGCCGCCGCGCTCGCTCGGTCTGCGCGCCCCAGTACTTGTCGGCCGCCACTTCGATTTCGCCGAACGCATCGCGCTCGGTCCGGGTCGCATCCTGGGTCGCAGTCAAATATGCCTCCTGGCGCGCGGGCGCCGATTGCGGGCTGACAAGCAGGCCGATCGCTGGCCGGGGCCCGCCAGAGGCGCCCACGGCCAGCGCATCCCCCTCGCGGCGCCTTGCTTCACCTCAATGCAGCCCTTGCATTGCCAACGGTTGAGTCGGGTCATTGTTCCAAACATATCAGATCGCGGGCCGCCGCGCCGCCGCCGTGCGCACAATGTCCGATACCTCCTGCAGCCGCGGCGCGAGCGGGCTGGTCTTCCGCCAGATCATGCCGACGGTCCGCGACGGCTCTGGGCTCGGCAACCGGACGACCGACACCGCAGCCGAGCGGGTTTCGACCGCAACCGCCATTTCCGGGATCAAGGTGACGCCGATGCCGGCCCCTGTCATCTGCACCAGCGTCGAAAGCGAGCTGGCGTCCAGCGAGGCGCGCGGCTCGGCCCCATGCATGTTGCAGAAGGCCAGGGCCTGGTCGCGGAAACAGTGGCCTTCCTCCAGCAATAGCAGCGGCATCTTCCGAAGCGCCCAACGGTCGGGCGCGGGCTTCGCGGCGTCCGCCGCCGGGCGGACCAGCAGGAAGGCCTCGTCGAACAGCGCAACCTCGGTCAGCGCCGGCTCGGAAATCGGCAGGGCGACAATGGCGGCGTCGAGCTGGCCGTCCGCCAGTTCCTGGATCAGCCGCGAAGTCAGCGTTTCGCGGATCCGGAGGTCGATCCCAGGCAAGGCGTCCGTCAATCCGGCGACGAAGGCGGGCAGGAGATAAGGCGCGATCGTCGGAATCACGCCGATCCGGAGCTTTCCGACCAACTGGTCCCGTGAGGCCCGCGCCAGATCGCCCAGTTCATCGACTGCAAGCAGGATTTCGCGGGCGCGCTCGGCAAACGTCTGGCCAAACCCGGTCAGGCTGATAGAGCGCCCGCCCCGTTCGAACAATGGCGTCGCGAGCGCATCCTCCAACTCCTTGATCTGCATGGACAAGGCCGGCTGTGAAATTGCGCTGGCGGCCGCGGCGCGGCCGAAGTGGCGATGGCGCGCTAACGCCGCAAAGTACCGAATCTGCTTCAGGGTCACATTGTTCATAGGTATTTCTTATCGAAGCCATCAGGATAAACAATTTTACCTGATTGTATGCTCTTGCTACAAATGTCGGCAAGCGGGGCTACGGGCAAAAATGCGTCGGGACATCTGGCGCTTGCGTTTTGCGCCCGACGCTTCAGTTGATGACCAAGAACCAGAAGATGGAGAGCATCATGGACGGAAACAGCACAAGCGGCATGGGCAAATGCCCGGTGATGCATGGCGGCAATACCGCCGCAGGCGCGACTGTCATGGATTGGTGGCCGAACGCCCTCAATCTCGACATTCTGCATCAACACGATGTCAAGACGAACCCGATGGGCGCCGATTTCGACTATCGCGAAGAGCTGAAGCAGCTCGACGTCGAGGCGCTCAAGCGCGACCTGACGGCCCTGATGACAGACAGTCAGGACTGGTGGCCGGCCGACTGGGGCCACTATGGCGGCTTGATGATCCGCATGGCCTGGCATGCCGCCGGCTCTTACCGGCTCGCCGATGGTCGTGGCGGCGGCGGCGCCGGCAATCAGCGCTTCGCGCCTTTGAACTCGTGGCCCGATAATGTCAGCCTCGACAAGGCGCGGCGGCTCTTGTGGCCGATCAAGAAGAAGTACGGCAACAAAGTAAGCTGGGCCGACCTGATCATTCTCGCCGGCAACATCGCTTATGAGTCCATGGGCTTGAAGACCTTCGGTTTCGGCTTCGGCCGTGTCGACATCTGGCACCCGGAGAAGGACACCTACTGGGGCTCCGAGAAGGTGTGGCTCGCCAAGGATCGCTACGCGCAAGCAGGCGACGAGACCTCGCTCGAGAATCCGCTGGCGGCCGTGCAGATGGGCCTGATTTACGTCAACCCGGAAGGCGTCGACGGCAAGCCCGATCCGTTGAAGACGGCGCAAGCGGTGCGCGAAACTTTCGAACGTATGGCGATGGACGACGAGGAGACCGCCGCCCTCACCTGCGGCGGCCACACGGTCGGCAAGGCTCACGGCAATGGCGATGCCGGCGCCCTGGGTCCGGATCCGGAAAGTGCGGACGTCGATCAGCGGGGCTTCGGCTGGGCCAACCCGAATATGGGCGGCAAGGCCGCGAACGCCGTAACCTCCGGCATCGAAGGCGCCTGGACGACACGGCCCACACAGTTCGACATGGGCTATTTCGACCTGTTGTTCGGCTACGAATGGGAAATCCGCAGAAGCCCAGCCGGCGCCCAGCAGTGGGAGCCGATCGGCATCAAGGAAGAGGACAAGCCAGCGGACGCCACCGACCCCTCGATCCGCCGCAATCCGATCATGACCGACGCCGACATGGCGATGAAAATGGATCCGATCTACAACGCGATCTGCCAGAAATTCATGGCCGACCCAGCGTATTTCAAGGATGCCTTTGCGCGAGCCTGGTTCAAACTGACCCATCGCGATATGGGACCCAAGGTCCGCTACTTCGGTCCGGACGTGCCGGCAGAAGACCTGATCTGGCAGGACCCGGTCCCGACCGGCTCGACGTCCTATGACGTGGGCGCCGTGAAGGCCAGGATCGCCGCCAGCGGCCTCAGCATCGCCGAGATGGTCGCGACCGCCTGGGACAGCGCGCGGACCTTCCGCGGCTCGGACCTGCGCGGCGGCGCCAACGGCGCCCGTATCCGCCTGGCGCCGCAGAAGGACTGGGAAGGCAACGAGCCCGACCGTCTGGCCAAGGTGCTGGGCGTGCTCGAGCCGATCGCGGCCGAAAGCGGCGCCAGTATCGCGGACGTGATCGTGCTGGCTGGCAATATCGGCGTCGAACAGGCGGCCAGCGCCGCTGGCATCGACGTCACGGCGCCCTTCCAGCCGGGCCGCGGCGACGCCACCGATGCGCAGACCGACGGCGAAAGCTTCGCGCCCCTGGAGCCGATTCATGACGGCTACCGCAACTGGCTCAAGCAGGACTATGCCGTCAGCGCGGAAGCGTTGATGCTCGACCGGACCCAGCTGATGGGCCTGACCGCGGCGGAAATGACCTGTCTCGTCGGCGGCATGCGCGTCATGGGCGCCAACCACGGCGGGACCGCGCATGGCGTGCTCACCGACAGGGTCGGGGCATTGACGACCGACTTCTTCGTCAACCTGACCGACATGGCCAACGAGTGGAAGCCGACCGGCGGCGGCCTCTACGATATCCGCGACCGCAAGACCGGCCAAAGCAGATGGACTGCGACGCGCATCGATCTCGTCTTCGGATCCAACTCGATCTTGCGGGCCTATGCCGAGGTCTACGCCCAGGACGACAATAACGCGAAGTTCGTGCACGACTTCGTCGCCGCCTGGACCAAGGTCATGAACGCGGATCGTTTCGATCTGGCCTGATCGCACTGACAGTTCGGCGCGAACAGGGCGCGCCTATTGCCCTGGATGCTGAGACTGTTTAGCAGATCCGCCCACGCTTCTGGCGATTCCGCCGAAGCGTGGGCGGAAGGCGATAGGACCAATGCAAGCAGCTCGCGCGTCCAACGCGGCGTTGATGACGCTCATTGCCGCGGCGGTCATCCTGGCGATCGCTTTCGGCACGCGGCAAAGCTTTGGCCTGCTGATGCTGCCGATCACGACCGAGCTTGGCTGGGGGCGGGAAAGCCTGTCTCTTGTCTTCGCCGTCCAGGCCCTGCTGAACGGTTTCGCGGCCCCTTTCATGGGCGCCGTATCGGACCGATGGGGAACGGCGCGGACCGTCGCCATCGGTTGTCTGCTTTATGTCGCGGGCCTCGTCGCCATGGCAGAGGCCACGAACCCGCTCTCCATGTATCTCGGCGGCGGCGTACTGGTCGGCCTGGGCATCAGCGCCTGCGGCCTGCCGGTGATGCTGGGCGCCATCGGCCGCGCTGCGCCGGAGAACAAGCGCTCGCTATGGCTTGGGTTTGCGACGGCCGGCGGCACCGCCGGACAGATCCTGATCATTCCCGGGATGCAGGCCGTCATCGAAGCCGCGGATTGGCGCTTTGCGCTGCTGATCCTGGCGTCGATCTTCGCTCTGCTGATCCCGGTCACATTGTGCTTTCGCGCCGCAGACCGGGGGCGGACGCCATCCGGCGTCGGCCAGAAACTTTCCGATGCGCTCCGGGAGGCAGGCGGCCATCGCGGTTATTGCCTTTTGGTCGCCGGGTTTTTCGTCTGCGGGTTTCAGGTGCAGTTCATCGTGACCCACCTGCCCGCCTATCTAACCGATGGCGGCCTCGGTCTCTATTTTGCGGGCTCGGCCCTCGCGGTCATCGCCTTTTTCAACATGTTCAGGTCCTGGACCGCGGGCTATCTGGGCGGGCTGCATCGACAGAAGCACCTGTTGATCGGGATCTATCTCGCGCGCGCGGCGATCATTGCTGTGTTCATCAGCGTCCCCCTGACCGAGACGTCTGCGATGATCTTCGCGGGCATGATGGGCTTTATCTGGCTCGGCACCGTGCCGCTGACCAGCGGCATCGTCGCCAGGGTCTTCGGCCCCCGGTACATGGCGACCTTGTTCGGCGTCGTCTTCCTCAGCCACCAGCTCGGCAACTTCGCCGGCGCATGGATCGGCGGCCTCGTGTTCGACGCGACCGGGCGCTACGACGCCGTATGGTGGATGGCCATCGGCCTCAGCTTGGCGGCCGCAGCGCTGCACGCGCCCATCGACGACCGCCCAGTCGCACGGCTCGCAGCGGCGGTGGCCGCTTAGAGCAACGCAGCCAGTGGCCGGACCGGCGCAGGCCGGGTTGATCGCTCGCCACAAGAATGAGCGGGCGAGGACCGCACGCGCGCGGCGCTAACACTTTTTAGTATAGCGTCGCGCGCGCGGTTGCAGATATGCTTCAGGGCATCGACAGCGCGGGGGCGCATCGGGGCGCTCGACAAGGGGAATCGCCATGAATGAAATTCAGCAAGCCTCTTCTGCCGGAGGCGCCGAAACATCGCCGAAGGTTTTTTGCAGCGAATGCGGCGCGGGTATGTCCGCAATGGCGCCGAATTGCCCGTCCTGCGGCGCGCCAAACCGCGCCGTCGGCGGCCCCGTATCGACAAAGAGCATGGTTCCAGCGGCGTTGCTCTGCTTTTTCCTCGGCACGTTCGGCATTCACCGGTTCTACGTCGGCAAAATCCTAACCGGCATTCTGATGATCCTGACCTTGGGCGGCTTCGGCATCTGGACCCTGATCGATCTGGTGATGATCATCGTCGGCAGCTTCAAAGACAAAGACGGCCTGCCGTTGCGCCGCTAACGGGGGCGCTAACCGACCCTAGCGACAACGGGCTCCGTAGGCTCTGCAAGGTTGATTCTGGAAAGGCTCGGAAGCATGCCGTACTGCGTTCGATGCGGGAACCCGCTCGCGGCTGCCGCCGAAATATGCATCGAATGCGGCCTTCCGACCATGCAAGCCAGGCCTCTGCCGGCCGATGAAATCAGCCCAAAGAGCTTTGGCGTCGCCGTCGCCCTCTGCGGCGTGTTTGGGACGGTCGGCGTCCATCACTTCTATCTCGGGAACTTTCTGCACGGACTCTTCGATCTTGGACTGTTCATCGCATCGATGTATCTGCTGTTCGGCGTCAATCATTCGACCGATTTCACCCTGGTGTTCATTGGCTTCGGCCTGCTCCTGCTCGATTTCGTGCACACAGGCATCGTGTTCTACAAATTGATCGTTGGAAAACAGAAGGATAGCTCAGACCGGCTTGTCACATATCCAGGCCAGCGCCTCTGATAGGCCGCATTCGAGCGGCCCTTGAAGACGGGGCTTGGTTAAAGGGTTTTTAGGGCCTGCTCGATAGCATTCATGCTGCATCGAAACCTCAGCCGTGAGCGCAGCATCATGCCAGACCCGACCCTCGCCGCCGCTTTCCGAAGTGACGCGAGCGACGCGGCTCTGGGCTGGCATCCCTATGCCGCGCCTGAGGAGGCGGCGCTGGCGCGCGGGCCGAAGACGCTGGCGCCCTGGCCGTCCCATGCGGCGGCTTTCGACGCGGCCGAGGAAATCCTGTTCTACGATCATTCGGTCTGGGACGCGCATCTGCTGATCGGCGACCTGGCCCGCCCGGTGAACGTGGTCTGGCTGCATAATCGCGCGCATCCGCTGACCCAGATCGCGGACGTCCTGCGCCGCGGCAAGGCGCCGACGGCGCTGCATATCCTCGCCCACGGCGCGCCGGGCGCGATCGACCTCGCCGGTCACAGGATCGACGCCCAGGCGCTCAAGGGCCGGCTCGACCTTCTGGGGGACATCGGCATGGCGCTTGGACCGAAGGGCGAGATTGCGCTCTGGGCCTGCAATGTCGCGGCTGGCGATGACGGGGCCGCCTTCGTGCATTTCCTGGAAGCCGCGACTGGCGTCCGCGTCTTTGCAAGCGACCATGTGATCGGGGCGGCTTCAGCCGGCGGCGACTGGTCGATCGGCCGCCCTTCCCCCTTCGCGCCCGAAGCGGAAGCGGCCTACCCCTCGACCCTGGACTGAGCAAACGGTTGGCGGACCGGCGATTCCGGCGCGATGATGGCGCGTCCGTGAAACCTTGCGCGAGGGTCCGAACCCATGCCCCATCAACGCTTCCGCACCTATAACGCGAAGGACGCAAACCCTGGCCAGGCGGTCGATTACGACCTCGCCATGGCCGTCCGCGCCGGCGACCGCATCTGGCTGCGCGGCCAGACCGGCCTCGACCTGGACGGCAATTTTGTCGGCGCCGGCGACGCCGCCGCCCAGGCGGAGAACGCCATGGCCTGCGTCAGGACGCTGCTTGAAGAAACCGGGTCGGACCTCAGCCACATCGTCAAGACGACGATCTACCTGACCCGCCGCGAAGACCGGGAAGCCGTCTATGCGGTCGCCGGGCGCTGGCTCAAGGGCGTCTTCCCGTGCCAGACCGGCTTGATCGTCGCCGGGCTCGCCAAGCCCGAAATGCTGATGGAGATCGACGTCGAAGCCGTCATCCCCACAGCCGCCGACTGATCGCCTGCCCTCAATCGACCCGGAGCACGATCTTGCCGAAGTGCACGTTGGCCTTCATGTGCGCGAGCGCGTCAGCCGCCCGGTTCAGTTCGAAGACGCTGTCGATCGGCAGGGCGAGCGCGCCCGACGCCACATGGGCGCCGAGGTCCGCATAGGTTTTCCGCACGATTTCGCGCACCTGCTCGACCGTCCGGGTGCGGAAGGTCACGCCGATATACTGAATGCGGCGGAGCGCATGCAGGTCGAAATCGAACTCGCCCTTGAAGCCGCCCAGGCGCCCGACATTGACGATGCGGCCCATCAATCTGGTCGCGCGCATGTTGTCGTTCGCGACATATCCCGAAAGCTGATCGACGATCAGATCGACGCCCGCCCCGTCGGTCGCCTGCAGCACCTGGTCGACCCATCCGGCATCGCGCGAATCGACCGCGAGGTCGGCGCCGAAGTCCGTCAGCTTCGCCCGGCGGCCCGCATCGGTCGATGTGCCGATGACGAGCCCGGCGCCCAGAACCTTGGCGATCTTCATTGCCATCAGCCCGACGCCGGAACTGGCGCCCTGGATCAGCACTGCCTGACCGGCCTGCAACTGGCCGTTGGTCACGATGGCGTCGTGCATGGTCTGGAGCGCGACCGGCAAGGTCGCGGCTTGCTCGTAGGACACATTGGCGTCCGGAATGCGCGTCACGCGGCCCCAGTCGGCCACGGCATACTCCGCCCAGCCGGACCCGCCGGAGCACATCACCCGGTCGCCGACCGCGACGCCCTTGGCGTCGGCGCCGACTTCGACGACGTCGCCCGCGAATTCCAGACCGATAATCGTGCCGGCCCCGCCGATGCGGCCGTGCGCATGGCCGCTCGCGACCAGCAGATCCGCCCGGTTCAAACCGCAGGCCCGCACCCGCACCTTCACTTCGTTCGTCTTGGGCGCAGGTTCGGGCGTCGACTGGATCTTGACCCCGGCTTCGGTCAGCATGGCGGCGCGCATGGCGGTTCCTCCGATTGACGCGGCCGATAGCGCCGTGAGACGCTAGGGCCGCTGTTTCAGGCTCTATCATAGTGCAAACGATCAACCGAGCCACAGACCGGCGATCCCGCCAGGCCTTCGGTCGATCGATCGAGGAGACATTCGATGTTCGATCTGGACCGATTCGTCGAGGACTGTAAGCAAGCCGTCGCCGAAGACCCGACCCACCGGCTGGTCAAGGGCCTGGTCGAGCGCGCGGTTTCGGACCCCAACGGTCTGATGCAAAGCATCGGCGCGCCCGAGAAGGCCGGGGTCAACAAGCTCTATCATGCGCCGGACCTGACGATCCTCAATCTCGTCTGGGGCAAGCATATGACGGTGATGCCGCATAACCATCAGATGTGGGCCGTGATCGGGATTTATTCCGGCCGCGAGAACAACATCTTCTGGCGGAAGCTGCCCGCGGACGCGAAGACCGACATCGAAGCGGCTGGCGCGAAATCGCTTGGCGTCAGCGAGGTCGCGCCCCTGGGCGCGGACATCATCCATTCGGTCACCAACCCGCTCGACCGGCTGACCGGCGCGATCCACGTCTATGGCGGCGATTTCTTCGGCGCCCATCGCAGCGAGTGGGACCCAGAAATATTGACCGAAAAGCCCTACGACGTCGCCAAGAACATCGGCATGTTCGACGCCGCCAACAGGACCTGATCCAGCCCATGCAGATTGCACCGATCTCCGGCGCGTTGGGCGCCGAAATCGCCGGCGTCGATGTCGCCAGCTTGTCGAATGAGGCGGCCGCGTCGATCCGCAACGCCTTCCTGGCGCACAAGGTGATTTTCTTCCGGGACCAATCGCTGACGCCGGTCGCGCAGAAGCGCTTCGCCAGCTTGTTTGGCGAGCCGGAAATCTATCCGTTCATCAAGGGCTTCGACGAAGCGCCAGAAGTGATCGAGATTCTGAAGACCGAGGCTGACGTCAAGAACTTCGGCGGCTCCTGGCACTCCGACACCTCCTACATGCCCGAGCCGGCGCTCGGCACCGTGCTCTATGCGCTGGAAACGCCCGACGCGGGCGGCGATACGATGTTCGCCAATACGTCCGCCGCCTATGAGGCGTTGTCGCCCGGCATGAAGCGCATGCTGGACGGCCTGATCGCCGTCAATTCCTCCGAGAACGGCTATGCCGGCGGACGGGCCCGCAACATGGCGAAGCTCGACGGCATGGCCGGGACCTACAATCAGGCCGCCACGACCTTCGAGTCCGAGCATCCGGTCGTGCGGACGCATCCGGATACCGGGCTGAAGTCGCTTTATATCAACCGGTCGCATACGGCGCGGTTCAAGGACATGACGGCGGAGGAAAGCAAGCCGCTGATCGACTATCTGACCGGCCACATGATCCGGCCGGAGTTCACCTGCCGCTTCCGCTGGCAACCCGGCTCCATCGCCGTATGGGACAATCGGGCGACGCTGCACTTCGCCATCAACGACTACCCTGGCAAGCGGCGGCGCATGCACCGCGTCGTCCTGAAAGGCGACCGCCCCCGGTGAGGCGCGCTGACGGGGACCTTGCCAACAAGCGCCTGGCGGCGATCGTCGCGCTCGCCCTGACCGGCGGCGTTTTCCTGGCGATCCTGGCGCCCGCGCTGCCGGGGACCTGGGGCTTGGCCGGCGGGCCGCCGCTGCAAGCCGCCGCCACCCTTGGGGCCGTGCTGCTGCTCGGCTCCTTCGCGGCCGTGCTCGCCAAGCGGATCGGACGGTCGGGCAAGGCTGGCTTTCACGCCCATGTCTGGCTCGCGAGCCTGGGGGCGGCGCTGGTCTTCGCCCATGCGGCGGGCAATCTCGGTCGGCCGCCGGCGACGCTTTTGCTGCTGCTGCTCGCGCTGATCGGCCTCGGCGTCTGGTCGCGGACCGCCGGCGCCCGCTTGATGGCGGGAACCTTCGGCCAGAAGCGCGGCGCCTTCCGCCAGGCCGACCCAGCCGCCCGCGCCCGGATCGGCGCTGTCATTCAGGCGAAGCAGGCGATCCTCGCCGCCCTCGACGCCAGCGCCGAGGAAGGCACGTTCTCGCTTGGCCCGCGCCACTGGGCGACAGCGCCGCGGGCTGCCTTCGCCTATGCCCGGCTCGCCGCCGAAGAGGAGCGGCTGACCGGCGCTCGTACAGCCCTGCCGCCTGCCCAGGCGCGCTGGCGGCTGTTGCACCGGCTGCTGGCGTGGGCCTTCGTCGCCGGCCTGGTCGCGCACATTGTCATCGTGATGCTGTTCGCCGGTTATGTCGCCGACGGCCGCCCGATCTATTGGCTGCATTTCGCAGCATGGGATTTCTGAAGCATGTCGCGTCTCGCCCTGATGATCGACCTGGAACGCTGCACCGGCTGCAAGAGCTGCGAAGTCGCCTGCAAGGCCGAGCATGGCCTGGGGCCAGGGGAACGGCGGAACCGGGTGCTTTGGCTCGGCGGCGCGGATGTCGACGGGTGGCCGCAGCTCGACTTCCTGAAGCTCGCCTGCCAGCAATGCGAACGCCCAGCCTGCGTGCGCGCCTGTCCGGTGGCGCCTAAGGCGATTACGAAAGATCGCGACACCGGCGTCGTCCGCGTTCTGGAAGATCAGTGCGTCGGCTGCGGCGAGTGCGTCGCCGCCTGCCCCTACGGCGCCATGGGCTTCGATGCCGAAGGGCACCACGCGGTCAAATGCGATCTCTGCCATGACCGCCGCGCCGCCGGCGCCGCAACGACGGCCTGCCAGTCCGTCTGCCCGACCCGGGCGATCCGCTTCGGCGAGCGGGACAGTCTCCTCTCCGCCGCCGCGGCCGAGGGTCGCCGCGCGCTCGATGCCGATCCATTCCTGATGGCGCCCGCCACGGTCTATCTCGACAGGCTGATCGGCGAGGCCACGGCCTTCGACATGGATGCCCGGATGACCCCGGCCGTCGCCGACAGCGGCTCCCGCCAGCCGGAAGATGCGACCGCCTTTCCCTATCGGGCGCCGCGGGAGGACCGGACGCCGGACCGGGTCCAGCCAGGCGGCTGCAATATCTGCTTCAACGCCTGCACGACCAATTTCCATTTCAAGGGCGACAGGCTCGTGAAGGTGACGGGCAACGAGGCCGACCCGATCCTTCAGGGCCGCGTCTGCCCGAAGTCGCAGCTTTCCCTCCAGCTTTATGGCTCCAAGGACCGGCTGACCCAGCCCCTGAAACGCGTCGGCCAGCGCGGCGAGAACAAGTTCGAGCCGATCTCCTGGGATCAGGCGCTGGATGAGATCGCGGCCAAGCTGGGCGAAACCCGTGCGGCCTACGGCGCCGACGCGCTCGCGATCTTCACCGGCACCCGCACCGGCACCCTGACGAACAAGGGTTATCTCCGGATGTTCGCCCAGATGTGGGGCACGCCGAACGTCGAAACGACGGAGCCCTATTGCTCCAGCGGCAAGAACATCGCCTACGGCATGATCCAGGGCGTCGGCGGCAGCGGCAACAGCTACACTGAAGGCGACATGGGGTCAGCGGAGCTCTACGTCTATGTCGGCGACAATCAGGCGGAAACGCGGCCCGTCCATTTCGGCATGATCAACGACTGGCGCCTGAAACGGGGCGCGCGCATGGTCGTCGTCGACCCGCGCTTCACGGTGACGGCGTCGAAGGCGGACAAGCATCTGGCGATCCGGCCCGGCGGCGACATGGCGCTGGCGCTGGCGCTCGCCCATCACATCCTCGCGAACGACCTGCATGACGAAGCGTTCTGCGAAGCCTGGGTGCTGGGCTGGCGCGACTGGCGGGACTTCATTCTGACAGCGGGCTATTCGCCGGAATGGGCGGCGCCGATCACGGACCTTGCCGCCGACGACATCAAGGAACTCGCCGAGCAGATCGCGGCCGCGGACGGCTGCGTGATCTTCGGCAGCCGAGGCGTCAATCAGCACATGAATTCCGTGCAGTCGAACCGGGCGCTGATGTTCGTCGCCGCGATCACCGGGAATTGGGGCCGGCGGGGCGGTTGCTATTTCAACATGTCGGCCTCCGTCCCCGCGGCCGCCGACGCCCCGGCCCATCGCCGGCCGGCGATCCGGCGCCCGCGCGTCCGCACCAGCCCGACCGGTTGGACCGAAGCCATGTCGACCGGGCGGCCCTATCCCCTGAAGGCCCTGATCGCCTGCAACAATCCCTTCGCCCTCTGGCCCGACCAGACCGAAAGCCGGAAGGCGCTCGCCGCGCTCGACCTGCTGGTGCACATCGACATTTTCCCGAACGAAACCAGCGCCTGGGCCGATTATGTGCTGCCGGCCGCGACTGGCATCGAAAAAGGCGAGGTCGGCCGGGCATGCGAAGACCGCCGCGTCGTCTGGATCGACCGCATGATCCAGCCGCCGGGCGACGCCAGGCCGGACGGCTGGATCTGGATCGAGCTCGGCAAGCGCTTCGGCTTCGACGATGTCCTGAAAGAGGAATGGAAGGACAGCGCCCGCTTCTGGGACGAGGCGATGATCGACAATGTGCAGATGCGCGGCGTCACTCAGAAGCGCCTGCACGAACGGCCCTATCGCTGGGTCCGCTTCCCGGTCGCGAGCGAGGACGCGGCAGAGCAGGATACGCTCTACCTCGAAGGCACGACGGCGGCCGGCGCGCCCGCAGGCCATCGCTTCCCCAGCCCCAGCGGCAAGCTGGAGTTCTGGACCGAGGCGATGGAGGGAAAATTCCAGGCTTACGGCCTGACCGCCCTGCCGCGCTTCTACAGCGAACGCGAGAGCCTGATCGACATGCCCTTCGTCGAATTGCTGGATAGCGACGGGGACCTGGGAGTCGAAAGTCCGTTCCTGAACAATGCCGCCTACGCGCCGCGCGGCCGCATCGTCGAGCCTTCGGAAGCCCGGCCGGCGGCGGCCCTGCGGGCGCTGGGCTATGACATGGAACTCGTCACCGGACGGCCCCCCGCCCCGCATTTCCATAGCTGGACCCACTATGCCTGGCAGGCGCAGGAGATGTGGCCGGACCTTTACTGCCAGCTCCACCCGAAGGCCGCTGTGCGGCTGGGGGTCCGGGACGGGCAGACCGTGCGCGTCGAAACGGCGCACGGCCATGTGGAGGCGCGCGCCTGGATCACATCGGGCGTGCGCGAAACCGCCGTGTTCCTGCCGATCGGCTGGGGCGAGCGCCAGCCCTTCAATCCCTGGCGCCCGGTCAATTTCCTGACCGACAAGACCCAGCGCTGCCCGATCTCGGAACAGACCAACCTGAAGTCCCTGCTCTGCCGGGTCAGCGCCGCCTGAAGCTGGATCAGCGCCGCCAGAAATCGGGCATGATCAGGACCGCCATGGTGATGATTTCCAGGCGCCCCAGGATCATACCGAGCGACAGCAGCAGTTTCGCGGCGTCCGGCAGGCTGGAGAAATTGCCGGCTGGCCCGATCGTGGGGCCAAGACCGGGGCCGACATTGGCGACGGCAGTCGCGGCGCCGGAAAGCGCCGTGATGAAATCCAGCCCAAGCAGCGACAGCGCCAGCCCAAGCCCGAGGATCGTCGCCAGATAGACGATGGAAAACATCGCAATCGCGGTGACGATCTCATAATTTATCGGCCGCCCATCGATCGCTGCGACCGACACGGCATGGGGGCGAATAATGCTCCGCATCGCCGTTCTGAAAACTCTGATGAGAATGACGAATCGATACATCTTGAAGCCGCCGGATGTCGATACGGAACAACCGCCCACAAATGTCAGAACAAAGAAGGCAGTGATGGCAAAAGCGCCCCAGAGCGCGTAATCCTCACTGGCGTAACCAGTCGTCGTGACCACGGACGTCACATTGAACGCCGCAAGGCGGAAGGCCGTGGCGAATGGAATATCGGTCCTGACCGCAAGATAGGCCGCGAGCGCCATGCTTGCGCCGAACAGGACCAGAAGCATCAATCGAAGCTGCGCGTTCCTTATTGCTGCTGACCGCCGTCCGCGCAGCACATAGATATAAACGCCGAATGGCGCGGCGCCCCCGATCATGAATAGGATACAGAGCCATTGCGCCAGCGGCTCGGGATACTTCCCGAACGAGAGGTCGGACGTCGAGTAGCCGCCGGTCGATACGGTGGTCATGGCGTGATTGATGGCATCGAAGCCCGACATGCCCGCAAGCCAGTAACTCAAGACGCAAAGGACCGTCAGCGCCGCGTAGATCGAAACCAGATAGGCCGAAAGCTGCCGCACCCTAGGCACGGCTTTCTCTGACTGGTCGGACGATTCCATCCGAAACACCTGCATTCCGCCGACTTTCAGAAACGGCAGAATGGCGATCCCCATGGCGACGATCCCGATGCCGCCCAGCCACTGCAGCATGGAGCGCCACAGCAGCAAGCTGGCGTCGGTCGTATCGAGGTTGACGAGCACGGTGGAGCCAGTCGTCGTCAAGCCGGAGACGCTCTCGAAAATGCCATCGACGACGCCGATATCGTAGTCGGACCAGATCAGCGGCAAGGCGCCGAAAAGCGGCAGGATTGTCCATGTCAGGCTCGTCAGCAGAAAGCCTTGACGGCGGTCGATCTTCACGCGCTCCGGCCGCAAGCCCAGGATGAGCGTCCCGCCCACGAAAATGCTCGCGATCATCGCCGACAGGATCGGCGCCCATTCGCCGTCATCCAGGACGATCGACGCGCCGAGAGGAACCAGCATCGCCGCCGCCAGGGCAGAGATCAGGCAGCCAAGAATAAAGCCGACAGGCCGGATATCCATCTCTGCCTCATAGGGCCAAGGCGCAAACGCCAGCGAGCGCGCCTCGCGCTGACTATATGATATCGTTCAAGGTATCTAGCCTTGGCCGATCCCTTGAGACTGACCGAATCTAGCTGGCTGCTAGAGCACGGCGCGTTTAAGAGGACGCGCGGTCCATGCTCTATCTTATTGATAGCGTTCAACTTATCCCGCTTTTGGCGATTCCGCCAAAAGCGGGGTTGATCTAGCGGCTGATCGCGCCGTCGTCGCCGTTCTCCTGACGCGCCATCAGGACCGGCAATGGCGCGGCTTTGGCGGCGTCCGCGACCAGGGACTGATCGTGGCCGAACCTGACGGCGGCGAGGCAGCCTTCCCTGACCCAGGCCGTTGCGGAGACTTCGTTGCCGCCGGCCATGCCGACAACGGTGTACTCGCCCGGCGTCAGACGATACAGGCCGCGCGCGCCCGCCGGCAGTGAGACCGGGGTTCCGTTCTTGAGAATTCTGAGACGTTGCAGCCCCGCATGGTCCGCGACCCGGAGGAAGCCCGCCGGCAGGTTCAACGATGCGCGCGCCGTGCCGCCTGCCAGCACGTCGACGACCGAAGCGGATTCCGCGCCATCGACAGCGGCCAACACCCGGTAGCGGCCTGCAGGCAGCACGGCCATCGCCTGCCCGCGTCCCTGGATCGTCACCGGCGTCTGCGGCTTGTCGAGACGGTCGATCCTGAAGGCGACGCCATGGGTTATCTGGCGATTGGCGATCGCCGCGGTCAAGGTCAGGCGGCCCGCGTCGAGCACGATGCGGCGGTTCGAGATGCCATCCACGGGCACGACGACCGGCATATCCTTGCTGACTTCGCCGATAGCGACACGGGCGATATACCGACCCGGCGGCACGCCGAACAGCGGCGCGTCGGCCCGAAAGGTGCGGGCGACAAGGCGCATCACGCCGGCGTTGTCGGCGCGCAAGAGATCGTAGCGGGCGCCCGCGCTCAAGGTCCCGCTGCCGGCGGCGAGGCTCGCCGTGAGCCTGAGACCGCGCGGGTAGGCCAGTTCTGGGCCGGTCATATCGGCATATCGCGCGGACGCTTCGGCATCGTCGTCGGCGACGCCAGCATCGGATGCCGCCTGTTCCGGCAAGCTCGCCGCCGCAAGGATCGGCGCCGGCATCGCCGTCATGCCGTCCGAGGAGGGGCCGAGAGCCAGGGCCAGCGCAGTCGCGAGACCATTGTTATCCGCCCGGGAAAACCGCCCGCCGGTGTTCGCGGCGACGCAATCCATGCGCCGGGCCTCATCGTCGCTCAGCCCGAAGCCGATGACATCGACGACCAGTTCCGGGCGGGCGGCTTTCAGTCGCATGGCATGGGCGCAGACCGCGGCGAGGCATTGATTGGGGCCGCCGACGATCGCGAGAATGCGGGCGCCGCCCTCCTCCGCCGGCAGTTCGGCCGCCGCGGCGTCCAGGGCGGCTGTAATATCCCGCCGGCCCATGGGGGCGATGCTCGCTTTCGCCGCCGCCTGCGCGACTGGCTGGCCATCGGCCAGCATCTGGAAACCGCCGCATGACGGTCCGCCGAAAACCGCCGCGCGCAAGGCGTCGTCGCCCCGACGGGCCGTCGCGGCGAGCGCCTGCAATTGCAAATCGAACTTGCCGCTACCTGCGCCCATATCGGCATTGGCGTCGACAAGGATCAGCGTCGACCCAGGGGAACGCGCCGGCTTGCCCGGCTGCAGCCCGGCCAGATCGTCGACAGCTTGCGCGGGCAGGGAAGCCGCGCTCAACGCGAGCGCCAACCCTACCGCAACAGACTGAATGCACTGGCGAACCGTGCCGATCATTAATTTTACTTTTGCCCCCCCAGGCGGCGTTGTCCGCACTATAACCGTGCCTACGGGGGATGAGCAATCCAACCTGCCTGGGGATAGAATCTTCGGGCGGCTCTGAAGGAGCTGAAACATGCGTGGAAAGATTATCGCCGTCGCCCAGCAGAAGGGCGGCGCCGGCAAAACGACGCTGGCCGTCCATCTGGCCGTGGCCGCCGCCGAAGCCGGACATTCCGTCCTTTGCCTCGATATCGACCCTCAGGGCACGCTGTCCGCCTGGGGCGCTTTACGCGCCGCCAGGCAGCCTGCGCTCACGGTCGAAGTGGAGGCGGTCGCGGGACACCGGGTCCGCGACGCCGCGGAGCGCGGCCAGCGCGGGCACGATCTGGTGGTGATCGACGCCCCGCCGCACGACGATACGGAAACCCGCCAGGCGATCCGCGCCGCCGAGATGATCATTCTGCCGATGCAGCCAAGCCCGCTCGATCTTTGGGCGACCAAGCCGGTGGTGGACGCAGCACTGGCGGCGGACCGTCCGCTCCGCATCGCCCTGAACCGCGTCCCACCGCGCTCCCGGCTGACGGACGCCTTGCTTGAGCAGGCCGAATCCCTTGGGGCGCCCGTCCTTGCGAACCGTCTCGGCGGCAGGGTCGCGATCCCGACGGCCATGGCGGAAGGGCTGACCGCGATCGAGACCGAGCCCAGGGGCCGCGCCGCGGAGGAAGTCCGCGCGCTCGCGGCCGAGATATTCGCCCTGATCGATCTGGGCAAGTCCTCTCGGTAAGGCGAACCTTGGATCGATTTGCGACGAGGCTCAGGCGGCGCCGGCTTCTGGCCGACCCGCGTCCGCGTCATCGTCGTCATCGTTGAGGATCGCGTCCAGATCCGCCGCCAGCAGGCCGAGCGCATCGGCATTGGCGTTGGACGCGGCGTCAGATGAGGCATCAGACGGGACGTCGAGCGGTTGCGCCGTCAGCGGCTCCCGATCCTCGGAATAGTCCGTCGCCTCGCTTTCCTGCGCCGCGGCCGCGCTCGCAGCGCGCCCGCTCGGAACCCACTTCGCAATGGTGTCCGACAAACGGGCATGGTCGATGGGTTTGGACAGAAAATCATCCATGCCGGCTTCCATGCAAAGCCGGCGATGCTCGACCATGGCGTTCGCGGTCATCGCGATGATCGGCGTCGCGGCGGTCGCGCCGCCAAGCCCGCGGATTTCCCGCGTGGCGTCCAGGCCGTCCATCTGCGGCATCTGCATGTCCATGAGAATGACGTCATAGGACTTCCGCAGCACCGCAGCGATGGCCTCGAGGCCGTTCTCCGCGATGTCGATCCGGTGGCCGTCGATCTTCAACATCGCCGTGGCGACCATCTGATTGACCCGGTTGTCCTCGACGAGCAACACCTGCAGCGGCGTATCCTTCGCAAGTTCTTGCATGGCGTCGCTCTCATCCTCCGCTGTTTCCGTCGCCGCAGCCGCCATGCGCAACATTCGCCACGACCGCGGCGGCGCTGCCATGATGTTCAGGGAAGTCGGACCTGTCTGTAAACCTTTAAGCGCATTCGCATCCTCGTCGAGGAGGACAATCCGATCGACGCCGCCGCCAGCGCTTTCCAATGCCGCGAGGAATGCCTGCAACGCATCGGGATCGACAGGCCCGAGCAGGACAGCGACCGCGAATGCGTCGTCCGGCGTCAGCGCTGCGATCGCCGCAAGGGCGTCCTCGCAGGTCGCAGCCGCGACCGGCCGACCGCCGCTCTCTTGTACGGAATCGACCGCAGCATCTTGTACAAAGCCGGCAGCGCCGACAATCAGGCACTCGCGTCCGCTGAATTCCGGCGCGCCGGCCGCCTCGGCGACGCCGAACGGCGCTTCGATCCAGAAGCAGCTGCCGCCGCCAGGCTTGCTATCGACGCCGATCCGGCCGCCAAGCACTTCGATTAATTGCTTGGAAATCGTCAGACCCAATCCCGTGCCGCCATAGCGCCGCGTGGTGGAAGCGTCCGCCTGGGTGAACGGCTGGAACAGCCGCTGCAAGGCGGACGGCGCGATGCCGATGCCGGTATCCGTCACGGACAGACGAATGCTGACATTCTCGGGATCGGCGCGTTCGGTCACCTTGACGTCGATCCGAACGCCGCCGCGCTCCGTGAATTTCACGGCGTTCGACACAAGATTGAGCATGACCTGCCGCAGTCGGTTCGAATCGCCGATCAGCCGGGCCGGCACGCCGCCGCCCAACACCGCAACAAGGTCCAGCTGCTTTTCCATGGCGCGCTGGCCTGCAATTTCCAGAACGGAATCCAGCAGCTCGTCCAGGCAGAATTCCTCCGCCTCGAGCTCCATCTTGCCAGCCTCGATCTTGGAAAGATCCAGCACGTCGTTGATCAGCGCCAGCAGCGCCTCGCCGGAGTTCTGGATCGTCCGCACTTGGGAGCGCTGCTCGGCGCCCATCTCGCCTTGCAACAGCACGGAAGCCATGCCGAGCACTGCGTTCATCGGGGTCCGAATTTCATGGCTGATGACGGCCAGAAATTCCGACTTCGCCTTGTTGGCCGCCTCGGCGGCTTCCCGCGCCTGGATCAGTTCGCTGACGTCGGTCCAGATGCCGACAATGCCGCCATCGGCGGTTCGCCGCTCCTCCGACTTGATCCAGGCATTGTTCTTGTTGCGGCGCGTCACCGGGCCGACATCGTTGAGATGCTCATGCATGCGCTGGGCAATATAGGCCTGCCGGACTTCGCCTTCCAGGCCCAGGGCATCAGCCGCCGCCTCCGGCAGAGCCGAGAACGGCTCGCCAATGCGAACGAAATCGCCGTCGTCCGCGGCCAGCGCAAGGAATGCGTCATTGCAGGCGACCAGACGATCGTCCGAATCGAACAGCGCGAAGCCGCTCAACTGCGCATCGATCGCATCTTCCAGCCGCCGCCCCGCTTCTGCCGCCTCACGGGCAAGCTCCGCCTGCCGCGCTTCCAGTTCCTTTTCGTAGTCAATGCTGAAGGCGGCGCCGCGGAAGCCGCTGAAGGCGCCGGTTTCATCGAAAAACGGCACGCCGCTGGTCCGTATCCATCGCGCTTCGCCGTCGGGCCCGACGCGCTGAAACTCAAAATCCTTGTAGGCGGTCTGACGCCGTTCGAGCGCCTCGATCTGCGCGAGATTGTCCATGCCTTGTTGAACGCCCGCGTCCATCAACTGCCTGCGGGTCTTGCCGTAGTGCCATTCCGCGGGGACGCCGGCGACACGCTCGACGCTTTCCGTCATGAATACGAACTGGCCCTTGGCGTTGGTTTCCCACATCCAGCCCGTGATCGCCCGCGTCGTATCGTTCATCCGCTCGACGGCGAGGCTGCGCTCGCGCTCGATCAGCGCGCGGCTTTGCAGCAACTCGGCCTCATAGGCCTTGCGTTCCGAAATATCATGCCATTCGACTAGGAATGCCGGGCGGCCGCGATAAGTGATGCGCGTGCCGATCACTTCCAGTTCCAAAGGCGTGCCGTCGAGGCTCAGGTGACGCCACTCCAGTCGATCGGTCCCCATCTGACGGATCCGGTCGGAGAATGCTCTGAGATGCTCCAGGCTCAGGGAGCCATCCGGTTGGCGCTCGTCGGAGATTTCGCGGGGATGCAATCCAACGACGTCTTCCTTCGACCTGGCTTTCAACATCCGGAGCGCCGCGGCGTTGCAGTCTGCGATCCGCCAGTCCTGGATGATCAGATGGCCGGTCGAGGAATGTTCGAACAAAGCTTCGAAGCGCGCGTTCGCTTCGAAGCTGTCCGTGATGTCCCTTATCATCCAGACCTCGCGCGCGCCCGCTCGGTAGCCAGCCCACTCGACCTGACACAGCGTGCCATCCGGGCGGCGGATCGGGAACTGCAGCGTGCGGGGGAAGCCTGTCTCCGCTTCCTGGTCGTAGATCTGCCTGGCTTCTTCGGGCTCGATCGCGGGCGCAAGCCTGAACCAATCGTCCAGGGTGCATAATTCCTCCCGCGACCGGCCGGTGATCGCCTCCATCGCGGCATTGATCGTGATCAGACCGTCTTCGACATAGACCGCGCCTGCCGGCAGCAATTCCACCAGATGCGCCAGGCGCCGTTCGGACTCCGCCAGTTGCTGTTCGGCTTTTCGCCGCTCCGTAATATCGTAGCCGACGCTGACGAGGCCGATACAATCGCCGTTCGCATCCAGTTGCGGGTATTTGATGATATGCAGGATGTAGCCGCCCGCGGCGCGCTCCAGTTCCATCGGCTGCTTGGTTTCCAGCACTAG
Organism: uncultured Alphaproteobacteria bacterium; assembly: GCA_937891825.1. Taxonomy (GTDB): domain Bacteria; phylum Pseudomonadota; class Alphaproteobacteria; order Bin95; family Bin95; genus VMCJ01. The sequence goes on from CALAHN010000135.1 coordinate 30,940, forward strand.
TCTGTCGCGGGCGGCGATCGCGGCGCCGGCGCTGGTCGGCATCGCCTCGTCGATGGTTTTGCCATTGGCGGATTTTACATCCAGGTCGAAAATCTCGGCAAACTTCTTGTTGTAGATGATCAGCTTGCCGTCGGTGTCCTTGATGCTGACCGTTGACGGCAACTGGTCGATCACGGCGCGGAAAATCTGTTCCGAGGCCGCGACTGCTTCCCGGGACGCCTGCAAGGCGCGCTTGGTCGCACGTTCGGCCTCAACGCTGACAGCGATGCCGCGATAGCCCCGATAGACCCCGGCGCTATCGAAGATCGGGGTGGCCGCGACCCTGACGTGATGGACGCCAGTCGGCAATTGCAGCGCCCAGACATAATCCCGAAAGGGCCGGCGCGCGGCGAAATCGGCAAGATTGACGGCCCAATCCGGGTCTTCATCCGGGACGGCGACTCCAGCTTTCTCCCAGGGCGTCCGGCCAAGGAAGTCATCGGCGAGATGCGACGGCACATGCTCGCCCGACGTCCTGACCGTTCGATACCGCAGGTTTTCGTCCAGTTCCCAGAATATGTCCGCGCTCACCCGCGCCCAATCCGTCAGCCGCGCTTCGCTTTCCCTGGCGCGGCCCAGGGTTTCGCTTTGTTCCTTCGCCAGGCCTGCCGCATGCAGCGCCATAAGGAATGTGATCACCAGCAGCACGGCCGCCAAAGCCAGCGTCAGGGCAAGCTGCTCCGTCCAGAATTCACGCAAGGCGCCTTCATCGTGATTGATGGTTATGTGATACCCCAAATCCGGGTCGGTTTCCCAACCGAAATGGCCGTCGGCGGTTTCGCCGACAGCCGCGGCGCGCAAAGCGCCCGAGGCGCTTCCTGCATTGCGAATGGCGTCGATCGCCGCGACATCGACCACGCCCTGGCCGCCGGCGACCACCTCGCCGTGCGAAAGCCGCAACCAGACTGCGCCCGTCGCATCGAGCATGGAGATCGTGGCGCGGCCAGCTGCAGATAGCTTGCTCCACGCCGAGAGGATCGGGTTGAGATCGACGACGGTGTAGTGAATCGGTTCCCCGATGCCGGCCTCGAACTGGCGCTCTTTGGCGATAATCGCCGCCCAGCCCGTCGCGGTCTGAAAGGGGTTGCTCAGTCCTGGCTGGCCGGATTGGGCGCGGCTGAGCGCTTCGGCGAGCGGCGCCACATGAGCCGGTTCGGCGGTAAGTATGGTCCGGATCATCCGGGCGAGCGCTGCATCGAGCCGGACGGTCTCCTCGATGGGCGACAACCGCCGCGCCGCCTCGCCGAGCACGACCGCGACCGGGATGGCCGCGTTGCGCACGTCCATTTCGATATGCCGGCGCATTTCCGCCTGCGACGCATTGTAGGAGTGAAACGCCCAGAACGCTGTCCCGATAAGCATCGCGACCGCCAGGCCGGCGATGGCCAACCTGGACGATATGGATCGCGAGGACGCCGCTCGTTCTGTCATTCCGTTCAACCCTGAATTGGCCGCAAAGAGCAGGGCCACAGAAACAGATCGGGATTAAGATTACGTTGCACGCGCCAGGGCGGAACGCATGCCCCAGCTGCCGCCCATCAGGCGAGCGCCGGCCGCTCTGGACGCGACGCGACGGCGGTCAGCGGGGGAGGCCCGCGAGCCCGGCCGTGAATCCCCGGAGCGAAAGCTGCATGCGCACTTCTTCGTTCGCCAGGGTGCGGACAACGATGGCGGCGTCGCTGCCCGCCTGCATCGATCGGAGGAGTTCCGGCGACAATTCGGCCTCGGCATGGCAGCCTTTCAGGTCGCACGACTTGAACGCCATCCACCCATCGACGCCCCGATCGGTTTGGATCCGCACGCCTTCCGGCAGAAGCAGCACGCCAAGCGGCAAAAGCGCCACCGCGACCGGCGCGCCCGGCCCATTCATGAATCCGACCGAGAAGTTCGCCGCCGGCCGCCCCTTGGACAGCAATTGCTGGAATATGAAGCAGATTTCCCGGCCGCCGGACACCGGCTCACACGCCTCCTGCCAATCCCGGTTGATCCGGCCGGTCTCCCGCACGGACTGGCCGGAGGCCGCGCCGCCATCGAGGAGGACGAGCATGAGCGCCAACCCGGCGACCGTCATGCCCCGCAGCCGACGCCGCATGGCGCTGGCCGCGCCCTCCCCGGCGCCCGTGCAGATTTCGCGAACTTGACTGAACTGATCGGCTGGCATCGCGGGAGCGCTTCCTCTCCATGGTCCGGACGCTGTAGGTATCATGCCATGACGACCTTGTCCCCCAATCCCGACCGCAACGCCATGGCGCTGGCCCTCGCCGCGGCGGCGGCCGGCGCCGACGCCGGCGAAACCCCGGTCGGGGCCGTGGTGGTCAGGGCGGGACGGGTGATCAGCGTCGCGCACAACCTGGTCGAAGCGACGCCGGACGCAACCGCCCATGCCGAGATTCTGGCGATCCGCGCCGCCGCCCGACGCCTGGGCGCGGCGCGGCTGCCGGAATGCACGCTGTTTGTGACGCTGGAGCCCTGCGCGATGTGCGCCGGCGCGATCGAGCACGCCCGGCTGAAGCGGGTGGTCTTCGGCGCCTATGACCCGAAAGGCGGCGGCGTCCAGCACGGCGCGCGGGTCTTCGAGCGCCTGACCTGCCGCCATCGCCCGGAAGTCGTCGGCGGCGTCGGCGAGGCCCAATCGGCCGCGATGCTGCGCGCCTTCTTCCAGACGCTGCGCTAACAGATCTATGCCCGTCAGGCGCGGAAGCGGGCGTCCCGCCATGCGATCGCGGCTTTCAGGCCCTGCTCGTCCCGGATGCGCGCGAATTCGCGCTTCTCCGGCCCGCCGCCGACATTCAACAGCACGTCGATATCCAGACCGGCTTTCAGCGCGGCGTCGAGGCCCATGGCGGCATAGGTCTGATTGATCGCGCGCTTCGTCAGAGTGACTGACCGTTCCGACGCGCGCGCAATGCTGTGGGCCTTCGCCAGGGTCTGGGCCAAGACCTGATCCGGCGTCGCGACAGCGTTGACGATGCCCATGCGCAGCGCGTCCGCGGCGTCCAGCCGGTCTTCCCCAGTCAGCAGGATTTCCTTGGCCTGCTTCGGGCCAGTCACCCATGGCAGCAGCATCGCGACGATGCCGGTCCCGAACCGGACCTCCGGCTCGCCAAGTTTCGTGCCTTCTGCTGCGACCGTGATGTCAGTGGCCAGCATCAACTCGAACGCGCCAGCCAGGCAGAAGCCCTGGATCGCCGAAAGGGTCGGCGTCCGCGCATGCCAGAACTGCATGATGAAATCGAACTGGAGCTGCATCTGCCGCTCCCAATCCTCGACGCCCGCCTTCGGGTTTTCCGCCGCCGCCTTGAGATCGAACCCGGCGGAGAAGGCCCGACCCGCGCCGGCGACGACGATGGCGCGGACGTCGGGATCGGCGTCCAGCGCGCGGACGGCGTCCAAGGTCTCGTGCATCAACGGATTGTGGAAAGCGTTCAGGCGTTCCGGGCGATTGAAGGTCAGGACGGCGACGGGGCCGTCCCGTTCGATCAGGATATGGTCATAGGCCATGGTCGCAGTCCTCAGCCGCGGTCGCGCCGCGGCATGTCAGTTCAGGGTCGGCGGTTCGTCGTCATTGGCGGCGTCGGGCGCGACCGAAAGCTCGAACAAGGTCCGCAGCAGGGCGGCGCGGCCCGGGAGGTCGATCGCCTGGAGCAGCGCCTGCTTTTCCGCCGGCAGGAATGGGCAGGCCATGGCGAGCGCGTTTACCAGCGGCTCATCCGGCAGCTTGCCGATCGCGGTCCGGTCGGCGCTCAAGCCGCGCGCGTCGAGATATGAGGCCAGCGCCGCAAGCAAGGCCGTGCGGTCGACGCCCAGATCCGCGTCCTGCAAGGCCAGATCGTGCGGATATTCGGAATAGTCCGCCCGCGCCCGTCGATAGCCATCCTTCAGCGGCAATTCAGCGACGATCCGGAAACGGATCACGCCTTCGAGCGTCAGGTTCCAGCGGCCGTCCTCGAGGGCGGCCTGCTCGACGATGCGGCCAAGGCAGGCGACGGGGTAGACCGGGGCCGATGCGTCGCCTTGGTCGCTGTCGGGGCGCATGGGCTGCGCCATGGCGATCATGCCGTCGCCGTCCAGGGCGTCGGCCATCATCGCACGGTAGCGCGGCTCGAAGATGTGCAACGGCAAACGCGCGCGCGGCAGCAGCAATACGCCTTCCAGCGGAAAAATCGGCACGATAGCCGGCAGCGCCACCGCCCGTTCGTCGTCGCTCATGCCGTCCTCCGCCCCTTCTGCTAACTGAATAGTATGGATGACAGGCGCCGGCGCGCCGCCAGGGTGTCCGGGTCCGTCGGACCCCAGGCTTCGAAGAATTTCACCAATTGCTTGCGAGCCGCCTCTTCGTTCCATTGCCGGTCGGCGGCGACGATCTCAAGCAGGGCGGACGCGGCGTCGGCCTTGCGCTTCGCCGCGAACAACGCCATGGCGAGATCGAACCGCGCCTGATGGTCCTTCGGGTTGGCCGCGACCGCCGCCTCCAGCTCCGTCAGGGCGCCCGATCCGGCGCCGGCGGTCTGTTCCGCCAGATCGACCGCCGAAACGGCGGCGGCGACAAAGGGATCGGCTTTCGCCTTCTCGGGAATCTGCGCGACGAAGGACTTGGCGTTCTCGAGATCCTCATCGGCGAGGGCGGCCTGCGCCAGGCCCGCCAAAGCCGCCGCGTTATCGGGCTCGTGTTGCAGGACCTGGGCGAAGATCGCCGCAGCGGTCGGCCAGTCGCCAGCTTCGCCGGCGGCCTTGGCTTCTGCCACGGCTTCCTCGACGGGACTTATGACCTCGCCGCCGACCAGCCGCTCGATGAAGCTTTTCACCTGGCTTTCCGGCACGGCGCCCTGAAAACCGTCGACCGGGCGGCCGCCCTTGAAGCCATAGACCATCGGGATCGACTGGATGCGCAATTGCTGCGCGATCTCGGGGTTCTCGTCGATGTTGATCTTGACCAGCCGGACCTTGCCCTGCGCGGCCGTCACCACTTTTTCCAGGATCGGCGTGAGCTGCTTGCAGGGTCCGCACCAGGGCGCCCAGAAATCGACGATCACCGGAACGTCCGATGACGCCTGGATCACGTCAGCCATGAAGGTCTCGACGCCGACATCCTTGATAAACGGGTTGGGGTTCGCGCTCGCGGCGGCGCCGCCTTGCATAATTTCCATCGCTCGACACTTTCCGTCAAATTTCCGGCCGGACAGGTCCGGCGGCCATGATCCCAGGCAGAAGCGGCGGCAAGCGCCGCCGGATCGGCCAAGCCGGAACATGGGGGAGAGGACGCCCGCTGGCAAGCCGCAGTCTGCCTTGCATTTTGCAATGCGTTTTGCAATTTGCGACGCCGCAACCGGGACTTGAGCAGGCGTTCCGGTCCTGGAAACTGGCTGAAACCTTGATGCTCTCCGGGCGTAATCCCAAGGTAGCCCTAGGTTTATCGCAATTCGTGACGCTTTTTCGCCCGCCAATTTTCGCCTTTGGCATAACCCTTGCTCCTTCTGGCTCAATCCTTCCGTCCGACATTGGGGAGCATGGGACAGATGCTAAATCAGAATTTCTTCAGCTCGACGCACGGCGCGATCAACAAAGCGGCCGACGCTGCGCCGCGCTTGACGGTCATCGGCGGCGACGCCCTGTTTCGCAATGGCCTGGAGCAGATGCTCGCGGCTTTCAGCTTCGACATCATCCGCGAAGACGATCAGCCGATCGACATGGCGCTCGTCATCGCCGACGGCCTGACGGCGCCGGCGTTGAGCCGCGTCGTCGATGAAATGCGCCGGTCCGGCGCCCGCTATGTGGCCGGCCTGCTGGCCGAGCCGGGCGCGGGCGACCTGTCCGCCGCGCTCCGCGCCGGCCTCGACGGCCTGATGTCTCGCAGCATGTCGCCGGAAGCGTTGCGCCGTTCGGTCGAACTGATCCTCCTCGGCGAGAATGTCTTCCCGACCCGCGTCGCCGAAGCCAGCCTGAAGATGGATGACGAGGACGAAATGGCCGAAGCCCTGGGCGTCAGCGTCCGGGACCTGTCGATGTTGCGGCTTCTGGCGAAAGGTCTCTCCAATCGTTCGATCGCCGGCGTCACGGGCCTGCCGGAGAGCACCGTGAAATCCCAGGTGCGGCAGGCGATCGCGCGCATCGGCGCCGACAACCGGACCCAGGCGGCGCTCTGGGCGATCGAGCATGGCCTCGAGGATGAAGCCGGACGCGCGGCATGAGCGTCCGCATCGCCAAGCAGATCCGCCCGCCGGACAAGAACGGCGGCGACGGAACCAAGAACACGCTCGCGCCGGCGCAAGCCGCCACGCCACGCAAAGAGAGCCCCGAGGGGCCGAAATTGGAGGTTATTATGTTGGGTCAGACAGACAATCGCTCGCTGAAGGTCGAATCCCGTGCGGTCATCGCGGCTTCGGATGTTGAAGCTTCACGGGTGTTGATCGTCGGCGGCGACATGCTCTTCCGCGAAGGCCTGAAGCGTCTCCTGCAGACCGCGCCTTTCGAGGTCGTCGGCGAAGCTGAGCGGCTTGCCGATCTGGAAGCCGCGAAGGCCGCCAATGTCGACCCCGACATCATCGTCGTCATCGACGCGCCGGCCGACCCGAAGGCCGAATGGGTCGGCGAAGTTCGCAACCTCTGGAACGATTGCCGGATCGTATCGCTCTCCAATGGCGCCGACGAAACCATGCTGACCGCGGCGCTCCGGGCCGGGGCGGACGGCTGCCTGTTCAAGGACATGTTGCCGGCGGCGCTGGTGCAGGCGATCAACCTGGTCGCGCTTGGCGAGAACGTCGCGCCGCTCCGCATGGCGCGGGCGCTGGCCGAAGGCGGACGCGGCCGTGCGGCGTCGGTCGGCGAAGCTCGGTTGACCCCCCGTGAAAAGGACATCCTCTATGGTCTGCTCGCCGGACATTCCAACAAGGTGATCGCCAACAATCTTGGCACGACGGACATGACCGTGAAGGCGCAGCTCCGCCATCTGCTGCGCAAGATCGGCGCGACCAACCGGACGCAGGCGGCGCTTTGGGCGCGGGAAAACGGCATCGACCGCGATGACGACACGGCCCTGCCGGTCCGCAACGCCCACTGACCGAACGCGGGGAATGCTGGCTTTTCCCCGCAGCACGCGGAAAACATTGCGACGGAGCGGGAAGTTTCCTTCCCGCTCCGTTGCTTTAACGCCCCCAATGCCCCATTAACGGGATTAGCAGGGGGCGCCAAATGACAGGACTGACCAAGCTCGAGCAGCTCTGTGAAGACAAAGGTCTGAAGATGACCGACCAGCGTCGGGTGATCGCGCGCGTCATCTCGGACGCCGAGGACCATCCGGACGTTGAAACCGTCTACCGGCGCGCGACCGAGATCGACCCCCGCATTTCGATCGCGACGGTCTATCGCTCGCTCAAGCTCTTCGAGGATGCGAACGTTCTCGTCCGCCACGATTTCGGCGAAGGCCGGGCGCGCTACGAGGAAACCGGCCACCACCACGAACATCTGATCGACATCGAGACCGGGGAAGTGATCGAGTTCTTCAATCAGGAACTCGAGATCATGAAGGAGCGCGTCGCGCGCGAACTCGGCTACGACCTGATCGACCATCGGCTTGAGCTCTATGGCCGTAAACGCAAGGACTGAGCGAACCGCGGCCGGCCCACCCATCAAGCGACGCATCGTCCGGACGATCGGCGGATGGTCGGTGCTGGCCTGGGCGCTGGCGGCCCTGGCGATCTTTCCCCTGGCCGCGGTTTGCTGGATCGCCGCGCAGCCTTCGGGCGACGTCTGGTCCCATCTCGCAAATACCGTGCTCGCCAAATATGTTCAGGTGACGCTGATGCTGAGCATCGGCGTCGGCGTGCTGGTCGCCGCGATCGGGGTCGGGGCGGGATGGCTGGTCGCCATGCGCGAGTTTCCCGGCAGGCGCATCTTCGAATGGGCTTTGCTGCTGCCGCTCGCGATGCCAGCCTACATCATCGGCTATGTCTATGCGGAGATGCTGCAATATTCCGGCATCGTGCAGACGACGCTCAGGGGCGTCTTCGGCTGGACCCGCCCCCAGGACTACTGGTTCCCGGAAATCCGGTCGCTCGGCGGGGCGATCCTGTTGTTCGCCCTGGCGCTCTATCCCTATGTCTACGTGCTCGCCCGCTCGGCGTTTCTGGCCCAGGGCGCCGGGCCGCTGGAAGCGGCGCGCGCGCTTGGCGCAGGGCCGTGGCGGGCGTTCTATCGCGTCACCCTGCCGCTCGCCCGTCCGGCGATCATCGCCGGGGCCGCGCTCGCGGTCATGGAGACGATGAACGATATCGCGATCCCCATGCATTTCGGCCTGCAGACCTTCAGCGTCGGCGTCTTCGACGCCTGGCTGAACATGGGCAGCGCCCCCGCCGCCGCGCAATTGGCGCTGGCGATGCTGGGCTGCGTCGTCCTGGCGCTCCTGGCGGAGCGCTTCGCCCGCCGGGGTCGGGGCATCGCCGAATCCGGGCGCGCCATGCGCCGGGCGCAGCGCCGCCGGTTGCGGGGCTGGCGCGGCTGGCTGGCGGCCTTCCTCTGCGCTGCGCCGATCCTCGCGGGCTTCGCCGCCCCCGCCGCGCATCTGGTCGACGCCGCCGTCGGGCAGGCGGACGCGCTCGCGCGGTTTCCGGACCTGGCGGCGAACAGCGTCATGGTCGCGGGCATCGCCGCAGTCGTCTCGCTGCTGGTCGCCCTCGGTCTCGCCTATTGCAAGCGCCTGCAGCCGACCCGTCCGCTCCGCGTCGCGGCACGGCTGGCGACGCTCTGCTACGGCGTTCCCGGCCCGGTGCTGGCGCTCGGCGTCCTCGTCCCGCTTGCGGCCTTCGACAACTGGCTGGACGCCCAGATGCACGCGCTGCTGGGCTTCGGCTTCGGCCTGATGCTGACCGGCTCAGTCGCGGCCCTGTGTTTCGCCTATGCGGTGCGGTTTCTGGCCCTGGCTTACGGAAGCGTCGACGCCGGGCTGGAGCGGATCACCCCATCGATGGATAGCGCAGCCCGGACCCTGGGCAGCGGCCCATGGCGGGTGCTGGTCCGCGTGCACGCGCCGCTCCTGCGCAGCAGCATCGTCGCCGCGCTGATCCTGGTATTCGTCGACTGCATGAAGGAATTGCCGATGACGCTTCTACTTCGGCCCTTCGGCTTCGAAACGCTCGCGACCCACGTCTACCAATTCGCCTCGGCCGAGCAATTGGAGGCCAGCGCGCTCGCGGCGCTCGCAATCGTGGTCGTCGGCCTGGCCCCGGTCATCGTGCTCTCAAGGGTCATGGACCCGACGCGGCGCTAATTGGCGGCGCCGATCGGCTCAGGGGAAGCGCTTGCGCCGGCTGTCGCGGAGTTCGTCGAGGCAGCGCCAGGTCTGGCGGAGGTCGGGGCGATATCGGGCGTCGCAGCGCTGAAAGGCATGGCGCGATCCGGGATAGGCGAAGCGTCCGCTTATGAGCCATTCGTCGATGCGATGGCCCGCGCGCTGCTGATCGACCAGGCATCGGTCCGCCCGGTCGGCGTCGCCGTTCTGGCAGAAAGCGCGGGCCCGCTCCCAATCGAATACGGATGGCGTGGCGGCGGCCGCGGCGGCGGCTGGAGCGGCGGCGAGCGCCGTCAGGACCGTGGCCGCAGCGAATGCGGCTCCGCGAAACGGGCCAGCGAGTTCTGAACGCATGACATCGGGCCTCCTTCATGGCGGCGACCCCGATAACATGGGGGCAAAGGGCCGAGCCGCCAAGCGGCGCCCGTCACGAAAACGGCCCGAAAGCTGTGCTTCCGGGCCGTTCGTTCGACGTCGCAGTCAGGCGTAGAGGCTACTGGCGATTGCCAAGCAGCGACAGCAGGAACTGGAACATGTTCACGAAATCAAGGTAGAGCGAAACCGCGCCCATGATCGCGAGCTTGCCCGCGGTCTCATGGCCATGACCTTCGTGATAGGTCTCCTTGATCCGCTGGGTGTCCCAGGCGGTCAGGCCGGTGAAGATCAGCACGCCCAGGATCGAGATCGCGAACTGCATGGCGCTGCTCTGCATGAACATGTTCACGACCATGGCTATCAGCAGGCCGATCACGCCCATGATCAGGAACGAGCCCATCTTCGAAAGATCGCGCTTCGTCGTGTAGCCATAAAGGCTGGTCGCAGCGAACATGCCAGCGGTGATGAAGAACACTTTCGCGATCGACTGGCCGGTGTAGACCAGGAAGATCGACGCCATCGAGACGCCCATGGCGGCCGCGAATGCCCAGAAGACCAACTGCAATTTGGCGAAGCTCATCCGGTTGACGCCGAAGCTCAACACCAGGATGAAGGCCAGCGGCAGCAGGAACGCGACCCATTTCAGGGGCGTGCCGAAAATCACCTGGATCGCGGCCGGCGAGTTCGCGATGCCGAAGGCGACGACGCCCGTCAGAATCAACGCGCCGGTCATGTAGTTGTAGACGCGCAGCATGTGGGCCCGGAGCCCGGCGTCATATTCTGCGGCTGCGGTCGTAGCGCCAGTGCGCATGTACTCGCGGTCTTGGAGAGCCATCCCTTGTTCCCCTGTTTTATCGGTAAACCCTAGTCGCACGATCATAGCGGAAAAATCGCCGCCAGTCGCACACTTCTTCACATATTTGATCGGCCGTCCGGAATTCAAGACCGCGCGGGCCCGGCCAGACTGGAATTTTTCCAATCAAGCTTTCCCGGTCGGGCGTCAGATCGTGCGCGAGCCCTTCGGATCGTCCTTCGCACCCGGCGCGCCGGGCGGCCGGGCGCCAGGATCGCGCCGCTTGCGCATGATGATGTCGCCGTTCGGCAGGACCTCCGGCGCTTCATATCCGGGAAAGCGGTCGATCAGCGCGTCCATCGCTTTCAGAGCGTCCTGGAGCGCGTCGTCGATACGGGCGCCGATGGACGGCTCGTCGGCGACGGCGGCGGGCCCAGCGAGCATTGCGGCCAGAACCGGGACGCAGGCCCAAGCATGAAGTCGCGGCATTGGATCCCTCCTGTTTCGGCAGGCAGACGGCCCGGAAGCCGCCTGCCGTCAATCAAGGCCGAGCGTACGCTGAAAAAAGGCTTTTGTGCGGTCGTTAGCGAGGGCGCGCGCCGCTGGCACGTCGGCGCTGGCGCCTTCGCGGGCGAAGGCATGGCCGACGCCCTCATAGATATGGGCCTCGGCCCCGAGCGGCGCCAGGGCGGCGTCCAGCGCCCGGCGCACCGGCGCCGGCGTCCAGGCGTCGGTCCCGCCGATATGCAGCAGCAATGGCGCGCCAAGCGCCTCCGCTTCCTTCAGATAGCCCTCGATCCCGACGCCGTAATAGCTGACATTCGCATCGGCCGTGCCCCGGACGCCAGAGAGATAGGCCAGCAAGCCGCCAAGGCAGTAGCCGCTGGTCCCGATCTTGCCGGAACAGCCGTCCAGCGCCCGGAGATGCCGGACACAAGCTTCCACATCCTGCGCCGCCAGGTCGACGTTCATGCCGCCCCGCGTCTTCAGCGCCTGGTCCCGATGGCCATCGGTCTCCGGATCGAGCTCGATGCCCGGACGAATGCGCCAGTAAAGGTCGGGCGCAAGGGCGATCAAGCCCTGCTCGGCCCAATGATCGGCGATGCGGCGGATGAAGCGGTTGACGCCGAAGACCTCCATCAGGATGACGACGGCCGGCGCCGGACCGGCGCCCTTCGGTCGGGCGATGTAGCCGCCCATCTCTCCGGCGTCAGTCTTGATGCTCGCATTGAACATGACGTTTGGCTCCGATCGTTCCGAAATGGCTTGGGTCCAGAGCATAGCCGCCGACCGGGCGCGATTGGAAGTCCGCGCGCCAGGGCTTCAGTCGCCCGGCAGCTCAGCGCCCGCGGGCCTTTCGCCCTTGCCAAGGCGGCTGCCCTCCGCAATAAACGAATTTGACAGAAACCCTGGAAATGATCGGAGGACAGACGACCCATGCGTAAGTTCCTGACAATCGCCGCGGCCGCGGGCGCGCTATTGACGGCCGGCGTCGCCAACGCCCAGACCCCAAGCTTCTTCCGCATCGTTTCCGGCAGCGCCGGCGGCAACTATTTCCCGATGGCCGGTCTGCTTGCCAATGCGATCTCGAATCCGCCGGGCTCGCGTCCGTGCGAGAAGGGCGGCAGTTGCGGCGTGCCCGGCCTGATCGCGATCGCCCAATCCGCGAACGGGTCCGTCGCCAATGTGAACGCCATTCAGTCGGGCGCCTCGGAGTCCGGTCTGGTGCAGTCTGACGTCGCCTTCTGGGCCTATAACGGCACCGGCGTCTTCGAGGGCAAGGAGAAGCTGGACAAGCTGCGCGCCATCGCGACCCTGTATCCCGAGCATATCCACATCGTGCTGCCCAAGGATTCGAAGATCAAAACCTTCGAAGAAATGCGCGGGCGGCGCATTGGCGTCGGCCTCCCGGCTTCCGGCGCGCAGGTCGGCGCGCTGTTGATTCTGAACGCCGCCGGTCTTGAGAAGAACAAGGACTTCACGGCTGAGGAACTGAATACGTCCCAATCCGCCGAGCGTCTGGCAGACGGCCAGCTCGACGCCTTCCTGACGGTCACGGGCGCGCCCTCCTCGGGCATCGCCCAGCTTGCGTCGACGGCTGGCCTGCAGTTGATGTCGATCCCCGAGGCGATCCAGAAGCAGGTGATCGCGGAAGCGCCGTTCTATTTCGGCTCGCCGATCAAGGCCGGCGTCTATGACGGCATGACCGAGGACGCCAATACGCTGGCGGTCGCAGCCCAGTGGCTGGTCTCGGCCGATCAGTCGGAAGACTTGGTCTACGGCATCACCAAGGCGCTTTGGAACGAGAATACCCGCAAACTGCTGGATAGCGGCCACGCCAAGGGCAAGGACGTGCAGACCGCCACGGCGCTAGACGCGATCGGCATCCCGCTGCATCGCGGCGCCGAGCGTTTCTACAAGGAAGCCGGCCTCCTGAAATAAGGCGCGCCGCCTTCCGGTTCCCTATGGCCCGGCTGTTCGCAAGAGCAGCCGGGCTTTCCATTTGATCAGCGAATATTGACGCCATGACTGAAACCCGACGCCCCGATGACGCAGAGGCCGCCCCGCTGATCAGCGATGAGGAAGCGCGCCGGATCGAAGCGCTTGAGGCGCAGTACGACCCGGAAATGAACTTTCGCCCGGTCGCGCCCTGGCTCCAGAAAGGCATCGCCTGGTCCCTGGTCACGCTCGGCCTCTATCATTTCTACACGGCGGGCTTCGGCATACCGCGGGAGCAATGGCACAAGGGCATCCATCTGGGCGTCGTGCTGGCGCTCATCTTCATGAGCTTCGGGGCGAGCAAGCGCGCGAGCCGAACGCTCCGCCAACCGGGCGTGCTGGCGCCCGGCGGCGTGCCGGCGATCGATTGGCTGCTCGCCATCCTGGCCTTGATGGCGGCGCTTTACGTGCCGATGACGTTCACCGGCCTGACATGGCCGATCGCCCTGACCACCATGAATTTCCGCATCGGGTCGCCGACCCTGTCCGATCTTATCTTCGGCACGATCCTGATCGTCGTGGCGCTGGAAGCGGTCCGCCGGGCGATGGGCTGGGTGTTGCCGATCGTCGTGCTGTGTTTCCTTGGCTACGGCGCCTTCGGCTACATGGAAGCTTTCGGCGTCTTGATGATCCCGCCCTCCAAGTGGAGCGATCTCGTCAACCACCTCTATCTGACGACCGAGGGCCTTTATGGCGTGCCGGTCAAGGTGATCTCGACCATCGTCTTCCATTTCGTGCTGTTCGGCGTCATCGCCCAGAAGATGGGCCTCGGAAAATTCTTCATTGAACTCGCGCAAGTCGTGGCCGGGCGGTTGAGCGGCGGGCCGGCCAAGGTTTCGGTCCTGGCCTCCTCCCTGTTCGGCACGATTTCAGGCTCGTCCATCGCGAACACCGTGACGACCGGGTCGCTGACGATCCCGGCGATGAAGCGCATCGGCTATCCGGGGCATTTCGCCGGCGCGGTCGAAGCCGCATCCTCGACCGGCGGCCAGATCACCCCGCCGATCATGGGTGCCGCCGCCTTCCTGATGGTCGAGTTCCTTGAAATTCCCTACACCACGATCATCATCGCCGCCGCGACGCCTGCGCTGATGCACTACATCGCTGTGCTCGCGATGGTCCACTTCGAGGCCAAGCGCCTTGGCCTGAAAGGGCTTGAGCCCCACGAGGTGCCGAAGGCGCGCACAGTGCTCAAGAATGGCTGGCACACGGCGGCGCCATTGGTGATCCTGGTCTATGTGCTGTTCGCCGGATACACCCCCTATCTTGCGGCATTCTGGGGGATATCCAGCGCCATCGCGATCGGCTGGCCGCCGATTGCGGCCGCGACGGCCGTCCTCGCCATCGGCCTGACGCTGGCGGACGTGGTCGCGCTGAAGTTCGATCCGATCACCTTCTCGCTCTTCGGGCTGAGCCTCGCCATCGGCTTCGCGCGCTATTCGAGGCGCCTTGACCGTCAGTCGCTCACCGCCGCCTTCGCCATGGGATCGAAATATGCGCTCGCCGTCGGCGCCGCCGGCGCGGCCGTCGGCATTGTCGTCGGCATCATCACGCTGACCGGCGTCACCTTCCGCCTTGGCTACATGGTGACCCAGAGCGCGCTCGACGTCGTCGACTTCATGGCGGCGCTGACGGCTGCGTTGCCGATCGATATCGTCGGCGCCGGCGGCGACAAGTTCGCGCTCTTCAGCGTCGACGCCGCGACGCTGTTCATTTCCCTGCTGTTCATCGCCGTCGCCTGCGTGATGATGGGCGCCGGCCTGCCGACGACGGCGCTCTACATCATGCTGCAGGCGATCGCGACGCCGGCCCTCGGCAATCTCGGGGTGCCGCCGATCGCGGCCCATCTCTTCGTGCTGTATTACGGGGTGCTTGCGGATTTGACCCCGCCGGTCTGCGTATCCGCCTATGCGGCGGGCGGCATCGCCGGCGCCAATCCGTTCAGGACCGGGACGACCGCGTTCCGGCTGGGCAACGCCAAGGTCATGGTGCCCTTCGTCTTTGTCTATGCGCCCACCATGCTGATCGTCGTCGGCGACTTCGACCTCTGGGAATATCTCTCCGTCGTCGGCACATGCGTCGCCGGGATCATCCTTCTGGGCGCAGCCTTGACCGGTTACCTGACGGCGCCGCTTGGCATGGTCTGGCGGCTGTTGCTGGCCGTGTCGGCGGTGCTCTTCGTCGCCCCGAGTTGGGAATCCAACTGGATCGGCGCAGCGCTGCTGCTCCCAGTCGCGGCCCAGCAGCTTCTGGCCCGGCGGCAGGCGGCCCGCCCCGCGCCATGATCGCCATCACGGCCCTGCTCGCCCGCCTCGCTCCTGCGGCGCTCCTGGCGTCGGCGCCCTTGCTGGTCATGGGGTGGATCCTGCCGGTCCTCTCGGTCACGAGCTTCTGGGTCGCCCGGGTCGAGCATTCGATCGTCGGCAGCCTTGGCGTGCTGATCGGGGATGGCGAGTGGCTGCTGGTGCTGGCCATCGGCGGCTTCGCGGTCCTGTTCCCGGCGGCGAAGATACTCATCGGCGTCTGGGCCTGGCTCCGGCCGCGTTCGGCCGCCGGGGCGCTCAAGCTCGCGCATAGCGTGTCGAAATGGTCGATGTTGGATGTCTTCGTCATCGCGCTTGTGGTCATGACGGCGAAATCCTCCGTCGTCGCCGACGCCGCCGTGGGCGCGGGCGCCTGGTGCTTCGCGGGCGCCGCGATCGCATCGACGCTGGCGCTCGCCGGCCTCGCCAAAAGGCAGGAACTATGAGGCTCGATCCTGGCCGCGCGGCCCGTGAGGCGGCATGGATGCTGCCGCTTATCTGGGCCGGATGTCTGGTCGGCGCAGGCTTTATCGCCGTGCCTGCGGTCTTCGCGGGTCCGGAGGCCGGCCGCCTGTTCGCCTATGCCGCCGCCGCCCGTGTCTTCGAGCGTCTGGCGCTCGGCGAACAGGCGGCGGCGCTGCTGCTGTTGCTGACGCTTCTGGCGCTTGGTCTGCCACGCTGGCGGAGCATGCTCTTCGGCGCGCTCGCCGTCGCGCTGATCCTGCAGGCCGTCTGGCTGCGCCCGGAGCTTCTGGAACGCACGGCGATACTGACCGCAGGCGGCGCGGTCGCGCCCTCGCCCGCGCACGCCGTCAATTCCGTTCTGGAATTGGCGAAGCTCGGCAGCCTCGGCTGGATCGCCTGGGCCAGCCGAAAAGGTCCGTCTCAGTCGTAGAAGTGAATCTCCAGCAGCATGCAGCCGCCCTCCGACCTAAACGGCCCGTGGTAGGCGCCGGGCGGACGGCAGGCATAGGTGTTGGCCTCGCACTTGCGGCCGCCTTTGCCATTTTCGTCATTGCCGACCCATAGGTCGCCCCGCAGCACATACACTTCTTCCCAGTGCTCATGCACGAAAGGCACGGTCGTGAAGACGCCGGGATCGAAGCGCAGCAACCGAGTCCGGCTGCCGCTCTTGCCCTGCTCATCAAGCGCGCCGGCCAGGATCTTCTGCTTGATGCCGGCAGGATAGCCCGGCGGGGTTTCCCAGCCGGCGTCCATGTCGGGCACGACAAATTCCAGGTGCTCTTTCGCAATCGCCATGCGGCCAAATCCTTCTTTCAGAACAAAAATCGATGCTCAAACCAGCGATGATCGAACCACGGCCCGCGGACGCTGTCGACCGGGGCTCAGCCCTTGCGGGGCAATGCCTGCTCGGCGATCTGCGCCCAATAGCTGGCGCCCCAGGGCAGGGCTGCGTCGTTGAAATTGTAACGGGGATTGTGGACGACCACGCTGCCCGCCCCGCCAGGCGCGCCGTTGCCCATGCGGATATAGCAGCCCGGCTTCTGCTGGAGCATGAAGGAGAAATCCTCCGACCCCATCACCGGACGCGCGTCGGTCGCGACATTGTCCGCTCCGGCGAGCGACCGCGCGACTTCGGCGCAGAAGTCGGTCTGCGCCGGGTCGTTCACCGTCGGCGGATAGCGGCGCTCATAGCGCACCTCGACGGTCGCGTCATAGGCGGCGGCGATGGCGGCGCATTGCTTGCGCATGCGCTCCTCCACCAGGTCCTGCATCTCCGGCTTGAAGCAGCGGACGGTGCCGCGCAGCGTCACCTGCTGCGGGATGACGTTCCAGGTATCGCCGCCATGCACCTGGGTGATCGAAAGCACGACGCTTTCGATGGCGTCGGTCTGGCGGGAGGCGATGGTCTGCAGCGACAGCACGATCTGCGCCTGCACGATCACCGGATCGACGCCCTGGTGCGGCCGGGCCGCGTGGGTGCCGTAGCCGTCAATCGTGATCTCGAAGATGTCGTACCCGGCCATCATCGGCCCCGGCCCCATGGAAATCTTGCCGACCGGCAGGCCCGGCGAGTTGTGCATGCCGTAGACGGCGCGCATCGGAAACCGCTCGAACAACCCCTCCTCGACCATGACGCGGCCGCCGCCTTCGTTTTCTTCCGCCGGCTGGAAGATGAAATAGACCGTGCCGTCGAAGTTCCGGGTCTCGGCCATGTATTTGGCCGCGCCCAACAGCATCGCCGTGTGCCCGTCATGGCCGCAGGCATGCATCTTGCCAGGGTTCTGCGATTTGTAGGGAATATCGTTGAGTTCAATGATGTCGAGCGCATCGAAGTCCGCCCGGAGGCCGATGGCGTCGGTCGAGCCGCCCTGGCCCTTCAGGACGGCGACAATGCCGGTCTTGGCGATGCCGGTATGGATTTCGTCCATGCCGAAGGTTTCAAGCTGCTCCAGGATGAACTGGCTGGTCCACACTTCCTCGAACGCGGTTTCGGGATGCTTGTGCATCTCGTGGCGCCATTCGGTCATCACGTCGGTCAGTTCGCCAATCCGGTTAATGATGGGCATGGGGTCATTCTCCTCCTGGCGGCCGCCGCGGCGGCCGCTGGCTTTGCGGCGTCGGCGAAGTATAGAAGCGCCGCCGCGTCGAACGCCAGCGATGCGCGCATCCCGCCGCATTGATCCCTTGCCTTACCCGCGATATAGGCTCTGTCGTTTCGTCCCCATCACGCCCGGAAAGCTTGCCGATGACCTATGTCGTCACCGAAGTTTGCATCAAGTGCAAATACATGGATTGCATCGAGGTTTGCCCCGTCGACTGTTTCTACGTCGGCGAGAATATGCTGGTGATCCACCCTGACGAATGCATCGACTGCGGCGTCTGCGAGCCCGAATGCCCGATTGAGGCGATCAAGCCGGATACCGAACCGGGGGCCGAGGAATGGGTCGAATTCAACCGGGAATATTCGAACGCATGGCCGAATATCACCCGCAAGGGCGAACCGCCGGCCGACGCCGACGACTGGGCGACGGTCGAGAACAAGTTCAAGGATCACTTCAGCCCCGAACCCGGCGAGCCCTAGGGCGCGCAACGTCGCCGATCGGTCAGAGAATGCCGGTTTCAACAAGCTTGGAATACATGATTTCCTGGTCGAACGGCTTCATGATGTATTCGTCGGCGCCCGCGTCCAATGCTTCGCAAATGTGGGCGATGTCGCGCTGGGTCGAGCACAGAACGATCTTCGGCTGACGCGGCAGCGGCTCGGCGCGGATCGTGCGCAGGAAGGTCAGTCCGTCCATGACCGGCATGTTCCAGTCAAGCAGGATCAGGTCGGGCATCCCGTCATTGCAGCGATCGAGCGCGACCCGGCCGTTCTCGGCCTCGCGCACGTCAAGCTGCAATTCCTCGAGGATGCGACGGGCGACGGCGCGCACGACACGCGAGTCGTCGACGATGAGACAAGATGCCATCCGTCGATGCTTTCCTCTTTTGGGGCGCCTTGGAGCAAGGCCAGGGACGCCTTTCATGCCAGTTACAACGTTAATGGCGGATAAAAACCGCCGATCTACGGCCCGCCGCGACCCGCTCCGACGCCCGGATCGAACGCCTTTTAAGCGAAAGCGCCCGAGCGGGCTTTGATCTATATCAACAAGTTAGCAATTAAGCCGCATGATTGCGCCAGGCTGCGGCGCGGCGGTGATCGGGGCCGCCGTCCGAGCGCCACGAACAGGCTCTGGTCGACCCGACAGGCGGCGGCGCCACGGGGATCGCGGACAAACCCATGGCCCGCCGCCAGCCATTCCGGCGCCCAGTCGTCAAAGCAGGCCGGAATGGCGGTTCAGGCGCCGGCGAGACGATCTGGCGTCGATCTCCCCGGGTTTTGCGTCCGGGAATAGCGCCGCCCGTCCTTGCGGCCGCCGCCGGAGGTTCTTATATATCGCCCATCGCCAGGGGACATAAGCGTCGCCGGCACGATCCGTTCAGTCCTTGAACATTGATTTGGGGGCCCCGACAGGCCGCGCCTTCACGGGCGGACATCAGTGGGCTTGCCGCAAAGGAGGTTACTATGGCCAAAGTTATTGGCATCGATCTTGGCACGACGAATTCCTGCGTCGCCATTATGGAAGGCTCCAACGCCCGCGTTATCGAGAACGCCGAGGGCGCCCGCACGACCCCGTCCATGGTCGCATTCACGAAAGACGGCGAACGCCTCGTCGGCCAGTCGGCCAAGCGCCAGGCCGTGACGAACCCCGATAACACCCTCTACGCGATCAAGCGCCTGATCGGCCGCCGCTTCGACGATCCCATCGTCCAGCGCGAACTCAAGGCGTCGCCGTTCAAGATCGTCAAGGGCGATAATGGCGATGCCTGGGTTGAGGCCAACGGCGAGAAATACGCGCCGAGCCAGATCGCGGCTTTCGTCCTGCAGAAAATGAAGGAAACCGCGGAAGCGTTTTCCGGCGAGACGATCAGCGAAGCCGTCATCACGGTCCCCGCCTACTTCAACGACGCCCAACGCCAGGCGACCAAGGACGCCGGCCGGATCGCCGGCCTCGACGTGCTGCGCATCGTCAACGAGCCGACGGCCGCGGCGCTGGCTTATGGCCTCGACAAGAAGAACACCGGCACCATCGTGGTCTATGACCTTGGCGGCGGCACCTTCGACGTGTCGATCCTCGAGATCGGTGACGGCGTGTTCGAAGTGAAGTCGACCAACGGCGATACGCATCTGGGCGGCGAAGACTTCGACAACACGATCATCGAATACCTGGCGTCCGAGTTCAAAAAGGAACAGGGCATCGACCTCCGCAACGACCGGATGGCTTTGCAGCGCCTGAAGGAAGCCGCGGAGAAAGCGAAGATCGAGCTTTCCTCCGCGACGCAGACGGACGTCAACCTGCCGTTCATCACGGCCGACCAGTCCGGTCCGAAGCATCTGAACATTCACCTGACCCGCGCCAAGCTTGAAGCGCTGGTCGAAGCTTTGGTGACACGCACGCTCGAGCCCTGCAAGCAAGCCCTGAAGGATGCGGGCCTCCGCGCAAACGAGATCGACGAAGTCGTTCTGGTCGGCGGCATGACCCGCATGCCGAAGGTCATTGAGGTCGTCGAGAAATTCTTCGGCCGGGAGCCGCATCGCGGCGTGAATCCGGACGAGGTCGTGGCCATCGGCGCCGCCGTGCAGGCGGGCGTGCTGAAGGGCGACGTCAAGGACGTGCTGCTGCTCGACGTGACCCCGCTGTCGCTTGGCATCGAGACGCTTGGCGGCGTCTTCACCCGCCTGATCGAACGCAACACGACGATCCCGACCCGCAAGAGCCAGGTTTTCTCCACCGCCGAGGACAACCAGGGCGCGGTGACCATCCGCGTCTTCCAGGGCGAGCGGGAGATGGCGGCCGACAACAAGATGCTCGGCCAGTTCGATCTCGTCGGCATCCCGCCGGCGCCTCGCGGCATGCCGCAGATCGAAGTGACGTTCGACATCGACGCCAACGGCATCGTCCAGGTCGGCGCCAAGGACAAGGCGACCAACAAGGAACAGACGATCCGCATCCAGGCCTCAGGCGGCCTTTCGGACGAAGATATCGACCGGATGGTGCAGGAAGCCGAGTCCAACGCCGCCGCGGACAAGGAACGCCGGGCGCTTGCGGAAGCCCGGAACCAGGCGGACAGCCTGGTTCACTCGGTCGAGAAGAACCTCGCCGAGCATGGCTCCGCGCTGTCGGCCGACGACAAGTCGACGATCGAAGGCGACGTTCAGGCGCTGAAGGATGTCAAGGACGGCGACGACCTTGAGGAGATCAAGGCGAAGACGGAGACCTTGACCCAGTCGTCGATGAAGCTTGGCGAAGCGATCTACAAGGCGAGCCAGGCCGAGACTGACGGCGATGGCAGCGGCCCGACCGGCGGCGGCCCGGGCGGCGGTTCCAAGTCGTCCGCCGATGACGGCGTCGTCGACGCCGACTTCGAAGAGGTGAAAGACGACGACCAGAAGAAGTCCGCCTGATTCCTGACCATACTTAAAACTCTTTTGGGAGCCCGGGCTGAAGCCGGGCTCCCAATTGCGTTGATGACCCCGAGCGAGATCTCGAACGATGGCCCAGGACTACTATCAGACACTTGGCGTAACACGCGGCGCCAGCGACGCGGAGCTGAAATCCGCCTATCGCAAACTTGCGATGCAATATCATCCCGACCGCAATCCCGGCGACGCCGAGGCCGAGCAGAAGTTCAAGGAATTGAGCGCCGCGTATGAGGTGTTGAAAGACGCCGACAGCCGCGCCGCCTATGACCGCATGGGCCATGACGCCTTCGCCCAGCGCCGCGCCGCCGGCGGCGCGGGCGGCGGGTTCGATTTCAATTTCAGCTCATCCTTCTCCGACATCTTCGACGAGGTGTTCGGCGATATGAGCCGGCGCGGCGGCGGCGGCCGGCGCGGCCAGCGCGGCGCCGACCTCCGCTACAATATGGAAATCACCCTCGAAGACGCCTATGCCGGCAAGAAGGCGGATATCCGCGTGCCGACGCTGGCGGCCTGCGAAAGCTGCAACGGCTCGGGCGCCGAGGACGGGTCGGAGCCTGTGACCTGCAGCGCCTGCAACGGCATCGGCCGCGTCCGCGCCAGCCAGGGCTTCTTCACCGTGGAGCGCACCTGTCCGAACTGCCATGGCCAGGGCCAGGTCATCTCCGACCCCTGCCGCGCTTGCGGCGGCCAGGGCCGCGTGCGCCGCGAACGCACGCTGCAGGTCAATATTCCGCCCGGCGTCGACGAAGGCACGCGCATTCGTTTGTCCGGCGAAGGCGAGGCCGGCATGCGCGGCGCGCCGCCAGGCGATCTCTATATCTTCCTTTCGATCCGCGCCCATAACCTGTTCGAACGGGACGGCGCCGACATCTATTGCCGCGCCCCGATTCCGATGACGACGGCCGCGCTCGGCGGGCAGATAGAATGCCCGACGGTCGACGGCTCCCGCACCCGGATCACGATCCCCATGGGCGCGCAGACCGGCCGCCGCTTCCGCCTGCGCGGCAAGGGCATGTCGATCCTGAACCAGCGCGGCCGGGGCGACATGTATGTCGAGGCCCATGTGGAAACCCCGATCAACCTGACCAAGCGGCAGGAAGAGCTGCTGAAAGAGTTCGAGGCCGAAAGCGAAGGCCGCAATAACAACCCCGAGGCTGACGGCTTCTTCGCCAAGGTCAAGGAATTCTGGGACGATCTTCGCGACTGACCGGCCCCTCCTGTCTTTTGCGCCAATCAGGCTATGATGGCCCCTGACCGTTTCCGAACGCCAAAGGACGCCGCAGGATGTCACAGCCGAAGGGCCGTATCGAAGACCAGAGGTTCATCACCGGCAAAGGCCGATTTACCGCCGATCTTGTCCGGCGCGGTCAGGCCCATGGCGTCGTCCTGCGTTCGCCCCATGCTCATGCGGATATCATCGGCATCGATGCCGATGACGCCCGCGCCGCGCCCGGCGTTCTCGCCGTCATCACGGCCGCCGATCTGGCCAAGGCCGGCGTCGGCCCGATCCAGAACGTTTCGACCATTCCAAGCGACCCACCGCTGGTCCGTCCGCCCCGGCCGGTGCTTGCGGGCGAGCGTGTGCGCCACCAGGGCGAGCCGGTCGCCTTCATCGTCGCGGAAACCCTGGCGGCCGCCCGGGATGCGGCGGACCTCGTGCTGGTCGACTATCGGGAACGCCCGGCGCTGATCGACGCTGGCCTCGCCCAGGCGCCGGACGCGCCGCAGATCTGGGACCAGGCCCCCGGCAACCGGATGTGCGTTTTCCAGGCCGGCGACCGGGCTGCGGCGGAAGCCGCGCTCGCCGCGGCCGATCATGTGCTGGACCTGACCGTCGACAATCACCGGGTTTCCGCCCTGCCGCTCGAGCCGCGCGCCGCCATCGGCGAATGGGACGCAGAGACGGGCTATGCCCTGACGCTGACCGGCCAGGGCGTGCACGGCATCAAGAACGCCCTCCTCCCGACGCTCGGCGTCGAGAAGACCATGCTCCGCGTCCTCGCTCACGATGTCGGCGGCGGCTTCGGCGCCAAGAATTTCGCCTATCCGGAATGGGCGCTCGTGCTGCATGCGGCGAAGGCGCTTGGCCGCCCGGTCAAATGGGTCGCGGAACGGACCGAGGATGTGACCGGCGGCGCCCACGGCCGCGCCGTCAAATCCCGCGCCCGGCTGGGGCTGACCAGGGACGGCCGCTTCACGGCGCTGCTCGCCGAAATGACCGCCGACCTGGGCGCCCACCTCTCGACCGGCGCGCCCGGCAGCGGCACGGTTTCCGTCACCCGCTCGATCCACGGCATTTATGCGATCCCTAATGTCTGCATGATCGCGACCGGCGTCTTCACCAACACCGCGCCCGTCGACGCCTACCGGGGCGCGGGCAAGCCCGAAGGCAATTACCTGATGGAGCGGCTGGTCGACGAAGCCGCTCGGCAGTTCGGCTTCGACCCGGTGGCGCTCCGCCTGCAGAACGCCATCGCCGACTTCCCCTATAAGACTGCGCTTGGCTTCGTCGTCGACAGCGGCCAGATCGTCGAGACCATCAAGGCCGCCGACGCCCTGGCCGACCGGCCCGGCTTCGCGGAGCGGCGCGCCGCCTCCGCGGCCAGGGGCATGCTCCGCGGCCAGGGCATGGCCTGCTTCCTGGAAAGCGCCCGGGGCGCGGCTTCGGAAGGCGCCGAAATCCGCTTCGCGGACGATGGCATGATCGAGGTCAGAACCGGCACCGAAAGCAACGGCCAGGGCCACGAGACGACCTTCTCCGACCTCGTCGCCGCAAGGCTCGGCGCGCCGCTCGGCGAGATCCGCTATATCCAGGCCGACACGGCCGAAACCCGCATGGGCCACGGCCATGGCGGGGCGCGGTCGATGCATATGGGCGGCACCGCCATCGTCGGCGCGATCGACGCCGCCCTCGCCAAGGGCCAGGGCGTCGCCGCCCGGCTGCTGCAGGCCGCGCCCGAGACCGTGTCGTTCAAGGACGGAAGCTTCGTCGCCAGCGATGGACGGAGCGTCGCGCTATCGGATGTCGCGGCGGCCGCCCGCCAGCCGGAATTCGGCCTCGAAACCGGCCTCGACAGCTTCTGGCAATGGGACGATGCGCCGATCACCTGGCCCGCCGGCGCCCATGTCGCCGAGGTCGAAATCGACCCCGAGACCGGACATGTAGAGCTGCTCTCCTATGCCGGCGTCGACGATTACGGCGCGATCCTGAACGGCCAGTTGATCGAGGGCCAGGTGCATGGCGGCCTTGCCCAGGGCATCGGCCAGGCCATGGGCGAACAGATCGTCTATGACGGGAACGGCCAGTGCCTCTCTGCGACGCTGATGGACTATGCGGCGCCGCTTGCCCGCAGCCTGCCGAACTTCGACATCCGCTTCGAAGGCCAGCCGACCGCCGCCAACCCGCTTGGCGTCAAGGGCAGCGGCCAGGCCGGCGCCATCGCCGGCGCGCAGACCGTGATGAACGCCGTCCGGGACGCGCTCGCCTCGACCGGGGCCGGCGCCATCGACATGCCCGCGACGCCGGAAAAGGTCTGGCGCGCCTTGAACGCCGCACGCTAGCATTCGGGGCAAGGGGCATCATGGCCAAGAAGCAACTCCGTCTCGGCGCGTTCATGCGGCCGGTGTCGATCCATACCGCCGCATGGCGCTATCCGGGCGGCACGCCGGACGCCAACTTCAATCTCCGGGCCCTGATCGCCTATGCGCAAAAGCTGGAGGAAGGCCTGTTCGACGCTTTCTTCATGGCAGACCATCTGGCGGTGCTGAACATGCCGATGGATGCGCTGAAGCGCAGCGCGACTGCGACCAGCTTCGATCCGCTGACGCTGCTGCCGGCGCTGGCGATGCACACCCGGCATCTGGGCCTGATCGCGACGGCCTCCACCACGTTCGAGCCGCCCTACATGATCGCCCGGCGCTTCGCCTCGCTCGACCATATCTCGGGCGGGCGGGCGGGCTGGAACATCGTCACCACCTCCAACCCCGACGCCGCGCTGAATTTCGGCATGACCGATCACATGGATCACGCCGAGCGTTACCGCCGCGCCCGTGAGTTCTATGAGGTCGTGACCGGCCTCTGGGACAGTTGGGACGACGACGCCTTCATCCGGGACGTCGAGAGCGGCGTGTTCTTCGATCCCGCCAAGCTGCACGTGCTGGACCACAAGGGCGACTTCTTCCAGGTGCGCGGGCCGCTGAACATCGCCCGGCCGGTGCAGGGCTGGCCGCTGATCGTGCAGGCCGGCGCCTCCGACGACGGCCGCCAGCTCGCGGCCGAAACCGCCGAGATGGTCTTCTCCTCCGGCCGCACGATCCAGGACGCCCAGGCGCTCTACGCCGATATCAAGGGCCGCGCCGCCAAGGCCGGGCGCAACCCGGACCACATCAAGATCCTGCCGGGCGCCCTCGTCGTCGTCGGCCGGACGGACGCGGAGGCTCAAGAGAAGCGCGCCCTGCTCGACAGCCTCGTGCATTACGACAGCGGCATCGCCTCGCTCTCGATCGCCCTTGGCTCCGACGCATCCGGCTTCGATCCCGACCAGCCCTTGCCCGCCGACATCCCCGACACCAACGCCAGCAAGAGCGGGCGCGAACGCGTCCTGAAGCTCGCGGCTGAAGAAAACCTGACGGTGCGCCAACTGGCCGGCCGCTTCGGCGGCTACGCCGGCCACGCCCTGGTCGGCACGGCAGAGGCTATCGCCGACGAGATGCAGGCCTGGCTCGACGGCGAGGCCTCCGACGGTTTCAACGTGATGTTCCCCTACCTCCCCGCCGGCATCGACGATTTCGTCGATCAGGTCGTGCCCGCCCTCCAACGCCGCGGCATCTTCCGCACCCGCTACGAAGGTCAAACCCTCCGCGAAAACCTGGGCCTTCCGCGGCCGGAGAGCCGATATCGGGGGTAGATAATCCGCCCCCGCCAATACCACGTCTCCCTTGACGTGAGGGGCCGCAGACCCTAGCGTCTGTGCGCTATCCATAGGGGAGCCCTGCTTGAGGGGCTGAGATGTCGATTGGGGGCCGGGATGGCCGGCCCCGGCGCGACGACCCTTTGAACCTGAACCGGATCACGCCGGCGTAGGGAATGGGATGTGCTGGCGCTCCGAAAAAGCTCCGTTCCCCCCATCGCCGACGCCGCGCGCCGACCGGGCGCCGGAGCGGACCCATGGACCAGGAGCACATCATCGCCGAGCTTTTGGCCTTCATCGAGGCGGACCCGCCCAGCGACCCGGCCGCGGCCGACGCGGCGTTCGAAGCGCTCGCGCTCAAGGTCTTCGCCTATCAGTTCCAGCATAATGCCCCTTTCGCCAAGTTCGCCCGCGCGCGCGGCAAGACCCCGCGCACGGTGAAGCGCTGGGCCGATATCCCGGCTGTGCCGATCAACGCCTTCAAGTCCCTCGACCTCACCTGCCGGCCGCCCGAGGACTGCGTCGCGACCTTCATGACCAGCGGCACCACCCTGGGCGGCGTCCGCGGCAAGAGCTATCACGCCACGCTTAGCGTCTATGACGCCTCGATGCGCCGGAACTTCGCCCAGCGCTTCATGGGCGGCCAGGAGCGGATGCCGCTCGGCGTGCTGTTCCCGACGCCGGCGCTTTTGCCGAATTCCTCCCTCGCCCATTATCTGGACCTCGCGCGCCAGCATTTCGGCAGCCCTGGCAGCCGCCACCTGATCGGGCCGGACGGGATCGACATCGATGGCCTTTGCCAGGACCTGGAACGGGCCGAAGCGTCAAGCGCGCCCTATGGTCTGATCGGCGCCAGCTTCAGCCTGGTCCACGCCCTTGACGCGCTGGCGACGCGCGGGCGGCGCTTCCGCCTGCCCGAGGGCAGTCGCATCCTCGATACCGGCGGCTTCAAGGGCCAGTCGCGCGAGCTGGAGCCGGATGCCTTTTATGACGCGCTCGCCATGACCTTCGGCGTGCCCCGGCGCCGCTGCATCAATATGTACGGCATGACCGAACTCAGCACGCAGTTCTATGACGACGGCAACGCCGCATGCCCGTCGGTCAAGTCTGGCCCGCACTGGATCCGCGCCCGCGTCGTCGATCCCCTGACCGGCCAGTCAGTGCCGGACGGAGCGACCGGGGTGCTGGCGCACACCGATCTCGCCCATTTCAACATCGTCGCGACCATACTGACCGAGGATGCCGGCATCGCGGTCGACGGCGGCTTCCTGCTGCTTGGCCGGGCGGCGGGCGCGGCGGCGGCCGGATGTTCCATGGCGGTCGACGCCTTCCTGAAAGCCGCGAGCGCGGCGTGACCGAGCACCCGATCCTCGCGGCACGCCTGCCCGGCATGAACGCCGATGCGCTTGGCCACGTGACCCAGACCTATGGACCGGCGGACGCGCCAGTGTCGATCGCGCTGCCCAAGCTGGACGCGGCGGCGATCGCGGCGGTCGCGGCGAGCGTCAAGACCGCGACGCGCCGAACTCTCAAGACCTATCCGGTCGCCCGAATTGTCGACACGCTCGATGCGGCGATCGCCCGGCTGCTCGACCGCGCGCACCCGATCCGCCGCCAGATGGACCGGCTGCTGCCGCGCCTCACCGGCTATGACGCGGACATGGTCGGCCTGGGGTTGACGCGCTACCTCATGACCTTCCGCAAGCCCGAACTGCTGCGGTTCCTTGCCGAGGATTTCCCCAATCCCGCGATCCTCGACGGGTTCCAGCCGCTGCCCAAGGGCGGATACGGCCGGGCTTATGGCGCGGACCTGACGGCGCATATCTGGGCGGGCAACGTGCCTGGCCTGCCGCTCTGGAGCCTCGCCGCGGGGCTGCTCGCGAAATCCGGCGCCGTCGGCAAGGTCCCGACGGCGGAGCCGCTGTTCGCAGGCCTGTTCGTCGACGCCCTGGCGGAGGTCGACCCTGCGCTCGCCGAGTGCATCGCGGTCGTCTGGTGGCAAGGCGGCGAGGAAGCGCCCGAGCGCGCGCTGCTCGAGGCCGCCGAACTGGCGCTCGCCTACGGCGGCAATGCGGCGCTGGCGGCGATCCGGGCGCGCACGCCGATCACGACGCGCTTCCTCGCCTACGGCCACAAGGTCAGCTTCGCCATGATCGGCCGGGAGGCCTTGGACGCCGCGAAGACCGCCGAAACCGCGCGGGCCGCCGCCTATGACGTGATGCGCTACGACCAGCAGGGCTGCTTCGCGCCCCACGTGATCTTCGTCGAGGCTGGCGGCCGCTCCAGCCCGGAACGCTTTGCCGGGCATCTTGCCCAGGAGTTGCAAGCGTTCGAGCGCACATATCCGCGCCGCGCCCTCAGCCTCGGCGAAGCGGCCGACGTCGCGGCCTGGCGGGCAGCGGCGGAGACCAGCCCGGGCGGCGCCGTGATCGGCGATCCGGCGGGCCTCTGGACGGTCGCCTTCGACGATGGGACGGACGGGCAGTTCAGCCCAAGCAGCTTGAACCGCGCCATCCGGGTGGTCGCGGTCCAGCGCCTGGAAGATGTGGCGGCCAGGGTCGCGCCCTATCGCCGCCTGCTCCAGACGGCGGGCCTCGCATGCGCGCCGGACCGGCTGTTCGCCTTGAGCGCCGAGCTCGGGCTGGCGGGCGTGCGCCGGGTCGCCGCCCTCGGCGACATGACCGCGCCCGAGGCCGGATGGCACCATGACGGCCGCTTCAACATTCTCGATCTCGTGGAAATCACGGAGATCGACGGCCGCGCGCTGCCGACGGCGGACAGGCTGGCGGCCTATGTCGACTGACGCCCAGCCATTCCTGGACCTGGACGGCGTCGCCTATGCCTATGGCGACGACCCGCCGACCGTGACGGGCGTCGACCTCCGCGTGCCGGCGGGCGCCTTTCATTGCCTGGTCGGGCGGAGCGGCTCCGGCAAGACGACCCTGTTGAAGCTGGCGGCGGGCTTGTTGCGCCCAGGCGCCGGCGCCGCGCGCATCCAGGGCGCGCCGATCGACGGGCCGGCGCCCGCCGTCGGCTTCGTCTTTCAGACGCCGTCGCTGCTGGAATGGCGAACGGTCTTGGACAATGTGCTGCTGCCGATCTCCCTGAAGCGCCAGGTCACGGCGGCGGACCGCGCGGCCGCCCATGCGGCGCTGGAGCGGATCGGCATCGGCGGCCATGCCCAGCGCTATCCGGGGCAATTGTCCGGCGGCCAGCAAAGCCGGACGGCGCTGGCCCGGGCGCTGATCACCGAGCCGCCGGCGCTGTTGATGGACGAGCCCTTCGCCGCGCTCGACGCGATCACCCGCGAGGGACTCCAGGACGATCTGCTGCGCCTCGCCGAAGACCGCCGGACCACCGTGCTGTTCGTCACCCACGACATCGCCGAGGCTGTCTACCTGGGCGACCATGTCTCCGTCATGGAGCGGGGCCGGATCGCGTTCGACATGCCTGTCGCGCTCGACCGGCCGCGCGCCGTGGACATCCGTTACGACCCAGGCTTCAACGCCCTTTGCCGCGACATCCGCCGCCAGATGGCCGCCGCCAGCCGGATGGCGGCATGAGCGGGATGCGCCTCATATCGGTTCTGCTGTTCGTGCTGCTGATGCTGGCGTGGGAAGTCGGCGTCCGCCTGAGCGGCGCGTCGGCGATGGTGTTTCCGGCCCCCATGGCGATCGCGGCGACGCTTTGGGACGGGCTCGTCACAGGCTTCCTCTGGCCGCATATCTGGGTGACGGCTGCCGAAACCCTCGCCGGTTTCGCGCTTGGCTGCGTCATCGGGTTCGCGGCGGGCGTGCTGCTGGCGGAAGTCGAGGTCCTTCGGCGGCTGGTCTGGCCCTATGTGCTGGCGAGCCAGGTGGTGCCCAAGCTGGCGCTCGGGCCGATCTTCATCATCTGGTTCGGCTTCGGCATGACATCGACCATCGTCATTACCGCGCTGATCTGCTTCTTCCCGCTTCTGGAAAACACCCTGACCGGCCTCGCCGCCGCGACGCCGGAGAAGCGGGACCTGTTCCGGATGCTGCGGGCGAGCCGGATGCAGACGCTGCTTCGCCTGAAAATTCCCTCCGGCCTGCCTGTCATTCTGGCAGGCGTCCGGGTCGCGATCGTGTTGGCGCTGGTCGGCGCGGTCGTCGGCGAGTTCATCGGCGGCGACGCCGGTCTCGGCGCCAGCATCATCGCGGCCCAGGGCATGATGGACTCGACCCTGATGTTTGCGCTTTTCATCGTCATCACCCTGATGGGCATGGCCTTCTATCACTGCACGGTTGTACTGGAGCGCTGGCTGCTGCGCGGCTGGCATAAAGGAGATACCCAATGATGCTCAAGGCTTTTACGACGCTCGCGGCGCTTCTGCTGACGGTTTCGACGGCGGCGGCCGAGACGCTGGACAAGGTCGCGATCGCAGGCTGGAGCCAGCCGATCAGCGAGATCGCCAATCTGCTGGCCGAGCCGGACAAGGGCTTCTTCAAGGCCGAAGGCATCGACCTCGGCTATGTGCCAGGGGCAGGCGGCGGCTCCGCCATCGTCAACATGCTGTCGGGCGCGGCGGAGGTGGCGTTCTCCGACCCGGCCTCGCTGTATCAGGCGCTGGATCAGGGCGAGGATCTGGTCACGATCTACAACATCTATCCCCAGAACGTGTTCAATGTCGTCGCCCCCGTCGGGCGCGGCATCGCGAAGCCCGAGGACCTTAAGGGGAAGACCATCGGCGTCTACAGCTTGTCGAGCGGCACTCGCCAGAACCTGCAGGTCCTGCTGCATCAGGTGGGACTGACCGAGGCCGACGTCACGATCAAGGTGACCGGCCTCCTGAACTTCGCGCCGGTCATCCAGGGCCAGGTCGACGCCACGGCGGCGACCGACACCGGCCTCTTTGTCGGCAAGCTGAAGGGCCTCGGCGAGGTCAACGTCATCGAAGTCAAGGATAGCTTGAACGTGCCGAGCGACATGTTCATCGTCCGCCGCTCCTACTATGAAGCGAACAAGCCCCTGCTCCGCCGGTTCCTGAAAGCCTACCGGGATAGCGCCGCCTGGATGATCGCCGAACCGGAGGAAGCCGCGACGCTTGCCGTGACCCGGGCGATCAACGGCCGCGACGCGAGCATCAATCTGGGGATCATCAAGATCCGCAATGCTTCCGCCCAGTCGCCGACCACGGTCGCCAAGGGTCTCGGCCATTTCGACGTGGATCTTTTGCAGAAGGGCGCCGATACGTTCCTCGCCCTCGGCCTGATCAAGCACCCGCTCGACATGAACGCCGTCGTCAAATCCGACCTGCTGCCGGAATAGGCGAACGCCATGGATTTCGCCGGGAAGACGGTTCTCGTAACAGGTGCGAGCCGCGGCATCGGCCGGGCGATCGCGACAGCCTTCGCCGGCGAAGGCGCGGGCGTCGTCGTCAACTATCTGGCCAATACCGAAGCTGCGGCCGAAACCGTCGCCGCCTGCGAGGCCGCCGGCGGCGACGCATTCCCCGTGCAGGCCGACGTGACGGACCTGGCCGCGGCGGCCCGGCTGGTCAAGGAGGCGCTCGATCAGTTCGGGCGGATCGATGTTCTGGTGAACAACGCCTTCGGCCCCTATCGCTTCGATCCGGAGACGCGCAAACGCCATTGGGAACTGGACTGGAACGACTATCAACGCCAGATCGACGGCTCCGTCAAAGCCGCCCACGGCCTGATCCAGGCCGTGCTGCCGGGCATGCTGGCGCGGGCCGACGGCGCCATCGTCATGCTCGCGACCGACCTCGTGGCGCGGCCGAGCGTGCCCTATCATGACTACACGACCGCGAAAGCCGCGCTGATCGGCTATGCGCGCAATCTCGCGGCCGAGACCGGGCCGCTTGGGGTGCGGGTCAATACGGTCGCGCCCGGCCTGGTCTATCCGACCGACGCCAGCCGGGGCACCAAACAGGCGATGCGCGACGCTATCGCCAGCCAGACGCCCCTGCGGCGGGTCGCGACGCCAGCGGATATCGCCGGCCCCGTGCTGTTCCTGGCCTCGCCCTGGGCGCGCTTCATGACCGGGCAGACGCTCTATGTCGATGGCGGGCTGGTGATGGCCTGATCGCGGGCGTTCAGGCCGCCGCGTCCTTCAAGGCCATGTCGGCCGCCTTCTCGCCGATCATGATCGACGGCGCGTTGGTGTTGCCGGAGATCAACGTCGGCATGATCGAGGCGTCGGCGACGCGCAACCCCTCGATGCCATGCACGCGCAGCCGCGAATCCACCACCGCCATCGGGTCCGAGCCCATCTTGCAGGTGCCGACCGGGTGATAGGTGGTCTCGCCGACCGCGCGGACCCAGGCGAGCAGATCCTGATCGTTCCTGACCGCCTCGCCCGGCGCGATTTCGGTGATATCGAGACCCGCCATCGCCGGCGCATGCATCAGCGAGCGCGCGATCCGCACCGCCGCCAGCGTCACCTCGACGTCCAGGGGCGACGACAGGAAATTGAAGCGGATCGCCGGAGCCATCCCAGCGTCGGCGCTTCTGACATGGATGCTGCCCTTGCTTTCCGGCCGCATGGCGTGGGCATAGCAGGTGAAGCCGCTTTGCTTCGAGAGCTTGTAGCCCGGCTCATAGAGCATCGGGACCCAGCCGAGCAGCGCGTCCGGCGCGGCGAGGCCATCGCGGGTGCGGACGAAGGCGCGGATCGGGGCTGCCGGAATGCCCAGCATGCCCTTCCGCTGCGTCGCATAGCGGAGCGCCTGATAGACCAGGCCAAGCCCGCGCGCCTTGTCGTTATAGGTCATGCCCTTGGCGCCGACGGCCCAGCGCGTCCTTGGCGCATAATGATCGCGCAGGTTCTCGCCGACGCCGGGCAAGGCATGGCGGACCGCGATGCCGGCCTTGACCAGCCGCTCGGGATCGCCGATGCCCGAAAGCTCCAGCAATTGCGGGGAATTCACGGTCCCCGCCGAAATCACGACATCCTTGCCGGACCGCGCCTCATGGACGACGCCGCCGACCCGGTAGCGCACGCCGATGCAGCGCTTGCCGTTCAGCAGCAATTGCTCCGTCAGGGCGCCGGTCACGATCTTCAGGTTCGGGCGCTTGCGGATCGGGTCGAGATAGCAATGGGCCGTGCTCATGCGCCGCCCGCCGGCGATGGTCGCCTGGCTCATGGCGATGCCGTCCTGCCGGGCGCCGTTGTAATCGGGGTTGTGCGGCACGCCGATTTCGCCGGCCGCCTTGATCAGCGCATCATAGAGCGGGCCTTTCTCGTCCGGCACGGTCACACGGATCGGGCCGCTATCGCCCCGGTAGTCGTCCGCCCCGCCCTGAAAGCTTTCCAACCGCTTGAAGAACGGCAGGACGTCATCGTAGCTCCAGCCGCGATTGCCCATCTGCGCCCAACCGTCGTAGTCGGCGGCCTGGCCGCGCACGAAGACGAGCCCGTTGATGGCGCTCGACCCGCCCAGCAGCTTGCCGCGCGGCACGGGGATTTTCCGGCCATTCGTGCCGGCCTCAGGCTCCGAGGCATAGAGCCAGTTAGCGGCCGGGTTGTTGATCAGCTTGGCGAACCCGATCGGAATGCGCGACCAGGGATTGCTCGCCGGGCCTGCTTCCAGCAGCAGAACGCGATTGCGTTCATTCTCAGACAGTCGATGCGCGACCGCAGCTCCGGCGGAACCGGCGCCGACAACGATAAAGTCGAAGGTCTCAGCGCCCGATTCCGCCATGCCCATACTCCCCCGGAAACGCCCATTATAGCGTTAGTCTAGCGCATGGCGCTCGGATGAGCGCCATGCGCCAACAGTTTGATCTAGCCTTTATCAGTTTGCGCGCTGTATCGGCATTCCGTCGCGATTGCCCCATTCCTGCCAGGAGCCGACATAGTTGCGAATGCGGGGATAACCCAGGAGCCGCATCGCGAGATAGGCATGGGCGGAGCGGTAGCCGGTGTTGCAGTAGACCGTGATTTCCTTGTCGGGCGTCGCGCCGCGGCTTTCCAGGATCGCGCGCAATTCCGCCTTCGGCCGCATGGCGCCGGTCGCCGGATCGAACAATTCCTCCCAATCCAGCAGCCGCGCCGAGGGGATGGCGCCGCCGTGTTTGGCGCGCCGGTCCGCGCCGGAATATTCCGCGGCGCTGCGATTATCCAGGATCACGGCGCCGGGGTCGTCGATCGCATCGAGCACCGATCGATATGTGGCGACACGGCCGGGAACCGGCTGGCCCTGAAACTTCTCCGGCCGCGGCAGCTGGCCTGGTTGGGCGAGCGGCAGCCCTGCCGCCGCCCAGGCCCGCAGCCCGCCATCCAGCACATGCACGCGGGCGACGCCCAGATATTCCGCGAACCAGAACCCGCGCGCGGCGCACATGTCGGAGAAGGCGCCGTAGAAGACGATCCGGTCTGTCGGCTTGACGCCGCGCCAGCCGAGCATGTTGCCCCACATCCTGGCAAATGAGGCGAGCGGCGCGGGATCGGTGTCGTCGCAGTTCACGAAATAGGGGTCGAAATGCCGGGCGCCGGGAATGCAGCCGCCAGCGAACAATTCCGCCGGGCGCGTGTCGATGACGACGATATCGGGGTCGTTCAGATGGGCGCGCAGTGTCTCCGGCCGCCATAGCAGATCGGCTTCCGTCCAGGGGACTTCGCTCTCAGACGGCATAGCAGCCATGCTCGATTTCCGTGATCAGAGAGGGGGCGCCAGGCCGCCAGTTCAATTCCTCGCGGGCGCGGACGGCGCGCACGCGGCTGTTCGAGCCCATGGTGTTGAGCGCCGCGCCCTCGCCCCATTCCTCGGCGGCCTCACCCAGGGTCATGGCTTCCGTCCGGCCGCCGAAGCCCAGCATATTGCTGATCGCGACGCACAATTCGCGCATGGAGTTCTCGCCGTTCTCGGCAAAATAGAACGCGCCGGCCGGGGCCGCGTCCAGCGCCGCCAGATAGAGCGGCGCCAGATCGCTGATATGCACGTTCGACCAGATGTTCTCGCCCGGCCCGAAATGCTTGGCGATGCCCTTCTTGCGGGCCGTCGCGATCAACCAGGGCACCTGCATGCTGTGCAGCGTCGCGCCTGCGCCCAGGCCGTAGATCAGGCTGGGGCAGATGACGACCGGCCGGAAACCCTTGTCCGCTTCGGCCAGGATCGCCTGATTGAGCGCGACCCGGGCGGCGCGGCCCGGCGACGGGGTCAATGGCGTCGTCTCGTCATAGATCGCGTCGACGAGCTTGCCGCCCGCCTGGGTTCCGACAATGCTGGAGCCGCTGGTGTGGATATAGGCCTTGCCTGTGCCAATCAGCGCGCCCATCAGCGCCCTGACGCCGGGCTCATGGTCGGCGTTGGCGGCGTTGATCACGGCGTCCGCCGCGGACGCGGCTTTCGCCAGCACGTCCGAATCGTCGAGGGCGCCGATGACCGGCGTCACGCCGAACGCCTCGACCTTCTTGGCGTTGGCGTCGGTGCGCACCAGGCCCGTCACCGAATGACCGGCCGCGATCAGCGCCGCGGCGACCGATCCGCCGATATAGCCTGAGGCGCCCGCTAAAAATACTTTCATTGTCCGTCCCAATCAGATGCGGCTTCAATCGGCCATTGCATGGGATCAACTTACTCACTCTTGGACAGATCGCCAAAGGGCAGGTCAGTCGGTCGATCGCAGGATGCATGCGAAGCCGCCGGCGCCCGCATCGGCGCAGCTTCGCGCTGGCGCGTCCCGGTCAGCCGTGCGCCAGAGCTGCGTCCCGGGCAGCTTCCGCGATCCGGAGCGGGTCGGCGAGCGCCCAAAGCTCCGGCTGGAAGACCTCGACCTCGATCAGCCCCCGATATCCCGCCGCCTCCGCCAGGCAGCGCAGGCGGCGTGGCTGGGCGACGCCGTCGCCCGGCAGGCCCCGGTCGAGCAGCAGGTCCCGGGTCGGCACGCGCCAGTCGCAGATATGCACAGCGTCGATGCGTTTGCCCGCCCGCCCGACGGACGCCGCGAGATAGGGCTCCCACCAGACGTGATAGGCGTCAAGCGCCAGGCCGATCACCGTGTTGTCGGGATCGAGCAGGACAGCCAGATCGCGGGCATAGTCGATGGTCGAGATGCACCCTCGGTCAGCCGCCGTCATCGGATGCAGCGGTTCGAGCGCCAGCCTCACGCCAGCCGCCGCCGCCGCCGGGATGACCGCCGCCAGCCCGGCGCAGAGCCGGGCGCGAGCAGCGTCGATATTCGCCCCGCCGCCGCCGCCGACGACGATCACCGCAGCCGCGCCGAGCACGGCGGCATCCTCGATCGCTTCAAGCATTTCTGTCAGGGCGCCCTGGCCATCCTCGGGACGGCTGCCAGGGCCGAAAAAGCCAGACCGGCAAAGACCCGATACCTTTAGGCCGGCATCCCGGATCATCCGGGCCGCCGCGTCGCGGCCGACGGACGTCACATGCTCCCGCCAGGGCGCGATGCCAGCGAAACCCGCCCGCGCCGCAGCTTCTACGGCAGTCGGCAGATCGACATCCGGCCCGAAGGTCCGCTGGTTGATCGCGAGGCGGTCCAGGGTCAAAGGCCGCTTCGTCATGACCCGATCCCATGCACGGCGAGCACTGTCTCCATCCGGCTCGCCGCCCGATCCGGATCGGCGAAGAGGCCGGCGCGGTCGGCCAACCGAAAGCATTCCGCGAGATGCAGGATCGAGCGAGCGCTCTCCTGGCCGCCCAACATCAGAGGGCTCCGCTGCCAGCCGTAGAGCCATGCCAGAAAGACGACGCCGGTCTTGTAATAGCGCGTCGGCGCCGCGAACACGTGCCGGGCGAGCGCCTCTGTCGGCTGGAGAATCGCCCGCCAGCCGGGAATGTCGCCCGCGGCGAGGCGCCCCAAGGCCGCAGACGCCGCCGGCGCCGCCATGTCGAACGCGCCCAGCAGCGCGTCGGATGTCGCGCCATCGGCGCCTTCAATCAAGCTGACATAGTTGAAATCGTCGCCGGTGAACATGCGGACGCCGTCCGGCAGCCGGGCGCGCAGCGCGATTTCCTTATCCGCGTCGAGCAGCGACAGCTTCACGCCCGCCGTCTTCAGGGCGTGGCGGGACAGGAGGTCCAGCACGACATCCATGGCGCCATAATGATCGGCATGGCCCCAGTAGCCTTGCAGCGCCGGATCGAACATCTCGCCGAGCCAGTGAATGATGACCGGCGCCGCAGCCCCCGCCAGCAACCGATCATAAACGCGGGCGTAATCCTCCGGTCCCTGGGCCGCAGCGGCGAGCGCCCGGCTCGCCATCAGCACGACCCGGCCGCCGTCGCGCTCGACCGCCTCCATCTGCGCTTCATAGGCAGATAGGATGGCGTCCAGGCTTTGCGGACCGTCGGCCAGCGCATCCGTGCCGACGCCGCAGAACAGCACTGGCTGGTCCTTCCTCGCGCGGGCTTCCAGAATGCTGCGCCGGTTGAGCTCCATCGCATCGGCGACGGCAAGGCCCATGCCGCGCTGCGCCGTGTCCATCGCCTCCGCGACCCCCAGACCAAGGTCCCAGATCCGATGGCGCAAGCTGAGCGTCGCATCCCAATCCAGGGCGCCGCCCTGCCAGGGATCGTACGCGCCGGAAATATCCGGGACGACGTGCAGTGCTGCGAGCGCCTGGCGATTGAACGGCACGGACCGTGCCGGAAAGCGGGCGGGCGGCCCCATTTGATAGGTCTCTACCGCGCCCGAAGCCGAAGGCAGCGCAATCGTCAGCGGCATGGAGTTCCTGAAGATGCCGGCATAACGCGCGTCACTGGCGTCACTCTGCCGCCCGCCCGGATTTTCGGGCCTGATGCTTTTCGATTTCGCCCAGCACCGCTTTCTCCGCCTTGCCGATGAACATCGGGCGGTTCTCGTGGGAGTAGTCGTAGGAATAGCGCCGGAGTTGATTGGAGTTCTGGAAATGCGGGAAAACCCGGCGGGCGATCAGCTCGTAAGACCGCTTGGTCTCCTCCCAGTCCGCCCAGTTATGGGCAAGCTGCATCAGGCAGCCGAAGCCGCCGGCGCCGTCCCATAAGGTCTCGAGATATTCGATCGCGTCGTCAGGCGAGCCGATCACCGCCATGTCGCCGGCGGTCAGATATTCCGCCGCGTCGGTGATGTCGGCCGGCACGATCGGGAACGTCGCGATCTCGCGGAAATATTTCGCCCAGCGCTCGATGCCCCATTTGACGTTCTGGAACGCCTTGTCGCGGGTCTCGGCCACATGCATCAGCGTGACGATGCGCCAGTTCTTGCGGTCCAGCGTCTTGCCGTTCTCGGCCGCGGCGTCTTCCGCCGTGCCCCAGTTCGCGGCATGGGCCTTCAGGGCGTCGGCCGAGGTGCCGCCGATCGACAGCATGCCGAGGCCATGCTTGCCAGCCGCGAGCGCCCCCACGGGCGAGCGGGCGGACGCGACCGCCATCTCCATGTGCGGGCGGGTAAAGCCTGGAAGCTGCAATCTGGCTTCCCGCAGATTGAACCAGTCGGTCTCCATCGTGACCTGCTCGC
Source organism: uncultured Alphaproteobacteria bacterium (assembly GCA_937891825.1). GTDB lineage: Bacteria > Pseudomonadota > Alphaproteobacteria > Bin95 > Bin95 > VMCJ01. The sequence goes on from CALAHN010000135.1 coordinate 69,574, forward strand.
CGCGCATCAATGGCATGATCGCGTCAAGCGCTTCGTTCAGCATGCGGCGCTGGTTTTCGGGGTCGATGCCCATGCGGAAGGCATCGCCGACCAGTGCGCCCGGACCGACGCCGAACATGGCGCGGCCGCGGGCCTGGTAGTCCAGTTGGGTCATCCGGCTCGCGACCGTGAAGGGGTTGTGATAGGGCAGCGAAATCACGCCGGTGCCCAGCCGGATATTGCGCGTGCGTTCGATCGCCTGGGCGATGAACAGCTCCGGATTGGCGATGATCTCGAATCCGCCGGAATGATGTTCGCCCACCCAAGCCTCGTCATAGCCGAGGCCGTCGATATGGGTCAGCAGGTCCATGTCCCGCTGCAGGCACAGCATCGGGTTCTCTTCCATCGGGTGAAACGGCGCGAGAAATATGCCGAATTTCAGATAGCGCTCCGCGAGCGCCTGGCCGTTTGCTGACATGGTCGAACCTCCCTAGCGTGCTTTTCGCCAGCGTATCAGCGAAACGCCCTTGCGGGACAGAGCGAATATCGCTAATAAACCCGCCTTCCCGGTCGGGCGGTTAGCTCAGCGGTAGAGCACTGTGTTGACATCGCAGTGGCCACAAGTTCGATCCTTGTACCGCCCACCATCTCTCCCCCTCACGTCAAGCGACGCTGCAGCGGCTGGCCCACACGGCGCTGGCCCAGGCTTCCATGATGCTAAAATTCCGCGCAGACTTCCCGCCACGCAATTCTGATGGAGGCGGGAATGGACGGCGCGGCCGCGCATCAAAGCAATCCGGCGGACGACGACGACCGGGCGATGCAGGACTATCTGCGAGACGGCGAACGCCGGGCCATGGCGCTCGGCAATCGCGGGCCGGCGCGTTTCACGCCTGACGGGGCATTGCATCCCGACATCGCCGAAGCCTACTGGCGAACCGGTTTCTATGTCTTCGAGGGCGTGCTGCGCCCGGAAGAGCTGGACGATCTGAAGGCCGACGTCGCCGACATCCAGTCCCGCCTGCCGGTCGCCAGGGGCGCCGACGTCGATGCGTCGGGCCGCCCGGCGCTCGGCCGCGACTGCGCGGCGCCGACGTTGTTCTGGTCGAAGCCGCTGGCCGATCCGTTTGGCGGCACCGACCTCGCGGCCGGGCGCCATCCGGTCAAGATGCGGGAACACCAGGCCGCCGCGGGCGCGCCGGAAGAGGTCGTCTATCTGATCCTGGGGTCGCTGCGATTCTCGGACGCGTGTCTGCGCGTCTACGGCCACCCGACGCTGCTGTCGATCGCGGCCGCGGTCCATGGACCGGATTTCACGCCCTTCAATGAGGCGCTTTTTATCAAGGAGCCGGGCCTCGGCGCATCGGTCGCCTGGCATCGGGACGGCGTCACCCATTGGAACGCGCCCGATTGGGACGAAGGCAGCCACGGCTTCAACTTCATGGGCCAGGTCTTCGGGTGCACGGCGGCGAACGGCGTCTGGGTCGTGCCGGGCTCCCACAAACTCAGGCGGGTCGACATCAAGGCGATGGCCGCCGCCGCCGGCTCCGACCGGTTTCCCGACGCGGTTCCGATCATCTGCCAGCCAGGCGACGTCGCCATGACCAATCGGCAGGCCGTCCACGGCTCCTTCGCGAACACCAGCAAGGATTGGCGCGTCACGGTCAATATGGGCTTCCACCGCCGCCGCTCCGTGCTGAACGTCGAGGCGGGCGGGCTGCACAATGCCCGCGCCGTTTATGACGCCGCCCGCATCCAGCGCCGGGCGCGGCTGCTGGGCTACGCCATCGACGCCCGCCGCCAGCGCTTTCCGGACGAAACGCCATTCGTCTATGAACCGCATCGGCAAGCCGGCCTGGCCTATCGCTGGTCGAAGGTCGCCCGCGCCGACATCAGGGACTACAATCTCGAAGACCTCAGTATCTGACGCTTGCCCGAAACAGACAGGACCGAACCCATGTCCGACGCCGACCTGATCGCAGTCGACGGCTACAATCCCGAAACGATCGAAGCGCGCCGCGCCGCCGTCGCCCAAACCGTCGCCAATGTCCGCGCCATCGAGCGGGACATGGGCGTGACCGCCGACGCCGTCGCGGCCATCCGGCGGGAGCTGGAAGCGCTGACCCAGCAGAAGGCGCTGTTTTCCGAGCGCGATTTCCCGAACCCGGCGCCCGGCGCCGCGACCCGCCTCTACCTGCTCAGCGAAGACGCCGACGGCCGCTTCCCGCTTTACCTGACCTGCGCCCGGCCCGGCGGCGCGGTCCGACCCCACAATCACGCGACCTGGGCCGCCGTCGCCGGTCTGTCCGGCACGGAGGAAAACCAGTTCTTCGAGACCGTCGCCGGCGGGCGCCTGCCCGGCCCGGCCGAAATCCGCCTTGCCCGGACGGTCCAGGTCCGAGACGGCGAAAGCGTCGGGATGCTGCCCGACGACATCCACAGCGTCGCGACGCCGGGCGACGTCTGCCGCCGGCATTTCCATATGTACGGCCTGTCCCTGGAACGCCTGCCGAAGCGCCTCGCCTACGACATGGCGGGGGGAACCTGCGCCTATATGGAGATCAACCCGAAAATCGTCCGGGTCGCGCACGCCTGAGGGCGGCCGCGGCGACGCCGCTGCATGGCGCCGATCAGCGTCGGCTTGCGGCGAATGCGTCCAGAACGGCTCTGGCGGCGGCCTGCCCCATCTGCTCGGCCGGCATATCCCTGGCTTCGGGCGGACGGCCGACCTGCTCGCGGAGTTCGACCGTGGTGTAGCGCCGCTTGACGGTCGGGTTCGACGCCGACAGCGCCGCCATGAAGGCGTTGCTGTCCTGCCAGTCGGCGGCATAGACCAGCTTCGCCATGTTCGCCAGGATCATGGTCGCGACGCACATCGAACAGGGTTCGGCGGATGTGTACATGATGGCGCCCGACAGGTCGGTCGAGCCAAGGCGCCTGCAGGCGTCGCGGATCGCCTCGACCTCGCCGTGGGAGGTCGGATCGAACAGCTTGGCGGCGCGGTTCAAGCCTTCGCCGACGATGACGCCGTCCTTCACCACGACAGCGCCGTAGGGCAGCGCCCCAGCTTCGCCCGCCGCGGTCGCCGCGATCTCGATGGCGCGCGCCATGAATTTATCCTGATCCATCCGGAGGTCCCCTCAATAGTTTGTGACGACAAAACGCAAGCGGCGACGCTCAAAGGAACGTCATCGATTCCGGTTCGAGATCCAGCAGCATCCGGCCTAGGGTCACGAAATTCTGGGCGCGCGCCTGGGTTTGCTGGCTGGCCGTGAAGGCGTCGCGGAGGCGGCGCTCGAACGGGCCGCCGGAGACGATCGCGCTGGAGCCGGCCTGGCGGTACGCCTCGGCGGTGATGTCCATGCATTCATGGATCACATGCACCGATGCGAGCTTGCAGGCCGCCCGGTCGTCCAGAGTGATGCGGCCGCTCGCGGCGACGGCGTCATAGGCGTCGCCCGCCGTCTGGCGGAGATAGGCCCTGGCCGAGCGGAGCCGCGCCTCAAGCTTCGCCAGCGCCATCTGGAACACTGGATTCTCCCTGAGCGAAACCGTGACGCCGCGCGGCGTCTTGGTCAGCGCCAGGTCGCGCAGAAGCTCGAGCATCGCCCGGGCGATCCCGATCTGCAGGGCCGCGAAGCCCAGCCCGTAGACGACCGTCCCCGGAAACAGGAACAGCGGGTCGGAGGCGCGCAGTTCTTCGGCGTTTTCACGGTCGATGGTATCGGCTTCGGCGACGAAGATGTCCGCTACGGCGAAGGTGTCGCTGCCCGTGCCTTTCAGGCCCATGACCTGCCAGACATCGTCGATGTCGGCGTCTTCCCGGCGGATCAGCACGGTTCGGTCGAGCGGCTCGCCGTTCGGTCTGAGAACCGGCGCGCCAGCCGCATCGACGACATAGCTGTGGCCGCCGAGCGCGGTGGCGTGGCGGCTGCCGCTCGCGAATGTCCACTTGCCGGTGACCCGATAGCCGCCTTCGACCCGAACCGCCTTGCCCTGGATGCCGGCGCCCCATGCCAGCACGGCGTCGGGCGCGCCGAACCAGCGCCTGGCGGCTTCGGGCGCCAGGAACGCCGCCGCGAGCGCGCAGCCCGCCCCCTGCCCCATCACCCATGCGGCGCTGGCGTCGCCGGCCGCGACCGTTTCCATTACGGCGACATGGGACCGGAGATCGAGCGCGTCCCCGCCCAGCGATTTCGGCAGCAGCAGCCGGAACAGGCGGGCTTCATGCAGGGCCGCCAGGACGTCAGCCGGCATTTCCCGCGCGGCCTCGATCCGGCCGGCCGCCGCGTCCAGCAATGCGACCACGCTTTCCGCGCGCGCCAGCGCCGAGCGATCGTCAGCCATGGCGGGTCGATCCTTCAGAGTATGACGCGCTCAGGCCGTGCGCCGGCCGGCGACATAGGCGACGCCGTCGGGGCCGACCGTCTCGAAATGCACGGTGTTGGCCGCGAGCGCGAAGCTGTCGCCGGCGCGGCAGGTCTCGGTCTGGCCGCCATAAGTTACTGAAATTTCGCCCGACAGCACCAGCAGGCGCGCATCGAAGTCGTGCACATGATCGGCGTTGTTATGGTTGGCGGGCAAGCTCGATTCCCGGACGGCATAGCCGTCGCACACAAGTTCCGCTTCGAATGTCGCACGATCCATGGCCGCGTCTCCTGTCTGGGCGAATTCCAAGCTGACATGCTCGCATCTCCAAGCCTGTCGGTCTAGAGCATGGCGCGTCCAGGTGGACGCGCGGTCCATGCTCTATCTTATTGATAGC